>JABDPT010000225.1 GCA_013042605.1 Paracoccaceae bacterium
GACCCCGGGGTGCTGCTCTATTGGATGGGGCAAGGGAAATCGGCGGAAGAGATCGAGACGTTGCTTTACCGTCAATCCGGGCTGCTGGGTCTCTCGGGCCTGTCCAACGACATGCGCGATCTGGAAATGTCGGACGACCCCGCAGCCGCACGCGCCATCGAGGCCTTCGTCGCCCGCGCGGTCGAAGAAATCTGCCGCCTTGCGGGCACGATGGGCGGGCTGGATGCCGTCGTTTTCTGCGGCGGCATTGGGGAAAACGCAGCCTCCATCCGCGACCGGATCATGGCCGGACTGACGTTTCTGTCGTCGCCCGAGATGCTGGTGCGCCCGACGCGGGAAGAGCTTGAGATCGCCCTGTCGGTCAGAAATCTGCTGTCGCGCGCGACGTAGGGCCGGGTGCCTCGCGCTAAAGCTCGACCCAACGCCCCTCCTGCGCCGAAAGCGTTGCCGCATCGGCAAGACGCAGCGCGTCCAACCCGTCTGCACCCGTCACCGGCGGTGCGGTGCCGTTCTCGATCACGTTCATGAAGGCCTGCATTTCGGCGGCGTAAGCCTCGCGGTACCGGTCCATGAAGAAATTGAGCAAGACAGGCGTTTCAAACCTGTCCCCCGTGGCCGTGGTCAGATTGGCAACCGTCTGATTGCCGACATTCAACGCACCGCCCGAGCCCAGAACCTCCACCCGCTGATCGTAACCATAGGTCGCGCGGCGGGAATTGGTGATCACCACCTGCGCGCCGCCCTCGGCCTCCATCAGGATGGTCGCGGTGTCGAAATCGCCAAGCGCGCCGATCTCCTTGTCCACGAGTGCTGCGCCGATGGCCAGAACCCGGCGGATCGGCTGACCCAGCAAGAACCGCGCCATGTCGAAATCATGAATGGCCATATCGCGGAATATCCCGCCCGAGCGTCGGATATATTCCGGCGGCGGGGGCGATGGGTCGCGGCTGGTGATCGCAATCTGCTCGATCGTGCCGATGCGGCCAGCATCGAGCGCCTCTTTCAGCGCACGGAAATGCGGATCGAACCGGCGCTGAAACCCGATCATCAGCGGGATGCCCGCCGCCGAAACGGCCGACAGACACTCGCGCACGCGGCCGACATCAAGGTCGATGGGCTTTTCGCAGAAGACCGGTTTGCCAGCGGCAGCGGCGGCTTGGATCTGGTCGGCGTGAATGTCGGTGGGGGTGCAGATCACGATGGCGTCGATATCGTCCGCGCCGATGATCGCGGCGCTTTCCCGAACCTCGGCCCCGACCTCACCGGCCAGCGACCGGGCCGCGTCTTCGTACGCATCCGACACCGCCGCAACCCGCGCGCCGTTTAGTTGTTTCAGACTGCGGGCATGCACTTGCCCGATGCGGCCGCAGCCCAGAACCCCAAATCTGATCATGCGCTCTCTCCTGTTTCGGGGGCCAGTGCGCGCAAGGCGGCCCGTGCTGCTGTTTCAAGCGGGCCTTCAAGGTGGCTCAGGATACTGACCCGGTCGAAGACCTCATTGTCGGCATCGAGAACCGCCCGCAGCTCGCGACCGAAGACCATGCGCAACTCCGTCCCGATGTTGAACTTGCAGATGCGGCTTGTCCGGGCGAGTGCGGTGCGCTGCGCCACCGGCACGCCCGACCCGCCATGAATGACCAGCGGGATATCCGTCACCGCCTCGATCGCGCGAATGCGGGCTTCATCCAGCCCGCCTTCGCGGTTTTGCTGAAGATGCACATTGCCGACCGAGATTGCCACGGCATCCACACCGCTTTCGCGCACAAACGTCGCGGCCTCATCGGGGTCGGTGCCTTGCGAGCTTTCGCCCGCCGCATATCCCACGAACCCGATCTCTCCCTCGCAGGACACGCCGGCGTCATGCGCCATCTCGGCAATCGCGGCGGTTTCGTCGATGTTCTGGCTTAGCGGCTTGCGCGACCCGTCATACATGACCGAGCTATAGCCACAGTCGATGGCGATACGGCATTCCTCGGCCGTGTACCCATGATCAAGATGGGCGACGACCGGCACCGAAACGCTATCCGCCAGTTCCCGCAGCATCGCCCCCAGAACCGGCAGGGGGGTATGCGCCCGGCAGGACGGCCCGGTTTGCAGGATCACCGGCAGTTCCTCGGCCTCGGCGGCCCGGGCGAAGGCGCGCATGTCTTCCCACCCAAGGCAGACCAGCCCGCCCACCGCATAACCTTCTGCAAGCGCGGGTTGCAGAACATCGCGCAGGGTGGCCAGCGTCATTTGAACTTGGCGACCATGTCGAGGATGCCGGGGATCGTCTTGACCTGATCGGCATGGGTATCCTGGAAGTTTTGCACCAGCGACCGCTGCGACAGCCCGCCCAGAATGGTGAAGTAATACATCTCGTAGCCCGGCATCACGACGCAAGGATGATAACCCCTGTCGATGCAGACGGTGGACCCATCAACGATATGATACGCCTCGCCCACGTCGTCGCCCTCGCGTTGCAAAAGCTGAAGCCCGCTGCCGTAATTCGGGCGGAACCGGAAGTTATAGGTTTCGTCATGCCGGGTTTCGTCGGGCAGGGCGTCGGTGTCGTGCTTATGGCTGGGAAAGCCGGACCAGCCGCCCTTGCCCACGGTATAAAGCTCGCTCACCAGAAGCCGCCCGACCTTGCCAGCCTGTTTCTGGCCAAGGATATGCTTGATCTTGCGATGGGTCTTGGTGTCGTCCGAGCCGTATTGCACGATATCAAGCTCATCGGCGCGCACCGCGAACGGCTCCAGCACCTCATCGAATTTGGCCCCGGCGATGAACACCTCTGCCGCGTCGGACCGGCAGGTGATGCGCGCTGTGCGCCCGGTCGGCACGTAAACCCCCTCGGGCTCGCCATCCCAGACATCGACACCGCGCCCGCCAATCGCCTCGGCCCGGAAATCGCCGATCTCGACATCGACGGTTCCGGTCGCGGGCGCAATGCAGGTCTCGAACCCCGGCACGGTGCTTTCGAAACTGTCACCGCGCTTCAGTTTGACGATGTTGAAGAAATTCAGCGGTACGCAGTCGTTGCCGCTGTCGACGATGGGGGCATTCTGGTTGTCATAGGGGGCGATATGCATGGGGCAATGTCCTCAGGCTGGCGTCGGGCCGGGGTGATTGGCAAGAAAAGCGTCAAGTCCGGCCTGATCGGGCATCGCCGGGGCGCATCCCGGGCGCGCCACGACGATCGCCGCACAGGCCGACCCGCGCAGAACGGCGGCTTCCAGATCAAGTCCGGCGGCAAGACCGGACAGAAGCCCGGCCATGAAACTGTCCCCCGCGCCGGTGGGTTTGAGCGCGGTCACGGGGTAGATGCCGGTGTGAATTTCCTCGTCCCCGGCAAAGGTGATCGCGCCTTTCTCGCCCATCTTGTAAACGACGATTGCGGCAGTTGTGGCGGCCAGTTCGCGGGCCTTTTGCAGGCCGAGGTCGATATCCCCGGCCATGAAGCCGAACTCTTCGTCATTGCCGACGATGATGTCGCTGGCCGCCGCCACGCGCGACAGAACGTCAGAGGCGACCTGTGCCGAGGGCCAGGAATAGGGGCGGTAATCGACGTCGAAAATGATTGGCAGGCCAAGCGCGCGCGCCTTGTCGATCGCGTGAAACCCAGCGCCGCGTGATGGTTCGGCGGAAAATACCGTGCCCGAAGTGATAAACCCGCCAAAACCCGCAAGGTCGATGTGATCGACATCGTCTTCGGTGACCTGAAAATCAGCGGCACCGTTGCGATAGATCACCGTCTGGTGGTTTTTGACGCGGCTTTCATAAACCGCCAACGAGGTGCGGAATTCCCCTGTGATGCGCCGGACATACCCGGTCTCGACCCCATAATCCTCAAGTTGTTTGACGCAATACCAGCCCACGGCATCGTCCGAGACAGAGGTGATCAGCGACGCTTGCCCCCCGAACTTGCAGATACCCACCGCGATATTCGCGCAAGACCCGCCAAGCCCGACCTCAAGCCGCGTGGCGTCGACGGTGGCGGTGCCCGGAGGATCGGGGAAAAGGTCCATCCCGGCCCGGCCGAAAACCGCGAACCGGTTCTTTGCGATGGCTTGGGTCAGTGCGTGCATCACACACCCTTCCGCTGCCGCACCCGCGCGCTTTCCACCTCTTCATGGGCCGCGCGCACTTTCTCACTGTCCGACACGCTGGGCGTGCCCACCTCCCACCACGTGTGGCCTTCGGTCGTCCACCCTTCATAGGCATCGACATTCATCACGATGACGCTGGTCTTGTCGGCGGCCTTGGCGCGCTTGAACGCCTCGGCAAGATCGGCCGGTGTGTCCGCGAATTCGGCCGCCGCGCCCATGGCCTGCGCATGGGCCACGAAATCCACCGCAAAGGCCTCGGCCACCGTTGGTGCGTCGGCGATCAGGTTGTTGAAGCTTTCGTTGCCGGTGTTGTTCTGAAGTTTGTTGATCACCGCAAACCCGCCATTGTCGAGGACGAGGACGATCATCTTCTTCTGCGTCAGGACCGAGGAATAGATGTCGGAATTCATCAACAGGTACGACCCGTCGCCCGCGAAAACGATGGTGTCGGCGTCGGGTTCCACCTCGCTTTGCGCAATCCGCGCGCCCCAGCCGCCGGCGATCTCATAGCCCATGCAGGAAAAGCCGAACTCGACATCCACCGTGCCGATATCAAGCGTGCGCCAGTTGGCCGTCACTTCTGCCGGAAGACCCCCCGCAGCAGCGACCACGCGGTCGCGCGGGCCGCAAAGGTCGTTCACGATTCCAATGGCCTGCGCGTAAGAGTTGGGGCGATTGCCCGGGCGCACGTTTTCAGCGACATAGGCATCCCATTTGGCACGCTCGGCTTTGGCAAAGGACGTCCAGCTTTCGGGGGCGGAATAGCCCGTCATGTGAGAGGCCAGAGCAGAGAGGCCAAGCTTGGCATCCCCGACCACCGGCAGCGACATGTGTTTGCCCGCGTCATGGCGCGCGACGTTCAGAGAGATGAATTGCGCGTCCTTGGCAAAGGCCGTCCAGGACCCGGTCGTGAAATCCTGCAACCGCGAGCCCACGGACAGGATCACATCCGCCGCCTCGGCCACTGCGTTGGCGCTATCGGATCCGGTCACACCCACGGGGCCGATGTTCAACGGATGCGTCGCGACCATGTTGGCACGGCCTGCAATGGTCTCGATCACCGGGATCTGGTGGGTCTCGGCGAATTTGGTGAGCTCCTCGACCGCCCCAGAATACTGCACCCCGCCACCGGCGATGATCGCCGGGCGCTTGGCCTGCCGCAGGGCGACCATGGCGGCGGCGATCTCGTTGCCATCGGGCATCTGGCGACGGATGCGGTGGGTGCGTTCTTTGAAAAGCTCGAACGGATAATCATAGCTCCACCCCTGCACATCCTGTGGTAGAGCTATGAAGGCCGGCCCGCAATCGGCGGGGTCAAGCATTGTGGCCAGCGCGGCGGGAAGCGACTGGATGACCTGCGCGGGGTGCGTGATCCGGTCCCAATAACGGCAGACGGCCTTGAACGCGTCATTGAGGCCAAGCG
>JABDPT010000230.1 GCA_013042605.1 Paracoccaceae bacterium
TAGCCCGTTCGCGGCGGAAGTTAAAGACTTGTTCGCATAATGTTCCGCCCGCGCCATCGCTTGGAATTCGATCATGGGTCTGCCACTATCCCGGGTCAGGATGGTTGCGGATCGATCCAAAGGGAACCCGCCGGAATGAGCGGTTTTATTCAAGTGGTTGTCGGGTCTCTGGTGACGGCCCTTCTGCTCGGGTTTCTTGCCCGGCTGGCGCTGCGCGGGCGCCCCGATGCGCTTGACCACGCCACACATCGCATCCGGCCAAGCCGACCGATTTTCATCGGGCTTGCGCTTGGGTGCTGCGCGCTGGGCGGCTTTGCGCTTTATGCGGCGGCCTATCACGGCGGCGGGATTGCGGCGGTTTGCGTCGGGGCGCCGTTCACGTTTTTCGGTCTTTTGACCTTCGGCGCATTGTCGCCGCGCTTTGACGTGACATGGGACCCAAACGGTCTTTCCGGTCCGACCAACAGCTGGATGCCGCCCTTCGGGCCGTCCCGTGGCGCGATGGATTTCGTGGATATTGCCGAGGCCGGGGTTGACCGCCTTGGATCCCTCTATGTTCAGGACGCCGCCGGCAAACGCATTCGCTGGAACGAGTACTATTCCGGACACGGCGCGCTGGCCGATCAGATTGCCTTTGCCCGACCCGACCTCTTCGACGACTTGCCCGACGATGATCGCTAGGCCTGTTAACGCTTGTCTTGCCCTAAGGCTCGGATAAAACGTGGAAATGGACCTCGACGTCAGCCATCCGTCGCTTGACGACCTGCGCGCCCGCGCCCGGTGGCGGGTGCCGTATTTCGTGTGGGAATACCTCGACAGCGCCACGGGCGACGAAACCTCGCATCACCTCAACCGTGTGGCTCTGGATGCGATCCGGTTGCGGCCACGTGTGCTCAACGGCGATTTCACCCCCGATCTCGGCACGCATCTGATGGGCCGGGACTATCCCCTGCCCTTCGGGATGGCGCCGGTGGGCATGTCGGGGCTGATCTGGCCGGATGCCGAACGCCTGCTGGCGCGGGTCAGCGCGAAGGCGTCAATCCCTTATTGCCTGTCGACGGTGTCGGCCAAGACGCCCGAACAGGTCGCTCCCCATATCGGCGATCAGGGCTGGTTCCAGCTTTACCCCCCACGCGATCCAGAGGTGCGGCGCGACATGCTGGCCCGGGCCGAAGGGGCCGGGTTCCACACGCTGATCCTGACGGTGGACGTGCCGGTGGCCAGCCGCAGGGAACGGTTGCGCAAGGCGCGGCTGTCGAACCCGATGCGCATGACCCCGCGCATCATCGCGCAGGCGGCGATGCGCCCGACATGGGCGCTGAACATGCTGAGCGAGGGCATTCCGCATCTGGCTACGCTTGAGAAATACGTGACCACCGACGCCAACCTGCCCCCCACGGCGCATGCGGGCTATCTTCTGCGCACCGCGCCCGATTGGGACTATGTGGCCGCGCTGAAGGACGAGTGGCACGGCAAGCTGGTGCTGAAGGGCGTGCTTGATCCGCAGGATGCGACACAGGCCGTGGCGGCGGGCGTTGATGCGCTGTGGGTGTCGAACCATGGCGGGCGGCAGTTTTCGATCGCGCCCCCGGCCATCGAGGCGCTTCCGCATATCCGTGCGGCCGTTGGACCCGACTATCCGCTGATCTTCGATAGCGGCGTGCGGTCGGGCAGCGACATCCTGCGTGCCATCGCGATGGGCGCGGATTTCGTGATGCTGGGGCGGGGGTTCCTCTTCGGCCTCGCGGCCTTCGGGCAAAAGGGCGCAGAGCACGTAGTGCATATCCTGCGCGAACAGCTGATCGCCGACATGGGCCAGTTGGGTGTGAAGACCCTGCGAGAGACGCGGGAGCGGTTGAACACATGGCCGGATTAGACAGCGCAATCATCTTTGACTGCGAATACCTGGTCGTTCCTGATGCGCCGAGACGGTTCTGGTGCGGCCCTTACGACCCTGATCCCGTGGTTGCGCAGATCGGCGCTGTCAGGCTGGCCTTGGAGGGCGACTTCGAACTGGAAGAGACGTTTACCAGCTATATCAACCCGGTTGACCGCACCGGCACCGCTTACAGGATCGATCCGTTTTTCACCGATCTGACCGGCATCACACAGGCCACGATCGATCAGCAGGGCGTGCCGCTCTCCGACGCTTTGGCAGCGTTCGACGCGTTTTCGCGGGGCGCGCGCTTCTGGTCGTGGGGGAAGGACGAGCTCAATCTGTTGGCAATAAGCACGTATGTGGCCAGTGTTCCCCCAAGCATTCCGCCCACGCGCTTTGGCAATGCCTGCTCGCTTTTTGCTCGCTGCTGATGTTCCTTATGACACGGTCAAAAGCCTGCGCAGCAACACGATTGCCGCGCATTTCGGAATTGAGCATGACGGAAAGGCGCATGACGCGCTTGGCGATGCAATGTCGGTCGGTCTCGTACTTCAGCATCTTCTTCGCGACGGGCGACTGCCGCCTTCGGCCTTTGCCTGAAAGCGAAAGGTCTGGTCCGTTCGCCGAACCCGCGACATACATCCCCGTTTACGCCGCCCACCGTTGGCCCTAACAATTGCTGCGACTGCAAAAAGGCCCGTCCCACATGACCGAATTCCAGAAAATTCTCATCGCCAACCGGGGCGAGATTGCCATTCGCGTGATGCGCGCGGCCAATGAGTTGGGCAAGCGCACGGTTGCGGTCTATGCCGAAGAAGACAAGCTGAGCCTGCACCGCTTCAAGGCCGACGAGGCCTATAAGATCGGCGAAGGGCTGGGACCGGTGGCGGCGTATCTTTCCATCGACGAGGTGATCCGCGTGGCCAAGGATTGCGGCGCGGATGCGATCCACCCGGGCTATGGCCTGCTGAGTGAGAACCCCGATTTCGTCGATGCGTGTACGGCGGCGGGCATCGCCTTCATCGGTCCCAAGGCCGACACGATGCGCGCACTTGGGGACAAGGCGTCGGCCCGCAAGGTGGCGATTGCCGCCGATGTGCCGGTGATCCCGGCCACCGAAGTGCTGGGCGATGACATGAAGGCCATCGCGAAGGAAGCCAAGGAGATCGGCTATCCCCTGATGCTCAAGGCCAGCTGGGGCGGCGGCGGGCGCGGGATGCGCCCGATCTATGGCCCCGACGAGCTGGAAGAGAAGATCCGCGAAGGCCGGCGCGAGGCCGAGGCCGCCTTTGGCAACGGCGAGGGCTATCTTGAAAAGATGGTGATGCGCGCGCGGCATGTCGAGGTTCAGATCCTCGGCGACAGTCACGGCAATATCTATCACCTGTGGGAACGCGACTGTTCGGTCCAGCGCCGTAACCAGAAGGTCGTCGAACGCGCGCCCGCCCCCTATCTGTCGAGCACGCAGCGCGAGCGGCTGTGCAACCTCGGCAAGAAGATCGCCGAGGCGGTCGATTACGAATGCGCCGGCACCATCGAGTTTTTGATGGATATGGACAGCGGCGAGTTCTTTTTCATCGAGGTGAACCCCCGTGTGCAGGTCGAGCATACCGTGACCGAAGAGGTGACCGGCATCGACATCGTGCGCGCCCAGATCCTGATTGCCGAGGGCAAGATGCTGGCCGCCGCCACCGGCGTGGCCTCGCAATATGACGTGAAGCTGGACGGGCATGCGATCCAGTGCCGGATCACCACCGAGGACCCGCAGAACAATTTCATCCCCGACTATGGCCGCATCACTGCCTATCGCGGGGCGACGGGCATGGGCATCCGGCTTGACGGCGGCACAGCCTATTCCGGGGCGGTCATCACGCGCTACTACGATAGCCTGCTGGAAAAGGTCACCGCCTGGGCACCCACGCCCGAGGCCGCGATTGCACGGATGGACCGGGCCTTGCGCGAGTTTCGCATCCGGGGCGTGTCGACAACCATCGCCTTTGTCGAAAACCTGCTCAAGCACCCGACGTTTCTGAACAACGAATACCACACTAAGTTCATCGACGAGACGCCCGAGCTGTTCCAGTTCCGCAAGCGGCGCGACCGAGCGACAAAGATCCTGACCTATATCGCCGATATCACCGTCAACGGGCACCCGGAGACCGAAGGCCGGGCACGTCCGGCGGGGGATGTGAAAGACCCAAGGCCCCCTGCCCTGATCACCGACACCGTTCCCGACGGCTCGCGCC
>JABDPT010000234.1 GCA_013042605.1 Paracoccaceae bacterium
GAGCCAGTTCGACCGCGTCGAGGGTTTCAGACAGCGTGCCGATCTGATTAACCTTCACCAGGATTGAGTTTGCCGCGCCGCGCTGCAGGCCGAGCGCAAGACGCTCGGGATTAGTCACGAACAAGTCGTCGCCCACCAGCTGGCAGCGGTCACCAACCATTTCTGTTAGAATGCCCCAGCCGTCCCAGTCGTCTTCGGCCATGCCGTCTTCGATGGAGACGATTGGGTAGGTATCGACCAGATCCGCGAGATATTTAGCCATCCCTTCGCCGTCGAGCGTCTTGCCTTCTCCGGCAAGGACATATTTCCCGTCCTTGAAGAACTCAGTCGACGCCGCATCAAGCGCGAGCATCACGTCTTCGCCCGGCTGATATCCCGCCGCCTCGACAGACTTCATGATGAAGTCGAGCGCATCGCGTGTTGATGAAAGGTTAGGCGCAAATCCACCCTCATCCCCTACTCCGGTATTGTGCCCGGCATCGCTGAGTGTCTTTTTCAGCGTGTGGAAGATTTCTGATCCAATTCGGACCGCATCGGCAATGCTGTCTGCATTCACCGGCATGATCATGAATTCCTGGATATCGATCGGGTTGTCGGCATGTTCGCCGCCATTGATAATGTTCATCATCGGAACCGGAAGGATGCGGGCGGACGTGCCGCCGACATAGCGGTAAAGCGGCAGGGCAGAGTAATCGGCGGCGGCCTTGGCGGCAGCCAGCGACACACCAAGGATCGCGTTGGCGCCCAGCCGGCCCTTGTTGGCGGTGCCATCGAGTTCGATCATCGCGGCATCGATGTCTTCCTGTTCGGTGGCGTCAAACCCGACGAGCGCTTCGGCGATCTCGCCGTTCACGGCGGCCACGGCCTCGAGCACGCCCTTACCCATATAGCGGGATTTGTCGCCATCGCGCTTTTCGACCGCTTCATGCGCGCCGGTGGAGGCGCCCGACGGCACGGCGGCGCGGCCCATGGTGCCGTCTTCAAGGATCACGTCGACCTCGACGGTCGGATTGCCGCGGCTGTCGAGGATTTCGCGGGCGAGGATGTCGATGATGGTGCTCATGGGGTGGGTCCTGTTGGATGCCGGTGGGTTGAGAAGGGGTTTAGCGCTAACGGGCGGCGGTGGGAAGAGGGGGCTTGGCCCGCGCCTGCCGCAGGATCGTGTAAATGCCGCTGGCCACGATCAGCGTGCCGCCGATCAGGGTGGCGGTGTCGGGGCGTTCGCCGAAAAAGAGCGCGGCAAGTGCCACGGCAAAGAGAAGGCGGCTATAACGGAAGGGGGTGACCACAGCGACATCGCCAAGGCGCATGGCCGCGGTGATGCCGTAATAGCCGACGATGCCGCAGGCGATGGCGGCGGCCATGATGGCTGCACCACGCGCGTCAGGAAGCGCGCCCCAGCCGGTAAAGATCGTCAGGATCAGCCCGGTCGGGATGAGCACCGCAAAGCCGTAGACCGCCAGTTGCAGGTTCGAAAGGCTCTTTGGGGCGGCGCGCGTGGCCAGATCGCGGGCGGCGAACCCCAGCGTGCCGATCACCGTGAACATCGCCGCGGGCAGGAAGCCGTCAAGGCCCGGGCGCAGCACGATCAGCACGCCGAGAAAGCCCACGAGAATCGCCGACCAGCGGCGCCAGCCGACCTGTTCGCCGAAATAGAGCGCGGCCCCGAGGGTGACGACAAGCGGTGTGGCCTGAAGGATGGTCGAAGCGTTTGAAAGCGGTGTCAGCGTGATGCCCAGAAAGAAGCCGCCACGGCCGATCATCTCGAACCCCGCGCGCCAGATGAGGGCGGGGGAGGTCGTTTCGGGCATGATGAGCGGTTGACCCCGCGCGCGGGTCAGCACGGCGTAAAACAGGAACCCGCCCAGCCCGAAGGTGGCCACCACGGGGCCAAGGGCCAGATCGGTGGCGGCCAGTTTGATGAAGGCGTCTTCAAAGGCAAAGCCGGCCATCGCCAGCAGCATGAAGGCGATGCCGCGCAGATTTTCCAAAGCTGTCAGCCTTTTGGGGGTTTTCGCGGGACGCCGTAAAGCTCCAGCCGGTGACCGCGCAGCTCGTATCCCAGTTTGGCGGCAATGCGTTCCTGCAATTCCTCGATCTCGTCATCGACGAACTCGATCACCTCGCCCGAGTTGATGTCGATGAGGTGGTCGTGGTGGTCGCGGTCGGCGTCTTCGTAACGCGCGCGCCCGTCGCCGAATTCGAGCTTTTCAAGGATGCCGGCCTCTTCGAAAAGCTTCACGGTGCGATAGACGGTGGCCAGCGAAATGCGCGGATCGGCGGCGCTGGCGCGGGCATAGAGTTCCTCGACATCCGGGTGATCGTCTGCGTCTTCAAGCACCTGCGCGATGGTGCGGCGCTGTTCGGTCAGGCGCAGGCCGTTGGCTTCGCAGCGTTCGATGATGGTGTCGGGCATTCGTTTGGAC
Source organism: Paracoccaceae bacterium (assembly GCA_013042605.1). Classification (GTDB taxonomy): domain Bacteria; phylum Pseudomonadota; class Alphaproteobacteria; order Rhodobacterales; family Rhodobacteraceae; genus JABDPT01. The sequence goes on from JABDPT010000234.1 coordinate 2,427, forward strand.
TTTCGCGGCGGGTGTCTTTGAATAGCCCAAGGGGCGGGGCGCTTGAACCCCCAAAACCGGGGTAGGTCAGAGCGTCAGGCGGCCTTCCATGACACGCACCGCATTTCCGGCGACGCGGGTTTCGACCGGGGTGCCATTCTCGACCTCGACGGAAGTGCGGATCAGGCTTGGACGGCCCATATCCACGCCCTGGCTGACCTCGAAGTGTTGCGAGCGCCCGTCCAGCCAGCCGAGAAACGCGGTGAGCGCGGCAGCGGCGCTGCCGGTGGCGGGGTCTTCGGGAATGCCGTCGAGGGGCGCGAACATGCGGGCGTCGATCCGCTGTCCGTCGCGGACGTAGACAAGCAGGTCGAAGTGGTAATCCGTGGGCCAATTGGGCTCGAAGGCGCGAAAAGCGTCAATGTTGATGGCTGCCGCGGCAAGGGCGGCGCGATCGGTCAGTTCGGCGATGGCGAAGGGCAGGCCGACGGACGCGATCACGGGGCCGTGGTTGGCGTGGCTGACGACACCCGGCGCCGCGCTGATGGCGGCGGCCACAACCTCTGCCGGTGGATCGTGCCATGTTTGAAGAGGGACGCGAGTGGCGAACTCTGCGGCGCCGTCTTTCACGGTGACCGGGATCGGGCCGACCCCAAGCTCAAGCGTTGCATGGTCGTCGATGCGTCCGAGGTCGCGCAGCGCAATGGCCGTACCGACTGTGGGGTGGCCGGCGAAGGGGATTTCCTGGCTGGGCGTGAAGATGCGCACGCGCGCTGTGTGCGCGGGGTCTTCGGGGGGCAGCACGAAGGTCGATTCCGAGAAATTGAACTCGCGCGCGATCTTCTGCATCTGCGCGCCATCAAGGCCGCGCGCATCGGTGATGACGGCAAGCGGGTTGCCGCCAAAAGGCGTGTCGGTGAAGACATCATAGACAACGTACTGGGTCATTCGAGTTCCGGCTCTCGTCCAAGGCGCTTGGCAAGTCTTGCCACGGTCAGCCCCTGCACGATGATCGAAAAGAGCACAACCATGTAGGTCGCGGTCAGGATGAGCGACGTCCACTCGGTTTCGGGCAGGCTGAGGGCGAGGGCGACCGAGATGCCGCCCTTGAGCCCGCCCCATGTCATGATCGGGATCACGCCGGTCGAAAACGTGCGGAACGGGCTGAGGATCAGCACCGGCACGGCCACGGCGGCAAGCCGCGCGACAAGTGCCAGCGCGATGGACAGGATGCCTGCGGTGAAGGCCTCCATCGAGAACGCGATGGCAAAGAACTCGACCCCGATCATCAGAAAGAGGACGGCGTTCAGGATTTCGTCGATGAGTTTCCAGAAGGCGTCGACATAGCTTCGCGTCTCCTCGCTCATCCCGTGTTTGGCGCCGACATCGCCGATAAGAAGGCCGGCGCAGACCGCCATGATCGGGGCAGAGACATGCAGCCAGACGGCAAGTTCATAGCCGCCGAAGGCAAGGCCAAGCGTCAGCAGCACTTCAAGCGAATAGTCATCGATCAGGCGCATCACGCGGAAGGTGAGCCAGCCCAGCACCAGCCCCAGAACGGCGCCGCCCACGGCCTCTTGAAAAAAGAGCGTGGCGGCATCCGCAAGCGTGGCGGCGTGGCCGTGATCTGACGGGAAGGCAAGGCCGACGAGCACGAGGAAGACGACATAGCCGACGCCGTCATTGAACAAGCTCTCGCCCGCAATCTTGGTTTCGAGCGACTTTTGCAGGTTCGCGGCACGCAAGACGCCCAGCACCGCAACCGGATCGGTGGGCGAGATCAGCGCTCCGAAGACAAGCGCGATCAAAAGCGGCATTCCGGTGATCCACGAAAAACCCACGCCCGCGATCACCGTCGACAGCGCCACGCCGATCGTCGCCATCAGCGCCACGACGCGCCACTGGTCGCGCAGGTCACTCAGCTTGACGTGAAGCGCCCCGGCAAAGAGGAGAAGCCCCAGCATTCCTTCAAGCAGCGCGTCCGAGAATTCGAGGTCCGACACGAAGCCACGCACTTGATCGGCCAGCCCCAGCGACGGGATCAGAAGATCGAGTCCCATTGCCGCGAAAGACGCAAACAGCGCCACAACGAGGATGCCGATAGAGGAGGGCAGCTTCAGAAACAGGTAGTTGATGGCCCCGAAGACCCCGGCAAGGACGATAAGCAGCGAGGTGATTTGAAGGATGTTCATCGGGCCGGGTCCGCATGTCTTTGGCCAAGGGGTAACAGGGTGGGCCGGGGTTGTCTTGGCCTGAAGCGCGAAAAACCGGATTGACAGGGCATTATATTTTAATACTTCATGAAGTATGGAAAAATCAGATATCCTTGCGGCGCTCACCGCCCTTGGTCACCCGCTTCGGCTTGATGTGTTCCGCCTTTTGGTGCGGGCCGGGCAGGGGGGGCTTTTGGCCGGTGAGATCAGTGCGGCGCTCGACACGCGGGCCAACACCATGTCGGCCAATCTGTCGGTCTTGCTAAATGCCGGCCTCGTCACCAAGACCCGGCAGGGGCGCGAGATCCGGTATTTCGCGGATCTCGAACACATGGGCGGTCTTCTGGGCTATCTGATGGAAGATTGCTGTGGCGGGCGGCCCGATCTGTGCCAGCCGGCCATCGCCCAGATCGCCCGGCCGGTGCCGGAACTGTCACAAAGCTGAAACGGGGGCGTCCCAAGGCTGGCGGCGACCCGAAAAAGGATACCCAGATGACCAAAATCGCCATCAACGGGCTGGGCCGGATCGGCAAGCTTGTGCTGCGCGCCTTTGTCGATGAAGGGCTTGAGGGCGAGATCGTCCTGCTCAACGACCCTGTCGGCACGCCCGAGCAACACGCACTTTTGCTGGAGTTCGACACCGTGCATGGCCGCTGGCCGCGCCGGTTCGACCATGGCGACGGGCAGATCAGCATCGACGGCACGCCCTATCGCCTGACCCATGCGCGGCGGATCGAGGACCTTCCGCTGGCCGAGATGGGCGTCGACCTGGTGGTCGATTGCACGGGTGTGTTCAAGACAGTGGACGAGGTGCAGCCCTATTACGATGCTGGCGTGAAAAAGGTCGTCGTGTCCGCCCCGGTCAAGGAAGAGGGCGCGCTGAACCTTGTTTATGGCGTGAACCACGATCTTTACGAGGCGGATCGCCACGACCTGATCACGGCGGCCAGTTGCACGACGAATTGCCTGGCCCCGGTGGTCAAGGTGCTGCACGAGGCGATCGGCATCAGCCACGGGTCGATCACCACCGTGCATGACGTCACCAACACGCAAACCATCGTGGATCGACCCGCCAAGGACATGCGGCGCGCGCGGTCCGCGCTCAACTCGCTGATCCCGACCACCACCGGGTCGGCCACCGCGATCACGCTGATCTACCCCGAGCTCAAGGGGCGGCTGAACGGCCACGCGATCCGCGTGCCGCTTTTGAACGCGTCGCTCACAGATTGCGTGTTCGAGATGGCGCGCGAGACGACGGTGGACGAGGTGAATGGCCTCTTCAATGCCGCGGCCGAGGGCGAATTGGCGGGCATTCTGGGCTATGAAACGCGCCCGCTCGTGTCGACCGATTACACCAACGACCCGCGGTCGGGTATCGTGGATGCGCTGTCGACCATGGTGGTGAACGGTACGCAGGTGAAGGTCTACGCCTGGTATGACAATGAATGGGGTTATGCGTGTCGCTTGGCGGATGTCACGCGCATGGTTGCCGGTTCGCTGGCATGACAGACACGGCGCGCCAGGACGGTTTGGGGGCCTATGTCGCCGTGACGGTGGCCTATTGGGCGTTCATGCTGACCGATGGCGCGTTGCGGATGCTGGTCTTGCTGCATTTCCACACGCTGGGCTTCAGCCCGGTGCAGTTGGCCTATCTGTTCCTGCTTTATGAATTCATGGGGATGGTCACGAACCTCTCGGCGGGCTGGATCGCGGCGCGGTTCGGGTTGGCGGCGACGCTTTACGCGGGGCTCGGCATCCAGATCGCGGCGCTTCTGGCGCTGACGCAGCTTGACCCGGGGTGGGGCGTGGCGGCGTCGGTGGCCTTCGTGATGGCGGTGCAGGGGGCGTCGGGGGTGGCCAAGGATTTGGCCAAGATGAGCTCCAAGAGCGCGGTCAAGCTTCTGGCCCCGCGCGAGGATGGCGGGCTCTTTCGCTGGGTTGCGGTGCTGACGGGCTCGAAGAATGCGGTGAAGGGGCTGGGCTTCCTGCTGGGGGCGGCGCTTCTGGCGGTTTTCGGGTTCGCGGTGTCGGTGCTGGTGATGGCGGTGGTGCTTGCGGCGATCCTGCTGGGCGTGGTCCTGTTGATGCCCCCCGGCCTGCCGCAGGGCAAGAAGGGAACACCGTTTTCCGACGTGTTTTCAAAGGACAGGCGGGTGAACCTCTTGTCGCTGGCGCGCGTGTTTCTGTTCGGCGCGCGGGATGTCTGGTTCGTTGTCGGCATCCCGATCTATTTCTACAGCGTGCTGTCGGATGGCAGCGCGGCGGGCAACCGTGCGGCGTTCTTCCTGATCGGCACGTTCATGGCGCTTTGGATCATCGGCTATGGCGTGGTGCAGGCGGCGGCGCCGAAATTACTTGATGCGCGGGCCAAATCGGACGGCGAGATCGTACGGCTGGCCATGTTTTGGGTTGGAGCATTGACCCTGATCCCGGCGGGGCTGGCGCTGGCGGTGGGGCTGAGCGCCGGGCCGTCGGCAGGGCTGACGACCGTCATCGTGGCCGGGCTGATGCTGTTCGGGTTCGTCTTCGCGATCAATTCGTCGGTGCATTCCTACCTGATCCTCGCGTTCACGCGGGACGAGCGTGTGACGATGGATGTGGG
>JABDPT010000240.1 GCA_013042605.1 Paracoccaceae bacterium
GCCGCAGGGCGCGGGTGGAGATTGTCATATCGTCCAGCACGTCCGCCATGGCGTTGATCTTGGACGAGGCGGGGCCTGCGACATTCACAACGACGGGGGCATGCAATTCCTCACCCGTCGCCAGCCGAACGCCCGTGACGCGTCCGCCCGACTGCAAGATCCCGGTCACCGCCGCCGACATCCGAAACGCCGCCCCATGCCGCCGCGCGGCATCCGCAAGGTTCTGACAGGACAGCGCGGGGTCGGTCACATAACCCGCCTTGGGCCAGAACACCCCGCCTTCAAGCCGCGCGCCATTGGGTGTGCCGAAGTCCGGGTCATCAAGCCGCCGCGCGGGCGCGAAGCTGTCGAGCGAATAGATCGGCAAGCGTTCGGCGATTGCCTCCGGCGTCCATTCTTCAAACGGGCAGTCCAGCAAACCGCTGTTATACATATGTTTTTCAAGATTCCCGTTGGACTCGGTCTTGGCCACGAGACACCCGCATTCGATAAATCGGGCAAGGTTTTCGGACGGCTCCGCGTCCAGATACTCTGCCCAATCGCGCCAATAGTGATAGCCTTCCCAGGCAAAGGCCGTGCCATCGAAGGTCGAATAATGCATCCGGATGATGGCGCAGGACCCCGCGGTCGACCCGTGCCCGATCTGCGCATTTCGATCGAGGTTGAGCGTGCGCAGACCTTGCCGTGCCAGTTCATAGGCAATCGCGGTACCGATCACACCGGTTCCGATGATGATTGCGTCTGCGGTCTGAGCCATCCCTCTATCCCCCTTGCGTGGCGCGAAGCGTCTTTGTGAACGCCGCCAATTCTGCCTCTGACGGCATAAGGCCGGTAAACCCTTCGACCCAGTCCGGAACGCGCGTCAGTCGCTCTTCCAGCGTTTCATCTAGGTCGAGCGCGTAGTACCCGATCTGCATGTAATAAAGGATACGCGCCCGGATGTCCGCCCGTTTGGGGCCATGGCCAAACCGTTTGTAAAGCCGCGCAATGGCAAGGATCCTCTGCGCGTCGGCCTCGGCCACGACGCGTGCCACCTCATTCGACCGGCGCGCCCATTCGCGCACGGCAAAATCAAGCCGGTGATTGAAACCGTCGGGCCCGACAAAGCAGAGAAAAAGGTTCAGGATCGCCTCGGTCAGTGTGGTGGACGGCAGGGCGCAGTGGCGCTGAAAAACGCCGGTGTTTGTTTCGGACCACTCGTTCAGAAGATCATCAAGTAGATGCTCCCGATCCCTGAAATACCAATAAAAACTTGACCTCGAAACCTCGAGCCGCTCGGCAAGCGTCAGGATCTTGACCTGCTCGACCCCTTCGTTGACCAACATATCCTTGGCCACCGCGAGCCAGTCGTCGCGGGTGACCTTGGTATTGCCGGCGCGCGGCGCGGGATCGCTCACCCGCGCATCGCCTTGCCAGTGGGGTCATGGGGGGACGGGTCGATCACCCGCGCGCCCCGCAATTCGCCCACGACATGCACGGCAAGCTCTTGCCCCACCTCGGACGCCTCTACGTCGACCAGCGCCATGGCCAGCGATTTGTCGACGGTGTGGCCATAGCCGCCCGAAGTCACGAAGCCCACGCGGCGGTCGCCCGACCAGACCGGCTCATACCCGCTGGCATCGGCGTTCGTCGCGGCAACCTCCAGTGTTACCAGCTTCTGCGCCGGGCCGTTGCCGTCGCGTTCGGACATCGCGGCCGCGCGTCCGGTGAAATCGCCCTTGTCCCACGCGATCCACCGATCCATCCCGGTCATGCCCGGCGTGCGATCTTGCGTGAACTCCATCGACCAGACACCAAAGCTCTTCTCCAGTCGCAGGCTCATCAGCGCATTGAACCCGTATTCGTGGATGCCCTCGCTGGCCCCGGCCTCAAGCAACATGCGGCGCAGCGCGATATGCTCGGACGCGCGGCAGTGAATCTCGTATCCAAGCTCGCCGCTGACCGACAGCCGCCCCACCCGCGCGCGGATCAGGCCAAGGTCGAAATCACCGCAGCCCATGAATGGCAAGGCACCCACATCCCGGTCGGTCAGCTTTTCGATCACGGCGCGTGACTTCGGCCCGCTCAGCGCAAAGCCCACCACGTTGTCACCGATATCGTGAACCTCGACCCCGTCCTCCAGATGCTGCTTGAACCAGCGCATGTGCCAGTCGCGCAGGTAGTAAGAGCCCATGATCCAGAACGTCCCATCGCCCCAGTTGAAAAGCGTCAGGTCGCCCTTCAGCTTGCCCTCGGGCGACAGCATCACGGCAAGCCGCGCGCGCCCCGGCTTGGGCAGGCGCGTGGCCATGATCCGGTCAAGCCACGCCTCGGCCCCCGGCCCCGACACCTTGAACCGGGAAAAGCCCGCGATATCGACAAGGCCCACGCCGGTGCGCACCTTGCGGCATTCCTCGGCTACGATGTCATGGGCGTTCGACCGGCGCAGCGTCGGCGTTTCCTCGAACCCCTCGGGCGCAAAGTAAAGCGGCGTTTCAAGCCCCCAGCTCACCCCCCAGCGGCACCCCGCCGCCGTCATCTCCGAATGCGCGGGCGCCATCTTGAGCGGGCGACCGGCAGGCAGCTGTTCGTTGGGATAGGTCATCACGAAGCGACGAGAATAGAACTGGCCCGTCGTCTGTTTGATGTATTCGTTGTTCGATGCGAAATCGCCGTAACGCGCGATGTCCATCGGCCAGGCGTCGGCCTCGGTATCGCCGTGGATCATCCATTCGGCCAACGTCTTGCCCACGCCGCCGCCCTGCAAAAAACCCGCCATCACACCGCAAGCCAGCCAGTAATTCGGCACGCTCGCGACCGGGCCGACAAGCGGGTTGCCGTCGGGCGAAAAGGTGAAGGCCCCGTTGACCCAGTTGCGAATGCCGACTTCGTTCAGGCAGGGATAACGCTCGAACGCGAGGGTCAGCTCATTTTCGATCCGGTCGGTATCTTCCTGCAAAAGTTCGATGCCGTAATTCCACGGCGCGCCGTCCATCATCCAGTGCTGGTGATTGATCTCATAAATGCCGACCAGAATGCCCTTCTGGTCCTGCCGCATATAGGTGAACCCTTCGAGATCGACGGTCATCGGCACCTCGAAATTGAGGGCGGCCACTTCGGGAATGGTTTCGGTCAGGAAATAGTGGTGGGCCAGCGGCGCCACGGGCAGTTCAAGCCCAACCATTCGCCCCGCCTGCTTGGCCCAAAGACCGGCGGCATTGACGACATGTTCGGCGGTGATCGTGCCTTTTTCGGTGACCACCTCCCACGCGTCGCCCTTCCAGTTCAGCTCCAGCACGCGGTTATGTTCGATGATCTCGGCCCCGCGCATCTTGGCCGCGCGGGCATAGGCGTGCACCGTGCCGGTTGTGTCGACATACCCCTCGCGATCCGCCCAAAGCCCGCCGATAACGCCGGTGGTGTCCATGATCGGACAGGCTTTCTTGATCTCGTCGGGCGTCATCAGATGGCAGTCTTCGATGCCGATCGTCTGAAATACGCGATAGGCCGCCTGTAGCCATTCCCACCGCTCGGGCGCCGAGGCCACCGTGACCCCGCCGGTCATGTGCAACCCGATATCCTGCCCACTTTCCTTTTCGATCTCTGACAGCAGGTCGATGGTGTAGGCCTGAAGTGCCGCCATGTTCGGGTCGGCGTTGAGCGCGTGCACCCCGCCCGCCGCGTGCCACGACGACCCGGCGGTCAGCACGTTGCGTTCGATCAGCGCCACATCCGTCCAACCGAACTTGGCCAGATGGTACAAGACCGACGCGCCGACCACGCCCCCACCGATCACTACGACCCGGTATTGCGATTTCATGGCAGCCTCCCTGCAATGCCGTTTCGAAAAACGCTAGGACCTTTGGGGTTTTCTGTCTAGACACTTGTGTCCAGTACGCCCGCATCCAGACGAAATAGACTTGAGCCTGCCCGCCCCCTGCCTAGGGTGGGACCGTACGAACCGGAAAGGCCCGCCATGCCTGATCTCGACGAAACCCACGACCCCGGGCGCAAAAGCTGGGTGGCGTCCGCCAACGCGGCGGACAGCGATTTTCCCATTCAGAACCTGCCCTTCGGGGTCTTCTCACGCGACACGGGGACCCCGCGCGTCTGCGTGGCAATCGGTGATCAAGTCCTCGATCTGACCTTTCTGGAAGAGCTTGGCATACTGACGCCCGCCGGGTCCGACCGCGTATTTCACACCGGCACGCTCAATCCGTTCATGGCCCTCGGTCCCGAGAAATGGACAGCGGCGCGGCGTGGCATCGCCCGGCTTCTCGATGCCGACACACCGCTTTTGCGGGACGACGCGCGGCTCTGCGAAGTGGCACTTGTGTCGCAAGCCGATGTTCGGATGCATTTGCCCTTCACGGTCGCGGGATACACCGATTTCTATGCCTCGCGCGAACATGCAACCAATGTCGGCTCGATGTTTCGCGCCCCCGACAATGCGCTTTTGCCGAACTGGTTGCACATTCCAATCGGGTATAACGGGCGCGCCTCGACCGTGGTGGTTTCTGGAACCGATATCCGCCGCCCACTGGGGCAACTCAAGGGGCCGCAGGATGACGCGCCGCATCTTGGCCCCAGCGCAAAGCTCGATTTCGAACTGGAACTGGGCGCGGTGGTCGGCCAGCCCAGCGCCATGGGCCAGCCGATCACGACCGCGCAGGCCGAGCAGATGATGTTTGGCTATGTCCTGCTCAACGACTGGTCGGCGCGGGATATTCAGGTTTGGGAGTACCAGCCGCTGGGCCCCTTCGGATCAAAGGCCTTCGGCACCACCATCAGCCCCTGGATCGTGACCCGCGATGCGCTGGCCCCGTTTCGCGTGCCAACGCCCGAGCGGGTCAAGCAGCTGCTCCCCTATCTTGACGAGGCGACGCCGGGCAATATCGACCTGCAGCTTGAGGTCGACCTAAGACCCGATGGCGCCGAGCCCGTGACCATCGCGCAAACCAATGCGAAATACCTCTATTACTCCGCCGCCCAGCAACTGACCCATCACGCGCTGACGGGTTGCGCGATGCAGGTTGGCGACCTGCTTGGGTCGGGCACGATTTCGGGGCCTGACCCCGAAAGTCGGGGCTCCCTGCTCGAACTGTCGTGGAACGGACGCGATCCGGTACGCGTTGGCGACCGGACCCGCACGTTCCTGCAGGACGGCGACAGCGTCATTCTGCGCGGCTGGTGCGAGGGGGAATACCGCATCGGGTTCGGCACGTGCGAGGGCACGATCCTGCCCGCCACCCGGATGCCAAGCGACCCATGACGCACCCGCTTGTCACAGACCTTCAGGGCGTGCTCGGCGACACGGGCGTTCTGATCGGGCCATCGGACATGGCCGCCTATCTGACCGACTGGACCGGTGAATTCACCGGAACCGCCCTTTGCGTGGCGCGCCCGGCCTCGACCAAAGAGGTGCAGCAGGTCGTCATCCTTTGCGCCCGCCATGACGTGGCCATCACACCGCAAGGCGGCAACACCTGCGTCAGCGGCGGCAGCGTACCGGCCACGGACCGGGCGCAGATCGTTCTGTCGCTGGACCGCATGTGCAAAATCCGCGCATTGGACACAACCGCCCGCACGGCGACGGTAGAGGCGGGCGTGATCCTTGAAACCTTGCAAACCGCCGCGCGGAACGAGGGCCTGCTTTTCCCGCTAAGCTTCGGGGCGCGGGGCAGTTGCACGATCGGCGGCGTTCTGGCGACGAACGCGGGTGGGGCGAATGTGCTGCGCTATGGCAATGCGCGCGACCTCTGTCTGGGGATCGAAGTGGTGCTGGCCGATGGCACGACGCTTCATACGCTGACCGGGCTGCGCAAGGACAACTCGGGCTATGACCTGCGCAATCTGTTGATCGGATCCGAGGGCACGCTTGGCATCATAACCGCCGCCACCTTGCGCATATATCCCGCCCCGCGCGCGGTCGCGACCGCCTTTGTCGCGCTGGCCGACATGGCGGCCGCCCTGCCCGTTCTCAACCGGTTGCAAGACCTGAGCGGCGGTCAAGTCGATGCCTTCGAATACATGCCCGCCGGCGTGGTCGGCGCAGTCTGTTCGCATCTTGGCATGGCCCCACCGCTTGAGACCCCGGCCGAAACCGGCCTGCTTGTCGAGCTTGCGTCGACCCGCGCCGGGGATGCCGAGACGGATGCAGACGGACGGTCCCACCTTGATGCGCTTCTGACCGACGCACTGGCGGGCCTTTTGTCGTCGGGCGCGATCACCGATGCGGTGGTCGCACAATCCGACGCCCAACGCCAAAAGCTCTGGCAGATGCGCGAGGCCGTGCTTGAGACCATTGTCGCCCACGGCCCCTTTTACACGTTCGACGCGTCCCTGCCCCTTGCCGGTGTCGCGCCCTTTCTCGACGCTCTTGACCCACAAGCGCAATCCATGAGCTTTCGCACCATGACCGTCGGACATCTGGGCGACGGCAACCTGCATTTCGCGGTCGTCGCCGCCCCCGGCAAAGACTGGGCGTCGCTGCCGCTTGGCGCGCTGAAGACCAAGGTGTTGGAGGCACTGTCCAAGCTTGGCGGCAGCTTCAGCGCAGAACATGGAATCGGACAGTCCAAGACCGATCTGATGCGCCATCACAAGCCGGAAGCGGCACTTGCGGCGATGGCCGACATCAAACGCGCATTGGACCCCAAAGCGGTGTTCAATCCCGGAAAGCTTCTTCCCTGAAGATTGGTGCTCATTGCATAACACATTGTTTCTAAATCTATAATACCGCCATTCAAAACGCGCATTGTCCACAGACTGCATTACCTAAAATCCACGGACAGTGACCCATCAATTTCCGAATTCGACCACTTTTCCGACACAGTGTTAGGTCACTTCTGAGGGCCAGGCGGGGGACTTACCCCGTCGGTATTTTTTGGTCATCTGAGCCCTCGGAGTACAATGAACAATAACGTCGAAAAAACCGGATCCGATGCAGAAGGATCGTTCGGCGATGAACTGGCAACCGGCACGCCACTATTGCGCGGACAATACACGATTGACCGTTTCCTCAACTCTGGCGGTTTCGGGATAACCTATCTGGCGAGCGACAGCCTTGATCGGACGGTGGTCATCAAGGAATGCTTCCCAAGCTCGATGTGCTGCCGCACCAACAACACCGTTCGGGTCCGGTCGCGCACGCACAAGAAAGAATTCGAAGCGATCGTAAACCTGTTCGGGCAAGAGGCCCGCGCGCTGGCCAAGCTGCAGCATCCGAATATCGTCGGCGTGCATCAGGTGTTCGAAGACAACGAGACCTCTTACATGGCGCTGGATTTCGTGCGCGGTCGCGACCTTCTTGACGTGATCGAGGAAGAGCCGCACCTGCTGGGCGCCGAACAGATCAAATCTATCCTGATGAAGATGCTCAGCGCCGTCGGCTATATCCACGACCGCGGCATCCTGCATCGTGATATTTCGCCTGATAACATCCTGCTCGATGAATGGGGCAACCCGGTTCTGATCGATTTCGGCGCCGCGCGCGAAGAGGCGACCCGCGTCAGCCGCGTGCTGTCGGCGCAGAACACCGTCAAGGACGGCTATTCCCCGCAGGAGTTCTATATAGCGGGCAGCAAGCAAACGCTTTCGAGCGACCTTTATGCGCTTGCCGCCACCTTCTATCACATGATTAGTGGCGACCCCCCGCCCGTGAGCCAGCTTCGGCTCTCTGCGGTGGCCGAAGGCAAGCCCGATCCCTATGTGCCCTTGCTGGGGCGCATGAAAGAGTACGATCGCTTCTTCCTTGGCGCGATCGACAAATGCCTTTCGGTGTTTCCCGCCGATCGGCTGCAAACGGCACATGAATGGCTTGACGAGATCGACGAGCCGCGCCGGCGGAAGCTAGCCCTGCAGAAGGCTCAAAAAGACGAGGCGATGGAACAGACCATCTTCGCTCTTGTCGAACAAACCAACAAAGAGGTCGTGGCCGAACCAGAGCCCGAGACCGTGCAAAAGGCGGTGCCATCCCCGGCCCCGATCCCCGCGCACGAGATCGCGTCTGAAACGCTCAAGCCGCGCACGCCGTTCCCGGAACTGCGCGATAACCCCACGGTTATCCTCAGCAAGCCGGACGGCAACAAATCCTTCTTCGAAAGGCTCATCGCGTCGCCGTTCAGGCGCCGTAGCAGACGCACGAAACCGCAGTCAGATATTGTCGGAAAGGCAGATCAATGAAGTTTCTTCAGGAAATGATCGCAAAGAAAAAGCAATCGCACGAGGCCTATGTGCCGCCGATTGAACAGGATTTTGCCGCCGAAGCAACGGATCGCACCGCGCAGGAATTGCACAGCGCGGCATGGGAAACCGTGAGCCCGGCCGAACCGACACCTGATGACGCGCATTTCGCGCAGGAACCGGCCCTTGATCCCGAGTTCGCGGGCGAAGCCCACGATCTTACAGCGGACGACATCGAAGATGCCGATGATTTCGACGACATCGATGACGATGAATTTGATGCCGCGCCGCAAGATGCCGAACCGCGCATGGCGGCATCCGAGCAGATGGCGTTCCAGCCGAATGCAGCGGCAAGCCAAGATCAGGCTGACGACGACGCACCGGATCTGGAGGACGACGCACACTTCGACACGCTGCGCGAAGATCTTGCCGCGACCGCCAATGCGGCGGCAGAGCCTGCCGACGATTTTGATGAAGAGTTCGAGGCGGAAGAAGACGCAACCCTTGCCGATACGTTCGAAGCGCTCGAGCTTTCGAGCAAATTCGATGACGCGCCAGAGATGGCGGATGCTACGCCGGTCATGAACGGTCACGCTGCGACCTCGGCCACGCTGGATGACGAGCTTCGCGAAGAGGCCATTCTTGATGACTTGCGCGCCGACTTGGCTGCGGAAGAGCCAGAAACCGACCCGATGGCGGACGCATCCCCGGCGCCGCAACCCGCGATGCAGGCTACGCCCCTGCCGGACCCCGAGCCGGAGTTTGCGGCAGAGCCGGAACCGGAGGCCGAGTTCCAAGACACGTCGGAACTCGAAGCCGAACCCGAACTGCCCGTTGAAACCCTGCATCCCGCACTGGCCGAAACACCGGCCACGCAACCCGCAGAGGTCGATGCCTCAATGTTCTTCGACAAGCCTGCCGAAGACCGGATCATGGAACGCACCAATCAGATCCTTGCCAAGACCAACCCCGAAGTGGCCGCGGCCGCTGGTGTCGCACGCAAGAAGATCTGGGATGTGCAATCCCCGGGTAATGCCGACCAGAGTATTCAGGCCGCCCCACAGGCCGACGCAGAACAGCCTCGCCGCCGCGCCGGTCGCGTGAAAACTCGGCTTCTGGGCTTTCACGGTGGCGAAGACCCCAAGAAAGACGTCTTCGCAAAGGGTCAGGCGACCCCGACGGCGAATGCCCCGACCATGTTCCCCGTCGGCTGGATCATCGTGATCGACGGCCCCGGAAAGGGCGCGTCCTTCCCGCTTGTTGCGGGCGCGTCCAAGATCGGACGCGGCGAAGGCCAGGTTGTGCGCCTTGACTTCGGTGACAGCTCGATCTCGCGCGACAACCACGCGGCGGTCGCCTATGACGACGAACAGCGCCAGTTCTTCCTTGGCCATGGTGGCAAGGCCAACCTCGTGCGTCTGAACAACATGCCCGTTCTGAGCACCGAGCCGCTCAATGACGGCGACAAGGTGCGCATCGGTGAGACGACCCTTCGGTTTGTCGCCCTGTGTGGCCCCGATTTCGCCTGGGATTCAGCGGATGAGGCAAACGCACGTCATGCCGCAGGCAGCTAAGACACGGTTTGATACCGCCTCGGCGCTAAGCGTCGGGATGCGGGATTATCAGGAGGACGCGGTCATCGCCGACTTCCCGTTGGGAAGCGACCTTGGCATCGCGGTCCTGTCTGATGGCATGGGCGGTCATGCCGCTGGCGATGTCGCCAGCAAGATCGTCATGACCGAAGTATATAGTGAACTGAAGTTTCAGTCCGGCGCGCCGGGTACGTTCGTTGAACGCCTGCGCGATGTGCTCTTCGGCGCTGCTGCCAGCGCCAATGAATGCCTGACCGCGCATGTGGCGCGCAATCCCAATGCGATGGGTATGGGGGCCACGCTGGTCGCGACGGTGCTTTATGAAGATCGCCTGCACTGGATTTCGATCGGGGATTCCCCGCTTTATCTCTATCGCGACGGTGAGTTGAGCCAGCTTAACGAAGATCATTCTCTGGCACCGCAGATCGACTTCATGGTGCAGTCGGGCCTGATGGATTCGGATGTCGGCGCGCATCATCCCGACCGCAATTGCCTGACCTCGGTTCTGGCGGGCGAAGAGATTCAGCGTGTCGATTGCCCAGAAAAGCCGCTTGAGATGCAAGACGGCGACATCGTTCTTGTCGCGAGCGACGGATTGCAATTCCTGGGGGACGAAGGCATCCGCGATATCCTCACCGCACACAGCGAGAGTTCCAGCGCCGAGATTGTCGAGGCTTTGCTGCGCGAGATCGACCTGCTGAACGACCCCGAACAGGACAATGTCTCGATGACGCTGATCAAGGTTCAGCTTGAGCCCGCGCAATCGGTCTTTCGGTCGAACCGGGTCAAGACCCGCGACCCTGACAGTGTCGATACATCGGAACCTGCCAACACGGCAGAGCGCCCCGATCCGGCGGCCATGCCCACGCTGGTCCTGCAGGACCGGGCTTATTTCACGGATACGTCCAAATGAATGCGCCAAACACCCTGAACACAACCGATGATATCATCCACCGCCTGCGCGATGTGCTGACCACCGGCGCCCTGCCGCGCAGCGCCACCGAGCGCGGTGAGCGTATTCTCGAACGGCTGACCTCGCCCGTGCGGGTGGTTCTTCTGGGTCTGCCGGACGCAGGAAAAGCCTCGCTTCTGAACGCCATTGTCGGCAAGGACCTGACAAGCGACGATTGCCAGACGACCATCGAATTCACCTATGGCGACGCACCCCGCGCCCATGTCACGCTGTCGGACGGGTCGATCCTTGAAACCGACGGCACCTTCGCCCAAAACGACTTTCCGGACGCGATCTTCGTTTCGCAGGAATTGCCGCTACCGATCCTGCGCCGGATCAGCCTGATCGACGTCGTGGCCGATGCCGCCCCGGAAGAACTTGGCGCCGCGATCACCTGGGCCCTGTCGCGCACGGATATCGCCGTTTGGTGTTCGATGGCCTTCACCGAAGACGAACTGGCGATCTGGGAATATGTGCCCGAAGCCATCATGGACCACGCCTTTCTCGTGCTGACCGGCACACCGCAAGGACAAGGCAACAAGATCTTGCAGGCCCGCGCCGATCACCTGCGCGAGAGGCTGTCGGGCGAGTTTCTGGATGTCTTCGCGTTGAACGGCCTGCGCGGCTCGGTTGCTGGCGAAGAGACGCCCGACAACCCCGCCGCGGTTCTGACCGACCGCATCCTGCAACATTCCGAACTGGGCCGGACCGCCGATGCCGACGGCGCGCTTTTGTTCCTGCGTGCGCATGACGAAACGCTGTCGCGGTTACAGGACCAGGCGACCGCGCAAGCGCCCGCCAGGCCAGTAGAAAAAGAAACGTCCGACAAGGCCGTAAATCCGGCGCAACGCGCGGTTTACTCGGCGGCCTATGCCTATCTTCGCGCCCGCGGGGCACAGCTTCTCAAGAGCATCCGGCAAAGCGAAAACCTCGATACGTCCACGCTTATCGATTATTGCGGTGAAACCGTCTCGCATCTGGGTGAACTGGTCGCGTCGTCGGAAGATACGACGCCCGCCGAACTTATCGAACTGACCGAAACCCTGACCGAAGCCGAAGAGCTGTTCGTCCTGCTCGAGCTTGAGAAGGGCACCACGTCCTCGGTCGATGCGGTTTCGCTTTTGCTGCAACTGCGCCGCGAATTCGAAACGCGGTTGGCCGTTTGAAGGGCGAGGGACCACGCATGCAAAACCCGAATAACGCCTTAGAATTACCACTTTGTCCGGCGATTGAGATCAAAATGGGTGTTTGCGGGGCAACTGTTTTCGGTTTGCCCGCCACCCTTGAGCCATGTCGCTTTGGGGCGTTTTGCGCGCCCGGTACGTATTTTGAGGGTGCAGAATGAATATCGAGAACAGGATAGAGGATGCGGATCTGGCGACCATGCCCGAAACGTCCGACCTCCTGCAAAACACTCTGCAGTGCCTTGCGCCGTTTCACGCCAAGCTGACCGAACTGGACGAGGCGATCGAAACCATTGCAGAGGTTGGTGACCGCACCGCCGGCAAGGGCGCGCGCAAGCTGCAACGCCAGCTGCGCAAGGTCGAACCAAGCATCACGATGATCGGACAGGTCAAGGCGGGCAAGACATCGCTGGTCAACGCCATGGTCGGCTGGCCCGATCTGTTGCCTGCGGACGTGAACCCGTGGACGTCCGTGGTTACGTCGCTGCACGTCAGTTCCAAGATGCAGACTTCGGGCAACAGCGCCAGCTTCAGCTTCTTCGAGGCCGAGGAATGGGAACGTCTTCTCGAACGCGGCGGCCGGATTGGCGAGCTTGCGGGCCGTGCCGGGGCCGATGAAGAGCTTGAAAAACTGGCCGTTCAGCTTGACGAAATGCGCGCCAAGTCCAAGGCGCGGCTGGGCGACAAATTCGAGATGCTGCTCGGGCAAGAGCACAAATACGGCTATGTCGATCAGGAACTGGTCGAACGCTATGTCTGCCTTGGCGACACGTTCGATGCCGATCTCGACCCGACCTCCAAGCAGGGTCGCTTCGCCGACATCACCAAATCGGCGGATCTCTACCTCAAGCGTGAAGAGTTTCCGCTGGATATGTGCATCCGCGACACGCCCGGCGTGAACGACACCTTCATGATGCGCGAACAGATCACGATCCGCGCGATCCGCGAAAGCCGGATTTGCGTGGTAGTCTTGTCGGCACACCAGGCGCTGACCACGGTCGACCTTGCGCTGATCCGGCTGATTGCCAACCTGCCGTCGCGCGAGGTTCTGATCTTCGTGAACCGGATCGACGAACTGGCCGACCCGGCCCAGCAGATCCCGGAAATCCACGACAGCATTCTTGAAACCCTGGCCGAACATCACGGCCCGGAAGATGCGCAGATCATCTTCGGCAGTGCCTATTGGGCGAACCATGTCGTGCGCAACGATGGCACGCCGCAAAGCGACGCGAGCCTTAGCGCCCTGAAGAACTGGGCTGGCGCGCAGGGCCACGAGGATGAGGCCAAGATCAACGGCGAGAACCACGAACTTGTCTGGGAATTGTCCGGTGTGCCAGAGCTTTACAAGGCCCTTGCCGACCGCATCGAAAGCGGTATCGGCGGCGAAGCCATCAACCGCGCCGCCAAGGGGGCGATGAACCTTGTCAGCGGGATCACGACCTCGGAACATATCGTGGCCGATCGCCCGGTGAACAGCACGCTTGAACCGCTTGACCACGCCGCCATTCCGACCGAGCTTGACAAGATCGAAGAGCGTGCGGTTCAGCAGCTCGACGAAAAGTTCACCGACATCACCAAGGAGTTCTTCACCCGCCTCGAACGCTCGCATAAGGGCTTTCTCGACCGGGCGACCGGGTCGCTGATCCGGCATCTCGAAGAACACGGCGAAAAGACGGTCTGGCAGTATGACGCGACCGGCCTTCGGGTTCTGCTGCGGACGGCGTTCCAGGTCTATTCCCGCAACGCGCAGGCGCTCAACCAAGAGCTTTTCCTGCAAACCGCCGCCGAAATCCGCGAGGTTTACCTGCGGGCCTTCAACGTGCCCGAGGATCAGTTTCAGCTTGAGGCCCCGCCAGCGCCCTATGTCCCCTCGCCCGTGCTACTGGGCCAGACGATCGCGCTTGATCTCAAGGGCGGGCTCTGGTCGCGCTGGTGGCATCGCCGCCGCGGATACCGCAACTTCGCGGTCGAATTCGCCGACCTGATCAAGGCCGAAACCGATCCGATCGTCACCGGCCTGAAAGGCGAACACGCCCGGCAGGTCGTCGAAGACAGCCAGGAGGCCCTCAAGGAATTCGTCGCCGGTCAACGCGAGATGCTGGCCTCGCTTACCGAACAGGCCGAAACGACGGCAAGCGACCTCATGAATGCCGGTAAGACCGCCGATAACCGCGAAAAGACGCTGGCGCTGGCCGCCACGACCGAAACCCTGACCCGATTTGCGGCCTGACTGCCGCCGGAGACCCGAAGATGACCAACGCCGCCCTCCGCAAGAAGAAGCCTGTCGTCGCCCTGATGGGCGAGTTCAGCGCGGGCAAAAGCACCCTTGCAAACATGCTCATCGGTCAGGGCAAATCTCCGGTCAAGGTGACGGCGACGCAGCTTCCTCCGGTCTGGTTCTCCTATGGTGCAGACGCGGCCTATACCGTGGACCTTGCGGGCAAAAAGGCGCCGCTGGACCTTGCCGACCTTGAGACCGTGCAGGTGTCGGACACCGCCTATGTCAAGATTTTCATGCAGGCCGACATCCTCGAGATGATGGATCTCATCGATCTGCCCGGCAATTCCGATCCGAACATGTCGCCCGAGGTCTGGCAGCGTGCGATCCATCACGCAGATACGGTCATCTGGTGCAGCCATGCGACGCAGGCCTGGCGCCAGACCGAAGCCGCCGCATGGGCCGAGCTTCCGCGTCATCTTTACCCGGTCAGCATCCTGTTGCTGACCCGGTTCGACAAGCTTCTCAACGATCATGATCGCGGCCGGGTTCTGGCCCGGGTGCGCGCCGAAACACGCGGCCAGTTCCGTGATGTCTTCCCCGTCTCGCTGATCCAGGCCGTGGAAGCGGGCGACGACCACGACGCGTGGCTGGCAAGCGGCGCGGCCGAGTTCGTGCAATGCCTGTTGGACACGGTGATCGAGCTTGACGCCCTCCCCAACAACCGGAGCAACGTTCTGCCCCTGCGGCAAACCACCGAGCCGGTTTCCCCGTTGCGCGCAACGCCCACACCGCGGCCCACCGCTTCGGAGCAGCCAGAGGCGACATCCGGCGCCATTGCCCCCAAACGCGTGGAACGCCCCGCCGGCGAAGCCCGCGAACGCCCGCCCGCCAAAGACGGTGGCCTGCGTCGGCCCGTCGCTTAAGCAAAAATCCGCGTATCTGCGGGCAATTTCCTTTGGAAACACAGAAGTCACGCCTTCAAACGCCGAAAACGGCGTTTCTGGCATGCATTTTTTAACAGTTCTGCTAAGGGATGGTCCACGACACGTGAGTATTGGGTGGGACTATGACGGTAGTAGAACGTCTCGAGGCACTAACAAAAGCGCAGGCCGACGTCGACACGGCCACATATGTGGACATGCGCTCAGGCACGGTTCTTTGTTCCAGCAGCGGCGGAGAACAGCCGCAGGAACAACTGGACGCGCTTTGTGAAACTGCCAAAGCATGCCTCGACAGCCCGGTGGGCCAGTCGAACGAGGCGATTATCATGAAATCGACGGAAGTGATCTATTGCGTACGCTCGACCGCGAACCCGGTCGAAGCGCTTTGCCTGGTCTGCGCCCCGGCAGTTCCGGTGGCCGAAGCGGCCGCATGGGCACGAAACCTCGTGACTGATCTGCGTGAGTAACGCATATAAGGCCGTACGGGCGACGACCGGGGAATAAACGGTGAGTGACAAATCGACAGTCGAGCGCAAGCTGGCAAAGCTGGCCGCTGCGGGCACGGCGGGTGCAGATGGGCGCACACGCGTTTTGAAAAGCCCGCAAGACGCGCTGAGCCTGCTTGTTGCCGAGATTGACGATATCGTTCTGCCGGCGACGCTGGAATGCACCGATGAGAACGGCCGCGCGCTGCGCTGCGATGTGTCGGGGCGCCGTCTGTTGCGATTGGCGGCGACGCGCGCGCCGGCGGGTCACGGGGCCATTCTCGATACCGAGCTTGATGGCGACGATCCGGAACTGCCCGGCGCGGTCCGGGCGCTGATCGAGGGGCTGTTTTCCGGCAGCGACACCCTCAACATGACCACACATCCGCTGGGCCGGTCCGTCGGCCCTGCCGAGGTTGGCATCTCTCCGCGAACCCTTGCCGCTGCGTGGGAGCTGCCCGAGCTATCGCTTGCGGACCCCGAAGCCGCCATGCGCGTATTTCTTGAGCGTCACGCCGACCGCATCGCCGCCTGGCACATCGCGGGCGGAGAGAGCCGGGGCGATGCCGCCCTTTGGGGCGAAACCCCGCCGGACCGGGTGATCGAAACCCTTCTTGACCCGAAAATCATCGCCGACGCGGGCCCGGTTCTGGTGTCCATCGCGCTTGACGGTGACGAAGCGCTGATTGCCGCGCGCATCGGGGACGTGTCGCTTGCCATCCTGTCGCCATGGGCGGAATTGCCAACCCTGACCGATGACTGGCAACGCCTGACCGGCCTCTGAGACCCAGCCTGCGGTCACGCGGAGATGTGCGAAAGGCGCTTTTACTCGGGCGAAAACGCACTAGGCTTCCAAGCGTCGAAGTAATCAGGAGGTCTGGATGTCCGGACATCGTCTTTTCGCGTGGCTCGCTGCCGCAACCTTTGCCGCACTTGTTGCCCAGCCCGCCGACCAAGCCCGCGCCGATGGCCACGAAACCCTGCTTACCAGCCATGGCATTTCGGCCTTCGGAGAGCTGAAATACCCCGCCGACTTTCCGCATTTCGACTATGTGAACCCGGACGCCCCGAAAGGTGGCTTCATCAGCTTTCGCGGCACGCTTGCCTCGCAAACCTTTGACAGCCTTAACCTTTTCATCCTGAAAGGCGAACCGGCCCAAGGGCTTGAGCGCATCTATGACACCCTGCTGACGCGCGCCTTCGACGAACCCGATGCCGTTTACGGCCTGCTTGCCGAAACCATCGAATACCCCGAAGACCGAAGCTGGGTCATCTTCAATTTGCGCCCGGAAGCACGGTTTTCGGATGGCGAACCCGTCACCGCCGAAGACGTCGCCTTCACCATCGACACGCTGAAAACCCTCGGTTCACCGCAATACCAGATCATTCTGGACGATGTCGAAGGCGCCGAGATCCTGGACACCCACCGCGTGAAGGTCACCTTCACAGAAGGTGCCTCGACCCGCGATCTAATCGCGCAGGTCGGCATCCTGCAGATCCTGCCCGAGCACTACTATCGAACGGTGGCCTTCGATGAATCCACCCTCGATCCGCCGATCGGATCGGGCCCCTATGTCATCGACGACGTCGATCCGGCGCGGTCGATCACCTATTGCCGGAACCCCGATTACTGGGGCGCGGACTTGCCTGTGCGGGTTGGCACCGGCAACTTCGGTTGCGCGACCTATGAATATTTCGCCGACCGGACGGCGGCGTTCGAGGCGCTCAAGTCCGGCACCTATCTTTTCCACGAGGAAAACACCTCTGCGCAATGGGCGACCGGCTATGACTTTCCGGCACTCGAAAACGGCTGGGTCGTGCAAGAGACGCTGACTGACGGGCGGTCCTCCGGAGCGCAGGGGTTCTGGATGAACCTGCGGCGCCCGAACCTTCAGGACCCGCGCGTACGCGAAGCGATTGGTATGCTGTTCAACTTCGAATGGACGAACCAAACGCTGTTTTACGGGCTGTATGAGCGGACCGACAGCTTTTGGGAAAACTCGACACTGCAATCCTCTGGCATGGCCGAGGGCGCGGAGCTTGCGATCCTCGAAGAGTTTCGCGACCAGCTTCCGCCCGAGGTCTTCACGGAACCCGCCTTCGTCCCACGCATCAATGGCCCGCAAAACTCGGACCGGCGCGCCCTTCGCGCCGCATCGGCTCTGCTGGACGAGGCGGGTTGGCTCGTCGGCGACGACGGAACACGCCGCACCGCGGAGGGAGAGACGCTTCGCATCGAATATGTCGGGGCGTCCTCATCGCTTGAGCGTATCGTCCTGCCCTTCATCGAAAACATGACCCGCGCCGGGATCGATGCCATCTATACCCGCGTGGATTTCGCGCAGATGGAGCAACGGCAGGAAGATTTCGACTATGACATCATCATCGCCCGGCTTGTCCTGCCGCTCAGCCCATCGGTCGAATTACGCACGCTTTTCGGGTCGCAAAGCGTCGATGCACGCGGGACGCTGAACCTTGCCGGGGTAAACGACCCTGTTGTCGATGCCCTGATCGAACGCATCATCGCCGCCGAAACCCGGGAAGAGCTTGAAACCAACGTTCATGCGCTCGACCGGGTGTTGCGGGCGATGCATATCTGGGTGCCGAACTGGTACAAGGGCACGCATTGGCTGGCGTATTGGGATGTGTTCGGACGCCCCGATACCAAGCCGCCCTATGACCGGGGCGACGATACGTGGTGGTTCGTGCAGGAGAAATACGACGCGCTGCAGGCGGCGGGGGCGTTGCGCTAGGCCGCCGCCTGAACCGTCGCGGCGGCGGCACGTATGGCCCGGATGTTCTCGCCGTAAACCTCTGGCGTGTCGACCGATCCGCCCCGGAACACGGCAGAGCCCGCGACCAGCACATCGGCCCCCGCCTCGACCACTTTCGGCGCGGTGGTCGGATCGACCCCACCGTCGATCTCGATGTGAATGGGCCGGTCGCCGATCATGTCGCGCAAGGCGCGGACTTGCGCCACCTGGCTTGCAATGAACTTCTGGCCACCAAAGCCCGGGTTCACTGTCATCACGCAAATCAGATCGCAAAGATCAAGCAGCGGTGCCGCCGCCTCGACCGGCGTGCCGGGGTTCAGCGCAAGGCCTGCCTTGGCCCCTGCCCCGCGGATCGCCTGAAGCGTGCGGTGAATATGCGGCCCCGCCTCAAGATGCGCGGTGATGATATCGGCCCCGGCGTCGGCAAAGGCGTCGATATAGGGATCGACCGGCGCGATCATCAGATGCACGTCCATGACCGTCTTGATATGCGGGCGGATCGCCTTGCACAGCGCCGGGCCAAAGGTCAGGTTCGGCACGAAATGCCCGTCCATCACGTCGACATGCACCCAGTCGCAGCCCTGCGCCTCGATCGCCTGAATCTCGGACCCGAAATTGGCGAAATCGGCGGACAGGATCGACGGGGCGATCTTCACGCTGCGGTCAAAACTCATCAGGCAACTCCTATCGTTGCGCGGGGGTGTAGCGCGCCACGCCCCCCGCCTTCAAGGGGCCGCGGTCAGGCGTTCACATCGACGACGACGCGGCCCTTGACCTGACCTTTCAGGATGGCCGCGCCAAGCTCAGGCAGATCGGCCAAAGTCGCGGGCTGGATCATCGCCTCAAGCTTGTCCATCGGCAGGTCGCTGGCCACCCGGCCCCACGCCCGAAGGCGGTTGTCATAGGGCTGCATCACGCTGTCGATGCCCAGCAGGTTCACACCGCGCAAGAGAAACGGCACCACCGTCGCGGGAAGCCCCGCACCACCGGCAAGGCCCACGGCGGCTACCGATGCGCCGTATTTCATCTGGCCCAGCACACGCGCCAGCATCGCGCCGCCCACCGCATCGACACAGCCAGCCCAGGTCTCGGTCTCCAGCGGGCGTTTCACGGTTTCGGCAAGCTCTTCGCGGGGCACGATGCGCGACGCACCCAGCCCGGTGAGGTAATCGGCCGTTTCAGGCCGGCCGGTCACGCCCGCCACCTGATAGCCAAGGTTGGCCAGAATGGCCGTCG
>JABDPT010000242.1 GCA_013042605.1 Paracoccaceae bacterium
ACACGTGGCACGGGGTTCTGACACCGCTTGAGGCACCGGGGCTTTTTGCCGTGATCGACCGGATCGGCCCGGGGGTCAACCTGGAAGAGCATTGGTTTTCAGAGCCTTACGAGGTGGTGGCGCCTTAATTGCCCATCAGCGCCGCGACATCGAGTATGCGGTTGGAAAAGCCCCACTCGTTGTCGTACCAGCCAAAGACGCGCAACAGCCCGCCGGATTGGCTTGTTTCCGGCAAGGCGATGACGAGGGATTCGGGGCGTGCGCGCAGGTCGGACGAGACAAGCGGGCGGTCTGTGACGCCGAGGATCGGACCGGCGGTTGCGGCGAAATGGGCGTTGGCTTCCTCTACCGTCACGAGGCGCTCGGTTTTGACGACAAGGTCTATGGCCGACACGCTGGCGGTCGGCACGCGGACCGAATGGCAGGTGACGCGTGCGCCAAGCCCGGGCAGGACAAGCTCGGTCAAGGGGGCCGCGCTTGTCGTTGTGGGGATCATGCTAAGCGCCGCCGCCCGGCTGCGGGCGAAGTCGCCGCGCGGGGCGTCGACGGTGGGCTGGCTGCCGGTGTAGCAGTGGATCGTGGTCATCTGGCCGCTGTCGAGGCCCCAGGCGTCGTCGATCACGCGCAACAGCGGGGCGAGTGCGTTGGTGGTGCAGGACGCGTTCGAGACGATGCGTTGATCGGTCAGGGCGGCGTCGTTGGCACCCAGAACCAGCGTCAGGTCGGCGTCCATGCACGGCCCCGAGATCAGGACCTTGGGGGCCCCGGCCGCAAGCGCGGCCTCGGCCCAAGTGCGGCTGGTCGCCTTGCCCGTGCAGTCGAGCAGCAGGTCAACATCCGAGTAATCGAGCGCGGCGGGGTCGGAGTGATTGGTGAGCGGGATGCGCGTGCCGTTCAGGATAAGGGCCGCACCATCGACCTTTACCTCGCCCGGCAAGGCGCCGAAAACGCTGTCATATTCCAGAAGATAGGCGATGAGGTCGGGCGCGGCGATGTCGTTGAGGCGCACCACCGCGACCTCGCCTGCGCGCTGGGTCAGCGCGAGGCGCAAAACGGCCCGGCCGATGCGGCCGAGCCCGTTGATCGCGATGTTCAGGGGCATGTCACCCGTCCCGCATTTGGTAAAGAGGTCTAGAAATCGACCTCGATCGCGACGCCCTTTTCGACGGCGATTTCGACAACCGCAGAGGCGACCGCGAGATCCTGCAAGCCGACGCCGGTGCCGTCGAACAGCGTGATCTCGTCATTGGACGTCCGGCCCGGATGGGTGCCGTTGATGACCGCGCCGATTTCGTTGACGGCCGAGATGTCGATGAGGCCGGAGCCCACG
The DNA here is from genome assembly GCA_013042605.1 of Paracoccaceae bacterium. Classification (GTDB taxonomy): domain Bacteria; phylum Pseudomonadota; class Alphaproteobacteria; order Rhodobacterales; family Rhodobacteraceae; genus JABDPT01. The sequence goes on from JABDPT010000242.1 coordinate 1,331, forward strand.
GCATGCTGTGCCTCGCCGATGGTCGTCGATTGGGCGACCTCGTCACAGAAGACGGTGGCGCGGGCCAGAAGCGCGGCCTCCACCTCTTGCTTGCCGATGGTGTCGGTGCCCATGCAGGCCAGGTGCGTGCCGGGTTTGACATGCGCGTCCATCAGCGACGGCGAAAAGGCCGAGGTGATGGTGATGATGACGTCGGCTTGTTCGCCCAGCCCTTCGAGAGAAACGGCCTCGAACGGGAGACCCAGTTCGGCGGCGGTTTCACCCAGCTTGGGCAGCATGTCGGGGTGATAGTTCCAGGCCACGACCTTATCGAAGTCGCGCTGTTGCGCGGCGGCGCGAAGCTGGAAATGCGACTGGTGACCGGCACCGACCATGCCCAGAACCTTGGCGTCGGGGCGTGCCAGATGCTTGATCGACACCGAAGAGGCCGCGGCGGTGCGCAGCGCGGTCAGAAGATTGCCGCCGACCATCGCAGCCATCTTGCCGGTGTCGGGAGCGAAGAGGAACACCGTCGACTGGTGGTTGATGATGCCGCGCCGTTCAAGGTTGTTGGGCCAGTACCCGCCCGCCTTGAGGCCAAGCGTCATGCCCGACTGATCGAACCCGCCCTTGAACCCGTAGAGCGCATCTTCATGCCCGATGGCTTCGCGCACGACCGGGAAGTTATAGGCATCGCGCTTGGACATGGCGGCGAACACCGCCTCGACCGCGTCAAAGGATGCTTCGGGAGTGATAAGGTCAGCGATTGCTGCCTCGGGGACGATCAGCATGGTTCTGTCTTTCGGTTATTCCGCAAAGGTATCGGGGGCCACGCGGCCCCCGATGCGCCGGTTTGGCTTAGTAGGCCTTGCCGCGGGCCGAGACGGGCCAGAGCGTTTCGACCTTGCCGCCACGTACGCCGACATACCAGTCATGCACGTTGCAGGTCGGGTCACAGTGGCCGGGCACGAGGCGCAGCTTGTCGTTGACCTTGAGCACGCGGTCCGGGTCGGCGACGACGCCGTGCTCGTCCGAGCATTTGACGTATTCCACGTCGTCGCGGCCGAAGATCACGGGCAGGCCGCTATCGACCGACTGGGCCTTGAGGCCGGCGTCGACGATGGCTTTTTCGGGCTTGGCGTGGCTCATGACGCTGGTCAGGATGAAGAGCGCGTTTTCCCATTCGCCCTGATCGATGCGGTTGCCGTCCTTGTCGAGGATGCGACCGTAATCGGCATCCATGAACGCGTAAGAGCCACACTGAAGCTCGTTATACACGCCCGAGGTGCTTTCGAAGTAGTACGACCCGGTGCCGCCGCCGCCAACGATGTCACACTCGATGCCATCGGCCTTGAGCGTATCCACGGCGTCTTTCACCTGTGCCACGGCCAGATCGATCTTGGCTTTGCGGTCTTCGTACGAGTCCATGTGCTGCATCGCGCCCTGGTAGGCCTGGATGCCCGAGAACTTGAGGCCGGGGGCGGCATCGATTGCTTTCGCGATTTCAACCACTTCCGGCGTCGTTGTCACACCGCAGCGGCCCGCGCCGCAGTCAATCTCGACAAGGCATTCGATCTCGGTGCCATGGCGCTGCGCGGCCTCGGAGAGGTCGGCCACGTTTTCGATGTCGTCGACACAGCAGATCGCGCGGGCGCCCAGCTTGGGCAGACGGGCGAGACGGTCGATCTTGGCGGGGTCGCGGACCTGGTTCGAAACCAGCACGTCCTTGATGCCGCCGCGGGCGAACACCTCGGCCTCGGACACTTTTTGACAGCAGACGCCGACCGCGCCGCCAAGGCTTTCCTGGAGCTTGGCCACGTCGACCGATTTATGCATCTTGCCGTGCACGCGGTGACGCATGCCGTGGGCCTTGGCATAGTCGCCCATCTTCTTGATGTTCCGTTCCAGCGCATCAAGATCGAGGATCAGACAGGGCGTCTGGACTTCGCTTTCATCCATGCCGATGGCGGCGGGGATGTCATAGCCGACTTCGAGATCGGAAAATTTCACAGGTGCGTTCATGGGTCTTTCCTCCGCGTTCACTTGATCCAGGGCAGTTTGTCGAGATCGACATTGCCGCCCGTTATGATGACACCGACACGCTTGCCGGCGAATTTGTCCTTGTTCTTCAGAATGGTGGCCAGCGGCACGGCGCAGCTTGGCTCCATCACGATCTTCATCCGCTGCCAGGTGAGCTTCATCGCGTCGATGATCTCTTCTTCCGTGGCGGTCAGGATGTCGGTCACGTGGTTCGACACGAAATGCCAGGTCAGTTCCTTGAGAGGGACCTTGAGCCCGTCGGCGATGGTCACCGGCGCATCATCGGCGATGATGTGACCCGCCTTGAAGCTGCGGTAGGCGTCGTCGGCCTGTTCGGGTTCGGATGCGATGATTTCGACCTCGGGGGCGATGTTCGACAGGGTCAGGCAGGTGCCCGAGATCATGCCGCCGCCACCGATCGGGGCGACCATCATGTCGACGCCGCCGGTCTGTTCCATGAACTCGCGGCTGCAGGTCCCCTGCCCCGCGATGACGCGCGGGTCGTTATAGGGGTGTACGAATTCGCCGCCGGTTTCGGCCTGAACCTTGGCGAAAACCTCTTCCCGGCTGGTGGTCGACGGCTCGCATTCGGTGATCTTGCCGCCATAGCCGCGCACGGCGGCTTTCTTGGCCTCGGGCGCGGTGCGCGGCATCACGACGTTACAGGGGATGCCCCGGCGACCGGCCGCGTAGCTGAGCGACAGGGCGTGGTTGCCGGACGAATGGGTGCAGACGCCCAGCTTGGCCTGTTCATCGTCCAGTCCGAAGACGGCGTTGGAGGCACCGCGCACCTTGAAGGCGCCGGCTTTCTGGAAATTCTCGCACTTGAAGAAAAGTTCCGCGCCGACGAGGTCGTTGAAATAGCTCGACGTCAGAACCGGCGTGCGGTGGATGTAGGGTTTGATGCGCTCATGCGCGTCAATCACGTCCTGAAAGGTCGGGATGTACATATCGACAGTATCCTTCATCACGCTGCTTCCTTCTTTTTCTGGTTGCCACCGTGGCGATAGACGGCCTGTGCCGCCGCAACGCCCGAGCCCAGTTCGATATCTAGCCCGAGATCGGCCATGACCATCTCTGCCGTTGCAATTCCCGACAGGGCCAGTGCGTCGGTAAGCTGGCCAAGGTGACCGATGCGGAACACCTTGCCCGCGACCTCGCCCAGGCCGGTTCCGAACGCCATGCCGTAGACTTCGGCGGCGTGGGTCACGATGTGGGTGGCGTTGAAACCTTCGGGGGTGCGGATGGCGCTGACCGTGTCGGACTGCCATTCGGGTTTGGCGGCGCAAAGCTCAAGCCCCCAGGCATCGACGGCGGCGCGCACGCCGGAAGCGATGCGGCGGTGTCGGGCAAAGACGTTGTCGAGCCCTTCGTCGAGCAGCATGTTGCAGGCGAGGTTCAGACCATTGAGCAGGCCGACCGGCGGCGTGTAGGGGAAGCCGTTGACCGAATAGCCTTTTTCCATATCGCGGATATCGAAAAAGGTGCGGTGAAGCTGTGCGGTCTCAACTGCGGCGCGTGCTTTTTGCGAGAAGCCGACAATCGCCAGACCGGCGGGCAGCATGAAGCCCTTTTGCGACCCGGTGACGGCGACATCGACGCACCAGGCGTCCATTTCGAAATTCATCGAGCCAATGGAGCTGACGCCATCGACAAGAAGCAGAGCCGGGTGGTTCGCGGCATCCATGGCGGCGCGCACGGCGGCGATATCGGAGACGACGCCCGTGGCGGTTTCGTTATGCGTTGCCAGAACCGCCTTGATCGTGTGGCCGGTATCGGCGCGCAGCACTTCTTCATACTTATCGGCAGGCAGGCCTTCGCCCCACGGCGTTTCGATGACGTGCACGTCGAGACCGTGGCGCTGGCACATGTCGATCCAGCGGTGGCTGAACATGCCGTTGCGCGCGGCCAGAACCTTGTCACCGGCGCTGAGCGTGTTGGTGAGCGCGGTTTCCCAGCCGCCGGTGCCGGTGGAGGGGAACACGAAAATCTGGGCGGTTTCGGTCTTGAGAACCTTTTTCACGCCGTCGATGGCCGGGTGCAGGATGTCGGCGAACATGGCCGAGCGGTGGTCGAGCGTCGGCATATCGATCGCTTTGCGAAGGACCTCCGGCATATTCGTTGGGCCGGGGATGAAAACCGGGTTCTGCAGTGACATCATGTGTCCTCCCATAAAGATCTGACGTTGTTCTATGGGAGGCCGCACAGGACCGCAATTTTTTTGAAATTGTTTTTCTTTCTGTGGAAAAATACAAAATGATATATTTTTCAGTAACTTGTATTTTTCATATTGTGGAATGATTTTTCATTGATAGAAATAATGCTGAGATCTTGATCCGTTCCAAGGGTAATTCATGGCCGAAAAACGTGCGCGCGGCCGCCCCCGCGCCTTTCACGACAAGACCGAGCAGAACACGATCCAGTCGCTGGACCGCGCGATGCTTATTCTGGAAACGCTGGCGTCGGAAGGCGGATCAACCCTGACCGAGCTTGCCTCGCGGCTGGATCAGTCCCCCGCCACCGTCTATCGCGTGCTGACCACGCTTGAGACCCGCGGGATCGTCGAATTGGAAGCGCAAAGCCAAAGCTGGCATGTCGGCGCAGGGGCGTTCCGCATCGGCTCGGCCTTCCTGCGGCGGACGAACCTTGTCGAGCGCGCCCGCCCGGTGATGCAGGCGCTGATGGAGGCGACGGGCGAGACCGCGAACCTGGGCGTCGTAAACGGGTCGAATGTGCTTTTCGTCAGCCAGGTGGAAACGCATGAGACCATTCGCGCCTTCTTCCCGCCCGGCACGCAATCCCCGATGCATGCGTCGGGCATCGGCAAGGCCTTGCTCGCGCATTTCCCCGAACCGCGGCTGAACGCGATCGTTTCGGCGGGGCTGGAAGGGTTCACGCCGCGCACGCTGACCAATGCCTCGGCGCTGTTGTCGGATCTGTCCGCCGCGCGCAGACGCGGATATGCCATCGACGACGAAGAGCGGAACGAAGGCATGCGCTGTGTGGCGGCACCGGTTTTCGACGCGACCGGCGCGGCGATTGCGGGCATCTCGATCTCGGGGCCCGTGGGGCGGGTGACGACCCAGCGCACCGGCGAATTCGGGGCCCATGTGCGCGACGCGGCCATCGCGCTGTCGCGTCTGTTGGGGGCTGCATGACACAGCGCCGCATCCATTGCGCGCACGGGACTGGCCCAAACCCGCCGATTCTGGCATGCTTCCGATATTGATGGATTATTCGGCCTTGGAGCAGTCAACACGCCGGGCCGGAATGATCCCGAACCAGTAAAGGCGCCGGTTCTTTCGGCGGCAATGTTATGGAAACACAGACGTTTATTATCCTTGGCGGGTTGCTGTTTGCCGCCGCGTTGTTCCTTGTCATTGGCGTGTTCGTCGATGATGCGGACATCATTCTTATGCGCAAGCTCACCGATTTCATCGAATGGCTTAGCTTCTGGAACTGACAAAACCGGTTGACCTTTTGGCACAGTCGCATTTGTTAGCGCCAACCTTTCAGAGCTTCATATCAGAAGGAGAGCTTTCATGGCCGTCAAGGTAGCCATCAACGGATTTGGTCGGATCGGGCGCAATGTTCTGCGCGCAATTGTCGAAAATGGTCGCACGGATATCGAGGTTGTTGCCATCAACGACCTTGGTCCGGTGGAAACCAACGCGCATCTTCTGCGCTATGACACGGTGCATGGCCGCTTTCCGGGCACGGTGACGACGACGGAAAATTCGATCGATCTGGGCACCGGCCCGATCGCGGTGACCGCCATTCGCAACCCCGATGAACTGCCCTGGGCACATGTCGATATCGTTCTGGAATGCACCGGCATCTTCACTGCGCGCGACAAGGCCGCCATCCACCTTGAAAACGGCGCGAGCCGGGTTCTGGTGTCGGCGCCGTCCGCCGGGGCCGACAAGACAATCGTCTATGGGGTGAACCACGACACGATCACCAGCGATGACGCGGTGATCTCGAACGCGTCCTGCACCACGAACTGCCTGGCCCCGGTGGCCAAGGTTCTGAATGACACGGTGGGCATCAAGCGCGGCTTCATGACCACGATCCACAGCTATACCGGCGACCAGCCGACGCTGGATACGATGCACAAGGATCTTTATCGCGCCCGCGCGGCGGCGGCGAACATGATCCCGACCTCGACCGGTGCGGCGCGGGCCGTGGGCCTTGTTCTGCCGGAATTGAACGGCAAGCTCGACGGTGTGGCCATTCGCGTGCCGACCCCGAACGTGTCGGTCGTCGACCTGACCTTCGAGGCCGACAATGCGACGACGGTTGAAGAGATCAATTCCGAGATCAAGGCGGCCTCGAACGGCGCGCTCAAGGGGATCTTGGGGTATACCGAGGAAAAGCTGGTGTCGTCGGATTTCAACCACGACCCGCATTCGTCGATCTTCGCCGCCGATCAGACCAAGGTTCTGGATGGCAATATGTGCCGGATCCTGAGCTGGTATGACAACGAATGGGGCTTTTCCTGCCGGATGGCGGATACGGCCATCGAAATGGCCAAGCACCTGTAAATCAAAGGATGGGCGTGCCGCTTATGCGGCGCGCCTGACCTTGTTGCCCCGACCCGAGGGGCGGCGACGACGGCGGCTTGGTCCGCCGTTCTTCGTCTTTGCATCGGGTTTTTCCACCTGCCATGGGCGACCACCGGCCACCGGCAGTTTGAACGACACCACCTTTTCGATGGCGCGCAGGGATTCTGCCTCATCGGCAGAGCAAAACGCGATGGCGCGCCCCGCCGCCCCGGCCCGCGCAGTGCGGCCGATGCGGTGAATGTAGTTCTCGGCGACATTGGGCAGGTCGAAGTTATAGACGTGTTTGACATCGGGAATGTCGATGCCGCGCGCGGCGACATCGGTGGCCACGAGCACCCGGACCGTGCCTTCCTTGAACTGCCGGATTGCGCGGTCACGCTGGCCCTGGCTTTTGTTGCCGTGGATGGACGCGGTGGCAAAACCCGCCGTGTCGATCTTTTTCATCAGCTTTTCCGCGCCGTGCTTGGTACGGGCGAAGACAAGCGCCAGCTCGTCCCGGTGGCTGTCGAGAAGCTCGATCAGCAGCTCGGTCTTGCCCGCCTGGGGCACGAAATGCACCGATTGGGTGATCTTGTCGGCCACTTTGCCCGGCGGGGCGGCTTCGACGCGGACCGGGTTGGTGAGGTAAGCGGCGGCCAGTTCGGCCATCTGTTTCGGCATCGTGGCCGAAAAGAGCATGGTCTGGCGATCGTCCGACAGAAGCGGCGCGATGCGGCGAAGCGCATGGATAAAGCCCATGTCGAGCATCTGATCCGCCTCATCTAGGACGAGGAAGTGCGTGTCGCCCAGTGACACGGAACGGCGATCCAGAAGATCGATCAGCCGCCCGGGCGTGGCGATCAGAAGGTCGGCGCCGCGCCCCAGCATGTTTATCTGGCTGTTGATCGACTGACCGCCCACCACGAGACCCACCTTGAGGTGGCTGCCCTTGGTGAAGGCGCGCAGATTGTCGGTGATCTGCTTGGCCAGCTCGCGCGTGGGGGCCAGCACCAGACCGCGCACGGTGCGCGGCGCGGGTTTTGAGCCGGCCTTCATCAGCGCATGCAGAAGCGGCAGGCCGAAGGCGGCGGTCTTGCCGGTGCCGGTTTGTGCCAGACCCATCACGTCGCGCCCGTTCATGGCGTGCGGAATGGCCTGTTTCTGAATCGGCGTCGGTTTGGTGATATTTTGTTCGGCCAGAGCGGCCACAAGACGAGGCGCAAGGCCCAGCATGTCGAAATCCATCTTAATTCCCTTTATCGGCCCGCAGGCCATCATCGGCCGCATCCGCGGCGCAAGGGTTGCACGAAAAAGCTGACCTCGGACCGGATTGCCCGCATGCCGCTTTCGCGCCGGCACCCCTCGCGTGATGTGGGAAGCAAGTGTGCCATGGCGTGGTACGGCTGAGTTTCTGCCGGTCCGCTCACGCAGCGGAACGCGCGCCAAAGCTGAGTCTCTATGTGCTCCTGAATACGCCCCTGTCAATGGCCAAGTTCAAGAATTCGTGAAAACTCTACGTAATTTCAATTTCTTGCTGCGCTGCAGCGCCATGCATTCCCTGCATAGCCGCTTTTCAGAAACGACGGTTGTTTAGCGCTAACACATGGCTAATTGTCAATCACGAGACACACACCGACCAAGCCACACCCAATAGAAAGGAACGGCAAAATGACAACTTTGATTGCTCAACTGAAAACCGCCGCCCAGAAGCGTGCGGCTTACAACCGGACCGTCAGCGAGATCGAGCGTATGCCGCTTGATGTCGCCCTCGACCTCGGCATCTTCCGCGAAGACGCGCACAAGATCGCCATGAAGGCGGTTTACGGCGCCTAAGCCAACGCTCTGAGTGAGTGATGCATCAGGCAGGCCAACCGGCCTGCCTTTTTGCATGTCCGCTCAGGTTTCGGAGAATTTGGCGATCAGCGCCTCGTTCACCTTCGGCGACACGAAACGCGAGACGTCCCCGCCCAGCCGCGCGATTTCCTTGACCAGTTTCGACGCAATCGCCTGGCGTTCGGCATCGGCCATCAGGAACACAGTCTCGACCGTATTATCAAGCTGGCGGTTCATGCCAACCATCTGATATTCATACTCAAAATCTGCAACGGCGCGCAGCCCGCGAATGATGATCCCGGCCCCGACATCATGGGCGCAGTCGATCAGCAGGTTGTCGAACGGGTGCACGACGATCTCGATCCCGGCCTTGTTGGCAATCACCGCGCATTCCGCGTCGATCATCCCGACCCGTTCATCGAGCGAAAAAAGAGGGCCCTTGTCGCGGTTGATCGCGACGCCAATCACCAGCCGGTCGACCAGCGCCGACGCCCGCCTGATGATATCAAGATGGCCAAGCGTGACCGGATCGAAAGTGCCCGGATACAGACCGATGCGCATGACAGTCCCTTCTCTTTTCGCGCACGCAACTATATTGCGCCCGGCAAATCAAGGGGTTGTGCGGGAAAGTTGTCGTAACCGTGGGGCTAAAAGCCCATGATCATGCCTTCGAGGGCATCCTTTTCCATCTTCACTTCTTCAAGGCGGTATTTCACGACATCGCCCAATGTGATCAGGCCGACCATCTTGTCTCCGTCCACGACCGGCATGTGACGGAAGCGGCCCTTGGTCATTTTCGCAAGGGCAAGATCGGCCTTTTCGTCCTTGGTACAGGTGACGATTTCCTTGGTCATCATCTCGGCCACGGTTTCCGCAAGGCAGCCCGGCCCGCGACGCCCGATCTCGCGGACGATGTCACGTTCGGACAGGATGCCGGTCACCGTTTCCCCATCGGATGACACCACGAGCGAACCGATGCGCTTTTCCGACAGAATGCTGGCGGCATCGGCCACGGTCTTTTCCGGGTCGATGGTCACAACATCGCCCGAGCCCTTTGATTGAAGGATCTTAGCGACAGTCACGGCAGTCCTCCTTCTTGCAATGACAGTTTCGTGAGCGTCGCTGCTTCGGCCCGCCCCTGTCAAGCCTGACGGTCAACGACATGAAAAAACGCGATAGGGTGCGCAGGCCGTCTTCCCCCTGCCCGGTGCCGGGCGTATGGTCCGACCGAAACGAGGGAGGATGCCATGGAAGAGCTTACGCATTACATCAACGGCGCACGGGTTGCCGGCGCTTCGGGACGGTTCGCCGATGTGTTCAATCCGGCCACCGGAGAGGTGCAGGCGCGCGTGCCGCTGGCCTCGAAGGACGAGCTTGACGCCGCCGTGGCGAAGGCCGCCGCCGCCCAGCCCGCATGGGCCGCCACCAACCCGCAGCGCCGTGCGCGGGTGTTGATGGAATTCGTGCGCCTGCTGAACCGCGACATGGACAAACTGGCAGAAGCGCTGAGCCGGGAGCATGGCAAGACCTTGCCCGATGCCGCAGGCGACGTGCAGCGCGGGCTTGAAGTGGTCGAGTTCTGCATCGGCGCGCCACATCTGCTCAAAGGCGAGTATACCGACAGCGCGGGCCCCGGCATCGATATGTATTCGATGCGGCAGGCGCTTGGGGTCGTGGCGGGCATCACGCCCTTCAATTTCCCCGCGATGATCCCGATGTGGAAATTCGCACCAGCCATCGCCTGTGGCAACGCGTTCATCCTCAAACCGTCCGAGCGCGATCCTTCCGTTCCGATCATGCTGGCCGAGCTGATGACAGAGGCCGGTCTGCCCGAAGGCATTCTGCAGGTCGTGAACGGCGACAAGGACGCGGTTGACGCGATCCTCGACAACGAGACGATCCAGGCCATCGGCTTTGTCGGTTCGACCCCGATTGCGCAGTATATCTATTCGCGCGGCTGTGCGAACGGCAAACGGGTGCAGTGTTTCGGCGGTGCCAAGAACCACATGATCATCATGCCCGACGCGGATATGGATCAGGCCGCCGATGCGCTTGTGGGCGCGGGCTATGGCGCGGCGGGCGAACGGTGCATGGCGATTTCGGTCGCAGTGCCGGTGGGGGATGACACCGCAGACCGGCTGATCGAAAAGCTGGTGCCGCGGATCGAGGCGCTGAAGGTCGGGCCCTATACGGCGGGCAAGGACGTGGATTACGGACCGCTTGTCACGGGGGCCGCGAAAGAACGTGTGCTGGGGCTTGTCGAAAGCGGGATCGAGCAAGGGGCCGAGCTTGTCGTTGATGGCCGCGATTTCCGGCTTCAGGGCTATGAAGACGGGTTCTTTGTCGGGCCGCACCTTTTCGACCGGGTGACCCGCGACATGGACATCTATAAGCAGGAGATCTTCGGCCCGGTGCTGTCAACGGTGCGCGCGAAGTCCTATGAGGACGCGCTGGCCCATGCGATGGACCACGAATATGGCAACGGCACCGCGATCTTCACGCGCGACGGCGACGCGGCCCGCGATTTCGCCAACCGCATCAATATCGGGATGGTCGGTGTGAACGTGCCGATTCCGGTGCCGCTGGCCTATCACACCTTTGGCGGATGGAAGAAATCGGGCTTCGGCGACCTCAATCAACACGGCCCCGACGCGTTCCGGTTCTATACGCGGACCAAGACGGTCACGGCGCGCTGGCCATCGGGGATCAAGGAAGGCGGCGAGTTTTCGATTCCGGTCATGGAATAAGAGAAAAGGGCGACCCTTCCCGGGTCGCCCTTTCCAAAAACCGTTACCCTCCGCTGGCAGCCCGGGGGCTTGAGGGGCTACCGTTGGAACCAATCGTTAATAGCGAGCGGGGTCATTCTGCGCTCCCCCCGTGGCTGCGGCGCAGCCTCTCAGAGCGTTCTCAAAATGAATTTCCACCCAATCAAATCCCGTGTGAGTGCGAGACTCACTAGAAGCATTGAACCACAACTTCGCGGGCGCGACAATAAATTGTGGCGAAAATGTGGCAAAAATAAGGCGGGCATTTTTGGTCGAAGCATGCCGCCGCTTGCCGGATGCCCGTGTATTTGCTCTAGTTCAGGGACGCAAAGAGGGGCGGTAGGCGGATGAGCGAACCCGAGTTCACGATTGGAATCGAAGAAGAATACCTTCTCGTCGACCGCGAGACGATGGGACTTTCCGAAGCGCCGGATGCGCTGATGGACGCCTGCCTGGCCGAGTTGGAGGGGCAGGTCAGCCCCGAATTCCTGCAATGCCAGATCGAGGTCGGGACACGTGTGTGCCGCACCATCGGCGACGCGCGCGAGGATTTGCGACGTCTGCGGGCCGGTGTGTCGAAACATGCCGCGGACCATGGCCTCATTCCGATCGCCGTCTCGTGCCACCCGTTCGCGGAGTGGAAGAAACAGCACCATACCAACAAAGAGCGTTACAACACGCTTGAAAAGGATCTGGGCGGCGTCGCGCGCCGGATGCTGATTTGCGGGATGCATGTGCATGTCGGGATCGATGACAACGATCTGCGTGCCGACCTTATGAACCAGTTCACCTATTTCCTGCCGCATCTGCTGGCGCTGTCGTGTTCGTCGCCCTTTTGGCAGGGCGCCGATACCGGCCTGTCGTCTTATCGCATGACGATCTTCGACAACCTGCCCCGCACGGGCATGCCGCCCCGGGTGGCAAGCTGGGCCGAATACGAGCGCTCGACCCAGGTGTTGATCGATCTCGGTGTGATCGAGGATACGACGAAAATCTGGTGGGACCTGCGCCCGTCATCGCGCTTTCCCACGCTTGAGTCCCGCATTTGCGACGTCACGCCACGACTGGAACACACGTTGTCGCTGGCCGCCCTGACCCAGGCGACGATGCGGATGCTCTACCGGCTGGCGCGCAAGAACCAGCGGTGGCGGATATACGACCTGTTTCTGGTCGGTGAGAACCGCTGGCGCGCCCAGCGCTATGGCACGAGCGAAGGGATGATCGACTTTGGCCGGCGCGCGATCGTGCCGTTCGATGAGATCATGGACGAGTGGATGGAGCTTATCGGCGAGGATGCCGGCATTCTGCGCTCGGTCGAAGAAGTACAACGGGCGCGCAACATTCTGACGGACGGGACAAGTGCGGAGCGCCAGAGAGCCGTCTACAAGGACGCCATTGATAACGACGTGGATCACGAGACGGCCTTGAAGGGGATCGTTGCCCATCTGATCGAAGAATTTCACCACGATCTGTGACCGGTGAAACCGCCCGAAAACCACACCGAATCGGCCATATTTCTGCCAGAATCACCTGTGCGTGCCTGACAGGGCCAAAGCCGGGTTTGGTTTCGAAACCGAAAACAATGCTCAAATTTCCCGCGATTGTCGCCGTAAACGGGCATAGCGGCCCCCACGACACCCTAAAAAACATGGGTCCAGAGGGGCATTTGCAGAGTTAGGAGTAGCAATTGGTTACCAGATGATGAATATTAGGTGAGTGACCATTAGCGCGAAGTGCGTCCTCTGGGTGGATGTGGCGCGTTACGTGTATGACCAATGTGAGGGGCTGTATTGATGTTTAATATTACCAAAGTCTTTGCCGCGACGGCTGCTGCCGCAACGCTGGCAATAATGGGGTCGGCCGCATCCGCTGCGACGCTGACCTTCTATGATGATGTGTTGGACGCGGATCGTGTTACGATCGATTGCGCATCCTGCTCGGGCTACTCCGATGAGGGCTGGGTTAACGCCACCGGTACGGCGGACCTGTACCCCAATGCAGGTGGTATCCAGGATGAAGTAGACTTCGTGAACGGCGCTCTCGGTGAGAACCTGTTCATGGTAGAAGATGCATCCAAGACCGAGCTGACCCCCGGTGCCAACAATTACACGATCGAAGCATCCGCTGCGTCCTACATCCTGATCAAGATCGGGTCGGGTGGCGGCGAAAGCATCGGCCTGATCCGCAACGACTCGGGCGCGGCGCAGGACTATGTGTTCACCAACCTCTGCTCGGCGAACGAACAATGTTCCGGTGGCGGTC
>JABDPT010000243.1 GCA_013042605.1 Paracoccaceae bacterium
TGGCCGCCGCTTCGCTGCCGGGGTCTTCAAGGACAAGAAACTGTTCCTTGGGCGCGCTGCAATTCGGGCAGGACCAGTCATCAGGCAGCGCCAGAAACGGCGTACCCGGTTCGACCTGCCGGTAATCGTCGCCATGGGCGGGGTCATAGGGGGTCCAGCAGATCTTGCATTCCATGATGGCCAGCGGGCTGATCTTGTCGGCCGCACCAAGGTAGGAGCCTTCGAAACCGCTCATTGCACCGCCTCCCGCACTTCGGAAATACGCTTGGCGCTGTCGACAAGGACTTCGGTGGCGGCAATCGCCATTTCGGGCATGGCCGTCACGTCGACCGTGTCGAGGATCGGCATGTCCTGCGCGGTATCGCGCAGTTCCGCTTCGACACCGTCCTCCACGACGGCGCAATCGAACCGGCCCTGAAAGGCCAGACGAAGCTCGGGCAGGATCACCGCGACATCCGCAGTTTCAAGATTGCGCGCCGGGTCGCCCGGAACGAAGAGCACATGCATGCCGGGGCGCGCAGTGAATTCGGTGATGTCGCCCATGTTGGACAGGCTGGGCCAGTTCAGTTCGGCGGACAGTCTGTCGATCAGGCGGTGGGACATCGCGCGGTTTCCTTCGGTTGGCTATTCAGCGGGCCGCAGATGCGGCGGCAATTGCGGTTCGCGGCCTTCGAGATCGGCAAAGGCATCGCCCAGATCGCCGCCCGCCATCAGCGAGCGTAATCCATCGAGCGCTGCGGTGATCTTGGCCGCTTCATCCGGATCCAGCACCTCGCGCGCCGAGCCGAGGAAGGTCAGCACCCATGTGCCGGGCTCCAGCGGGCCGGTCAGCGACAAATCAACGGTGATGGTTTGTTTGCCGTCGGTTACCGTGGCGGCGGTGCCATCGACGCTGACGATCTCCATCGGAATTCCCAGGCACATCGGTTAACCCTCCATCGGGAAGAAGCGGGCGTCGGCGGTGCGGCAGGCCTCGGCCTCCCACAGGCGGCGCCTCGTAGGCGTCGCGCTTCTTCGACTGGTCGGCCAGAAGGCGGTCGTCGCCGCGCCCGGCGCGCGGGGTGATGCCCCAGCCACGCAACCGTTCAAGTACGATCTCGATCGCGGGGTCGATCCGGGCGACGACCGCATCGCGCAGCCCGCCGCCGTAATCCTCAAGCTCGACCGGCTGACAGCCGATCAGAAGAAGCGTGTCGGGGCATTGATCCATCAGTTGCGCGGTGGCGATGACATCCTGAAACCCGGTCTGGTGCAGGCTCATCTTCTTGGCCCCCATGAAGCGCGGTACCTCGACATCCTCGACGATCTTCAGCGTGCCGGGGGCAAGCCCGTAATCGACGGCATCGAACACGACGAGAATGTCGGCCTCTTCCACAAACGGGAGGAGATAGAGCCCCTGCGTACCGCCATCGAGAAGCTTCACGTTGTCGTCGAAGGACCAGTTTTCGGCCATTCGTTCCACACAGCGCACCCCGAACCCTTCATCTGCCCACAGGACATTCCCGATACCCAGGATCAACACACGTGACGACATCGCGCCCTCCCACTGTGCGCATGGGAAGACACTCTGACGGGGTCCGGGCCATGCTCAATTCAGGGCTGCAAGCGTCTGGCGTGAGGCCTGCCAACCCTTTGTTAGGGGGAGTGATACATCCGACTCACCCACAGACGACTTGATGCAAATCAAGTTTCCACCTTTGGGGCCGAGTGAAAGCTTTGCTTCCGGCCGAAAGCCGGGATCAGAGCCATTTCAGGCGTCGGAATACGATGAACAGCAAGGCCCCGATGGCGACCGATGTCAGCGACAGCACGGCGAAACCGGCGGGGTGACTCTGGCCCGGCATCCCCGCGAGGTTCACGCCGAAAAGACCCGTCAGGAACCCCAGCGGCAGAAAGATCGCCGCCGCCACCGACAGCACGTAACCATTGCGCCCGATGGCCAGCGCGCGCTGTGCATCAAGGTGATCCTGAATGGCGGCCAGCCGGTCGCGCGCGGCGTCAAGTTCTTCGACACAGCGCATCGCCCGGTTCGCGGTTTCGCGCAGATGCGCCTTGTCCTGCGCGCCGATCAGCGCATGGTCGAACCCGGCCAACCGGTTCAGCGCCTCGCGCTGCGGCCCGACGAAGCGGCGTAGCTTGATCACCGACTGGCGCAGGCTTGCCACCTGCGGCGCGGCATCGTCGGCCCCCTCCAGCATCGCCTCTTCCAGCGTGTCGGTCTCTTCCTCGAGATCCAGCGACACGCGTTCGATCCGGTCGGTCAATGCTTGCGTCACCTCGGCCAGAAACCCGCCGATGGTACCCGGGGCGTGGCCCGCCTCGAAGCGGGCGCGCATCGCATCCATTGCCCAGACCTTGCGCACCCGCGCCGTGATGATCAGCCCCTCGGCCACCCAAAGGCGCAGCGACACCATGTCTTCGGGCACCGCGCCCGGGTTCAGGTTCACGCCGCGCAGGTTCAGGATCAGCCCGCCGTCATGTTCGTCACAGCGCGGGCGCGTTTCGGTCTGCATCAGCGTGGCGGCCGTGAGGGCAGGCAAGCACGCCGACAACCAGTCGGCAAGCCCGGGTATTGCGACATCGAAGTGAAGCCAGGTATAGCCCCCCTCCGCCCCGGTTTCGGCCGGCCAGCCAGCGGTCGCGGGCGACGCCGCACCGTTGGCATCGACGGTAAAGGCACAGATCGTTTGGGGGGCCTGCATGGACCGGTCCTTTTTGGCGTTTGCCCAACTCTACACATTGCGGGACGCGTATCCACAGGCACGGGGCACAAAAAAGGCGGGCTCGAAAGCCCGCCCCTGTCATCACTGTCCCGTCGTGACTGTCAGTCTATGCGATCGTCCTTGAACATGCGGTGCCCAGAGACCTTCATTGAGATCATCGGTTGGCGCGACATGATATCTTCGCGGATCGCCGCATAGATATGAATGATCATGAACACCAGGATGGCCCACATGCCAAGACGGCGCATGCTATGAAGTATCTGGCTGTTGCCGAACCACGCCAGTAGGGGGCCGAAAATGCCGTCGATGAAGCCGCCCTGCCCGGTGCCTTCGGCATAAAAGCGCGAAACCCGTGACGATCATGAAGGTCATGCCCACGGTCATGAGGCCGAACATGGCAAGCTGCGCCAGCGGGTTGTGGCCCACGTACTTCTTGGGCTCCATCTCCATGAAAAGATACCAGCGCAACTCGAACACCACCTCTTTCCACCAGCGCGCGCGCCAGAACGGCACGCAGAAGAGCTGTCTTGAGTAGTGATTACCGACGAACGCCCAGTAGATGCGGCCGAAGAACCCGACCGTCATGATCATCGCGGCGGCGAAATGCGCGAACCGGATATAGCCGAAGCGGTCGGGCGATCACAAAGAGAATGCGCCACGCTGCGAAAAAGTTGGCTTTTTCTTGTATATTCAGCGCCTTATGGCCTCTGAACCACACGGCATAAGCCGTGTCAGGAAAGGCGAGTGACCGCTCGCCTTCCGGCCTGGTTAATTGCTTTCCATCGCCGCCGCCGCCGCGATCAGGGCCTGACCAAGGGCCAGCCCGCCATCGTTGGCCGGGGTCGATCTGTGGTGCAGCACCGGCAAACCGTCCAGCGCCCGCAGCGTCA
>JABDPT010000246.1 GCA_013042605.1 Paracoccaceae bacterium
CATGGGTGGGCGTCTGCGCCATGGGGCGCTGGCCATCACCGCGCCGACAAGAGGAACTGTACCGATGAAAGACGGCATCTCTGCCACAGACCTTGTTCAGCGCCACACCGACGCCGATCTGACCCTGTCCGCGCCGAAGTCGATCAACGGCTTGTCCGAGGCCATGCTGACGGTGCTTTCGACCGCGCTTGACGAAATCGCCGACGACCCGACCGTCAAGACCGGCAAACGCGCCCCCTACGAGCAGGCCGGGATGCCTTTGGAAAAGGCCTATGCCTATGCGGGCCGCGTGATGGCAAAGAACATGATGGCGCGCGATGCCAAGGTCGGGATCGGCGCCTTCACCCGCAAAGAGCCAATGCCGAACTGGACGGGCGAATGATCTACGACGGCCCGGAACTGGCGCGTAACGCGGCCAATCACACACCGCTTTCGCCGGTCTCGATCCTCAAGCGCGCCGCGCGCGTGCACCCCGAACTCCCCGCTGAGATCCACGGGTCCGTCCGGCGAAACTGGGGAGAGGTGGCCGAGCGGTGCCGACGGCTGGCGTCGGGGCTGAGCCAGCTTGGGGTCGGCAAGGGCGATACGGTCGCGCTGATCGCGCCGAACATCCCCGAGGCGCTGGAATGCGCCCTCGCGGTCCCGATGCTGGGCGCGGTGCTGAACGCCAACAATGTACGGCTGGATGCCGGCACGATCGCCTACATACTCGACCACGGAGAGGCAGCGGTTCTCTTCGTCGACACCGAATTCTCCGCCATGGCCGCCGAGGCGGTCCGGAAATCGGGGCGGGATGTACTGGTGGTCGACATCGAAGACCCCGAAGGCCCGGGCGGCACGCGCATCGGAGCCATGACCTATGACGAGGTGCTGGCAAAGGGCGACCCGGACTTCCCCTATGCCCTGCCTGACGACGAATGGGACGCGCTGGCGCTGAACTACACCTCGGGCACCACGGGGCGTCCCAAGGGCGTGGTCTATTCCCATCGCGGCGCCTGGACCAACGCGGTGAACAACGTCGTGACCTGGGAGATGCCGCATCACCCCGTCTATCTCTGGACCTTGCCGCTTTTTCACTGCAACGGCTGGTGCTTTCCCTGGACGATCACCTTGCTCGCGGGCTGTCATGTGTTCCTGCGGGCACCACGTGCGGGCGCGATCTATGATGCCTTTGCCGATCACGGCGTCACGCATCTTTGCGGTGCGCCGATCATCATGTCGATGATCGCAGGCGCCGATCCGGACGAACGGCGCGCGTTTTCGCAAGACATCAAGATGATGACCGCCGCTGCCCCGCCGCCCGCGACCGTCATCGCCAGCATGGAGGCGATGGGCATTTCGATCACCCACGTCTACGGGCTGACCGAGGTTTACGGCCCCGCCGTGGTCTGCGCCGAAAAACCCGGCTGGGCGGAGTTATCCATCGAAGACCGCGCGCGGCTCAAGGCGCGACAGGGCGTTGCCTATGAATTGGAAGAGGACGTTCTGGTGCTGG
Source organism: Paracoccaceae bacterium (assembly GCA_013042605.1). Lineage (GTDB taxonomy): Bacteria > Pseudomonadota > Alphaproteobacteria > Rhodobacterales > Rhodobacteraceae > JABDPT01. The sequence continues at coordinate 1,496 of JABDPT010000246.1, forward strand.
ACCCGGCCACGGGCCTGCCGGTGCCTTGGGACGGCGAAAAACAAGGCGAGATCGCGTTTCGCGGCAATATCGTGATGAAAGGCTACCTCAAGCAACCCGATGAGACGGCGAAATCCTTCAGGGATGGCTGGTTCTGGTCCGGCGACGTCGCCGTTCAACACCCCGACGGCTATATCGAGATCCGCGACCGCGTAAAGGACATCATCATCTCGGGCGGCGAAAACATCTCATCCATCGAAATCGAGAAGGCGCTTTATTCCCACCCATCGGTCAGTCTCGCGGCTGTCGTCGCGATGCCAGACGAGAAATGGGGCGAGGTGCCATGTGCCTTCATAGAACTCGCGGGGGGCGCCGCGGAAGACGCCGCGGGAATTCTGGCACATGCCGCCGCGCAGCTCGCCGGGTTCCAGCGGCCGAAAAAGATCATCTTCTGTGACCTTCCGAAGACGACGACCGGAAAGATCAAGAAGAACGAGCTTCGCGAGAAGGCGAGGGCTTACGTGAAGACGGACTGAGGCGTGGCTGACGTGCCGGC
>JABDPT010000247.1 GCA_013042605.1 Paracoccaceae bacterium
CGACGCCTTGGCATCAAGCGCCGCCGCCTCTTTCTCGACGTCCATCTCTTCGTTGGCCCGCGCCATCGCGCGAAGCTCTTCCGCCTTGCCTTCGATCTCGGCCAACGGCTTTTCGAACTCAAGATAATTGGTCATCGCCGACCCTTTTTGCTGCCTGACCCTATATGTCGCTGGTGAACACCGGATGCAACTCTGTGCAAGACACGGCGGGGTATGGACATTTGGAACATGCCCCCGGACAACAGCCGCATGAACAACGATGATGCCCGCGCGCTTCTGAGCGACCTTTGGTACGAAGGGGTGAAGGCCGTACGCGGTGACACATGCACGACTGTCGCCCTCGACACACATGATGTGCCCTGCCCCGATGCCATCATCGCGGTCGGCAAAGCAGCGGCCTCAATGGCATCGGCGGCCTATGCCCGGTTCGGGGCCGACATCCCCGGCCTTGTCGTCACGAAATACGGTCATTCCGAAGGGACAAATCTTCCGCCAAACGCACAGATCATCGAAAGCGCCCACCCCGTACCTGACGCCAATAGCCTGAATGCCGGCGAGCGCCTGATCGCCTTCGTCTCCACCCTCCCCAAAGACAGCCACCTCCTCGTCCTTGTCTCCGGCGGCGCGTCGTCCCTTGCCGAAGTCCCCGCACCCGGCCTGACCCTTGCCGACGCCATTGTGCAGAACCACAAGCTGCTTGCGGCGGGCCTTGATATTCACGAAATGAACCGCCGCCGCAAAGAAACGTCGCAGATCAAGGGCGGTCAGCTTTTGGCGCGCTTCCCCGGCGCCCGGACCACCGTTCTGGCAATGTCGGATGTCGAAGGCGATAACCTGAGTGTAATCGGCTCTGGTATCGGTGCATTGCCCGACAACACCGCCTTTCAAGGCACGGCGCATATCATTGCGTCCAACGCCATCGCCCGCGCCGCGGTCGCAAACGCCGCCATCACGCGCGGTCTGCCCATCCGGGTGAATGACGAAACGCTCTACTGCGACGTGGGCAAAGCTGCCCCCATGATCGGTGCGACCCTGCGCAACGGGGACCCGGGCCTTTATATCTGGGGCGGCGAGCCGACCGTGCATCTGCCCGATAACCCCGGCCGCGGTGGGCGCAATCAGGCGCTCGCCCTGCTTGTCGCACAGCAAATCGCCCGCCACCCCGGCATTACCGCCCTGATCGCGGGCACTGACGGGACAGACGGCCCGACGCAGGATGCAGGTGGGTTCGCCGATGGTACGATCTGGGGCGACGGGGCCGAAGACGCGTTGAGGAAAGCCGATAGCGGCAGTTATCTGGGGGAAAAGAAGGCTCTTTTCACAAGTGGGCCGACCGGGACGAACGTTATGGACCTCGCGCTTGCGCTGAAAACCTGACTGGGGCGCGACGCCCATAACCGAGACAACCTTTCCCGACGTCTCATGGATGCGGACCGTGACCAAGGAAGAGGGTGCCAGAACCAAGTCTCGCTTCGAGGCATGGGCGAAGAGCGGATCGGTTCCGAGCGGCGGTGCAATCGGCGAGTGGCTCTACGGCACTCGTGAGCGATCTGACTTCGAGCCGGAACCCGAAGAGTATGAAAGCCTGACGCCATCGGCGATCCAAGTGAAGTGGAGGGTCCCGACCGAGTTTCCGGGTTGCCCGGAGGCGATGTCAGATGATGGATTGGAGCGATACGCTCAGAACCTCCGGTTCGGCGAGGTCTTCGCCCGAAACGACATCTACCAGAGCTTGGTCGTTCAGTGCGCGCTCGTCGAAGAAGGGTTGGTTGTTCTCACACGCGCCGCGGAAGCTGACGCGATCAAGGACTGGGCTGTTGCCATGATCACGATCCGTGGCGAGCTGTTCGTTCACCGCAGCGAGCATCAATATTTCACACTTCAAGGTGCTTTAAAGACATTCTGCGAGCTGACCGGCGAAAGTTTGGAGGACAGCATCGACGACTATACATGAAGAGCGCGCCAGCGCTTTGGTATATTGTTGGCCCATTTCTACTGCCGAGTCGGCCCATAGCATGCGTAATTGGGCTGACCCTGATCTGAGGTCGAGCTCCCGATATGGTCACAGGATGTCTGTGAACAAGGGAGAAAGACGATGGAGTATTTTGCCGGACTGGATGTGTCGCTGCGATCGTGTGC
>JABDPT010000248.1 GCA_013042605.1 Paracoccaceae bacterium
GATTGGATCACCGGAGAGTTCTCCATCGCCGATATCGCGATTGCGCCTTGGCGGCGCGGTCTGGAAATGTACGGGGTGCGCGAGGCCGTGGGCTGGACCGATCACCCCAACCTCGTTGCCTATCTCGATCGCTTTCTGGCCCGCCCGGCGGTTCAGCGCGGTCTGGTTATACCGACCCGCGATTAAGCCGTTTCAAGACAGTGGCGCCGAAAGGCCCGTTTGAGCATATCCAGCTCTGCGCGCAGAAGAGAGATCTCTGCGCGCAGGTCCTCGTCCAGCGGATCGCCCGCAACAAGGCTGAAGCTGGCCAGCGTATCGCCGCTTGACGGTTCGGTGATCGTCACCGTCTGCACGCCGTCCGACAGGATCGATGCGGGCACCGGTACTTTCACGATCCAATGACCCGGCGCATCCGAAATCGGCTCGACCGCCACATCCGGAAGCTCGGCTTCCAGATGGTAGGCCGCAATCGTCGGCGGCGCGGCATCCGCGCCCGCCGCATGGGCCAGGTGCCCCTCCCATATCCCGGAATACAGGCGCGTTTTGGTGAGCGTGAGGTCGGTCATCGACATATCCCTCTCAAATCTCGGCTCGTGGGCGTCGGGCGAGCGTGACATCGCGCAACAGGATCTGGTTCAACTCAGGCCCTTCAAAAATCAGGTCCAGCCACATCCGTTCGATCCGCTTTTCGTTCAGATCGGTATAGGCCAGATCGAACTCGACCCACACGTCTTCCTGACCCAAGGGCAATTCCCGCACGATCTGTTCGGTATTCGGCCCGTGCTTGATATTGAGCCGCGCAAAGATTTCCAGCGGCTTTTCGGTTTCCACAACTGCCGACAGCCGCACCAGATGGCGCTTTTGCAACCCGTCTACGGCGGCATGGGGCAGGTCGACCACAAGACTCAGGAACGACCCGTCGAAGCGGAAGACATCCAGTCGAAGGCCAAAGGGCGCAAGGTCGGTTTCGCGACTGTTGCGCACCTGCCGAACCGTCAGTTCCGACACCCGGCAATCGTGAAAGATCGTCGCCTCATCCCCAAGCCGCGTCTTGCTTTCGACCGACGCATGGCCGGCAGGAAAGATCGGGCCGCGCCACAGTTGCGGCCGGTACGTCCAGTCGGCGTGAAGCGGCTTGCGCATCGCCGTCGAGCCGACCAAGGGAAGCGCCAGCCGCCCATCCGCCGTGTGCAAAAGCTTGTCGAGCCGGCGACGCAGCGCCTGCGCCCGTGCGCGATGGCTTTTGAGCGTTTCGATATCGGTGTTTTGCGCGGCATTTGCCGCGCGCTCCCATCGGCGCAGATATCCGCGGTCGGCCAGCCGGGTCAATCCGCGCCAAAGCCGCAGCGCCGCCATCAGCGCGGCCCCTCGTTTTCCCGCCGCAATCGCCGGGCAAAACTGTCAAGCACCGCAAGCCCCGCCTCGCGCGTCATCGGTTGGCGCGAAAAGGCCACGACGCTCGCGGTGACAAGCCGCCCGTCCACGGCCATCAGCGCGCGCCAGTAATCGTCTTCAAGCGCCTCGGGCTGTGGCCCGGCGCGGTCGCGCGCGTGAATATAAAGCATGTCGCCATCAAGCTGCGTTTCCAGGATATCCACGCTGCTGGCATCACCCGTCCGGCTAAGCGTCGCACGGCCTTGCGGGCTTTGGAGGTATTCTGAAAGACCTGCCAAAAGCTCATCCGGTGGTCCCGACACGACCCCAAGCGGCGACACCGAAACGGTCAGCAGGCCGGGGATGTCGGGGCGCGGCTGACCCGCGTCGCGCGAAATCGAGGCGCAGCTTCCTAAAAGCACGAAGGCACCCTGCTGGCTGTCCTTGAGTGCCGAGCGATCGATGCAGAACCCTGGGGGCCCTGCCACGATCACGCTGTCCCCGGCGACAGAGATGCGCTCGGGTGCGGCCCGGGTGAACGACAGCCCGCCAAGGCCAAGGCCGACATTGATGCCCGATGTGCACCCCGCCAGCGCCAACGCCGCCAGAAGCGACGCGGGTTTAGAGATCCATGTAGACATGCTTTTCCGCATTGGCACCGGGATGGGTAACCGCACCAAGCCGGCTGGAACCCACAAGCTGCGCGTATTTCCAAAGTGCGCCCGATGCATAGATCGTCTCACGCGGCCCCGCCCACTGCTCTTTCCTGCGGGCAAGCTCGGCATCGTCCAACGCCACAGAGATCTCGCCCTTGATCGCGTCGATGGTAATCATGTCGCCGTTTTCAATCAACGCAATCGGTCCGCCATGGGCAGCCTCTGGTCCGACATGGCCCACGCAGAACCCGCGTGTGGCTCCGGAAAACCGGCCGTCGGTGATCAGCGCCACCTTCTTGCCCATGCCCTGACCGCTCAGGGCCGAGGTCGTGGCCAGCATCTCGCGCATGCCGGGCCCGCCCGCGGGGCCTTCATTGCGGATGACGATCACTTCACCCTCTTTGTATTCGCGCGCCTTCACGGCGGCGAACGCGTCTTCCTCACACTCGAAGACCCGCGCGGGCCCGGTAAAGACCTGCTGTTCCTCGTCCATGCCCGCGACCTTCACAATCGCGCCTTCGGGCGCAAGATTGCCCTTCAGCCCGACAACACCGCCCGTCTGGGTGATCGGCGTTTCGATGGGATAGATCACCTTGCCGTCGGCCTCACGCTCGACCAGGTCAAGCTCTTCGCCCATGCTGCGCCCCGTCGCGGTGATACAGTCTTCGTGCATCAGCCCCGCCTTGCGCAACTCTTTCATCACGACCGGCACGCCGCCTGCTTCATAGAGGTCCTTGGCGACATAGGAACCGCCCGGCTTGAGATCGACGAAATAGGGCGTGTCCCGGAAGATCTCGCACACATCGTCCAGATCGAAATCGATCCCCGCCTCATGCGCAATCGCGGGCAGGTGCAAACCGGCATTGGTTGAACCGCCGGTACAGGCCACCACACGCGCCGCGTTCTGAAGCGACTTCAGCGTCACGATATCGCGTGCGCGGATGTTCTTTTCCAGCAGCACCATCACCGCCTCGCCCGACGCCACACCATACTGGTCACGGCTTTCATACGGGGCGGGTGCGCCGGAAGAGTTGGGCAGCGCCAGCCCAAGCGCCTCGGACACGCAGGCCATGGTGTTTGCCGTGAACTGCCCACCGCAGGCCCCGGCCGACGGACAGGCCACACGTTCCAGCGTGCGCAGTGCTTCATCGCTCATGTTGCCGGCCTGATGCTGACCCACGGCTTCGAACACGTCCTGCACGGTCACATCCTTGCCGTCGAGCCGACCGGGCAGGATCGACCCGCCATAGATGAAGACCGACGGCACGTTCAGACGCACCATCGCCATCATCATCCCCGGCAACGACTTGTCGCACCCGGCAAGCCCGACAATCGCATCATAGCAGTGCCCGCGCATGGTCAGTTCGACCGTGTCGGCAATCGCCTCGCGGCTGGCCAGCGACGACCGCATGCCCTCATGCCCCATCGCGATGCCGTCGGTAACGGTGATCGTGGTGAACTCGCGCGGGGTGCCGTTGGCGTGCTTCACGCCAAGCTTGACCGCCTGCGCCTGACGGTTCAGCGCGATGTTGCAGGGGGCCGCTTCGTTCCAGCAGGTCGCCACGCCCACGAAAGGTTGCGCAATCTCCTCCTCCGACAGACCCATCGCATAGTAATACGACCGATGCGGCGCGCGCGACGGCCCTTCGGTCACGTGGCGGCTGGGCAGCTTGGATTTGTCGATATCGCGTTTCAGCATCTGGGCATCTCCGGGCAAGTGTCGCTGTCCACCGTGGAATAGGTGAGCACGCGCCCCGCGACAAGCGCGATTGCGAACGAGGGCCACAGCCGTTAGCGTCCCAGGAAACGCGAACCGAGCAGAACCCATGGCCAACCCGGAATTCGAAGCCTTCATCGCGCCCGCCCGCGCGCGCCCGCAAATCTGGCGGCTGATCGTCGGTCTGATCGTGGCACTTCTCATCTATGCGCTTACGGTTTTCGGCCTGTTCTTCCTTTACTGGATGTATTTCGTCGAAGACGAAGCCGGGCTGGACTGGGCCGAGAATATCGTCGATGCCAGTGACCCCAATTCGCTTTTGCTTCTCTTGTCGACCTTCATCGGCATGGCGCTGGGCCCATTCGTTGCCGTCTGGCTTTTGCACAAACGCGGGCCCGGAACACTTTTCGGGCGCGGCGCGAAAACCCTGCGCGACTTCACGATTGCCGTGGCGACCGTGGGTACGATCCTTGGGGTGTCCGTCTTCATCTGGTCGTTCCGCTATGACGCCTTGCCGGGCCTCGGATTTTCGACTTGGGCCACGCTTCTTCCGCTTGCCCTTCTGTTGGTGCTGATCCAGACCGGCGCTGAAGAAATCCTGTTTCGCGGCTATCTTCAGCAGCAGCTTGGTGCACGCTTCGCCTCACCCCTCGTATGGCTGATCCTGCCCGCGTTCCTGTTCGGCATCGTCCATTACGATCCTGCCAGCGCCGGCGACAGCGCCTGGATCGTTGTCGGCTCGGCGGCGTTCTTCGGCCTTATCGCCGGGGACCTGACCGCCCGCACCGGGTCGATCGGCGCGGCGTGGGGCTTTCACTTCGCCAATAATGTGATGGCGCTTCTCTTCATCTCGACCCAAGGCACGCTGACCGGGCTGGCCCTTTACCTGACCCCTTACGAGGTCAGCGATGCGGCAAAACTCGGCGGGCTGATCATCTATGATCTGGCCTTCATGGTCGGCGCCTGGCTTTTGTTGCGCCGCCTCCTGCGGCCCTGATGGCGCAGCCCTATGGCCCACATGCCGCTTTCGTCGCTCCGGCGCGCAGATATTCGGACCTGTGGCGCATCGTCCTGGGTTATCTCATCATCGAGATTGCGTGGTTCATCGCCGCCAACACCCTGACCTACTTCCCGCAGGAACCGCAGCCGCGACTGACCGCGCTAACGGCGCTCTATTCGTTTCTGGCGATCACGCTGACGACCTTCTGGGTGGTCAAGAACCTTCAGCACCGCTCACCGCTCACCCTTTTCGGCCCGGAAGCCGAGGTTTTGCCGGCGATGGTGCGAACGACCAGCGCGGTGTTGCTTCTGTTCACCGTCATCACCCTTATTCCGGTGTGGGATTGGGAGGGGGCGAGCCTTGCCCGTGCCCCGGTGTCCTGGGCGCTCTTGCTGCCGTTGGCCCTGCCCGCGCTCTTGATCCAGACCAGTGCGGAAGAGATCATGTTTCGCGGGTTTCTGCAGCAAAGCCTTGGCGCGCGGTTCCGGTCGCCCCTGATCTGGATGGGCCTGCCGTCGATCCTTTTCGGACTAAGCCATTATGACCCCTACGCACCGTTCGGCCTGACACTGGAACATATGATCTGGGCCGCGGTCTTCGGGCTGGCGGCCGCCGACCTGACCGCGCGCACAGGCGGCTTGGGGGCCGCCATCGGCCTTCACCTCGGCACCAATCTTCTAAGCGTTCTGGTCTTCAGCGGGCCCGAACCGTTTAGCGGTCTGGCCCTGATCAACTTTGAAGACCCGGCCTACGACGATCCATGGGCTACCGAATTCAGCGCCGTTCGACTGGCGTTCGAAATCCTCCATCTCTGGATGACATGGATGGCCTGCCGCATCGCGCTGCGGGTATGACGCCTCTGCGCCCGCCCGATTGCAATTCCCGGCCCTGCGGCTTAAGTCGGTGTCCAAACGCACCATGCCCGAAGGCCCGCGCATGAACTGGATCTCCAACTACGTTCGTCCCCGCATCAATTCGCTGTTTTCACGACGCGAAGTGCCCGAGAACCTTTGGACCAAGTGCGACGAATGCGGCACGATGCTGTTCCACCGGGAACTGGCGGAAAACCTGAACGTCTGCACGACCTGCACCCACCACATGCCGATCACGCCGCGGGTGCGGTTCGATGCGCTGTTCGATGGCGGGATCTATACCGAGGTCGATGTGCCGATGCCGCTGGCCGACCCGCTGCATTTCCGCGATCAGAAAAGATACCCCGAGCGGATGAAAGCCGCCCAGAAAGCCACCGGCGAAAAAGAGGCGATGCTTGTCGCAGAAGGTGAGATCGGGCGCACGCCCATCGTCGCCGCCGGACAGGATTTCAGCTTCATGGGCGGGTCGATGGGAATGTATGTCGGCAATGCGATCATCGCCGCCGCCGAACGCGCCGTGGCGCTCAAACGCCCGCTGATCCTGTTTTCCGCCGCGGGCGGCGCCCGGATGCAGGAAGGCATCCTGTCGCTGATGCAGATGCCGCGCACAACCGTCGCGGTCGAGATGGTGAAGGAAGCGGGGCTTCCCTATATCGTCGTGCTGACCCATCCGACGACCGGCGGCGTTACCGCGTCCTATGCGATGCTGGGCGATGTGCACATTGCCGAACCCAACGCCCTGATCTGTTTCGCCGGTCCCCGCGTGATCGAACAGACGATCCGCGAAAAGCTTCCCGAAGGATTCCAGCGCGCCGAATACCTGCTCGATCACGGAATGCTCGACCGCGTCACCCATCGCGGGGCGATGAAGGACGAGCTGGTGACGATCACCCGGATGCTGATGGGCCTGCCGCCCGCCGTGGCCGGTGACCTGCCGCCACCGACGCCCGAAGGGGACGCCGACGCCAAGCCCGGAAAGACACCCGCATCCAAAGGCCCCGACCCGAAGTGAACGTGGCAGGTTCCGACGTCATCCTTGAAAAGATGATGTCGCTTCACCCCAAGATCATCGACCTGACGCTTGACCGCATGTGGCGGCTTCTGGCGGCGTTCGACCACCCCGAACGGGCCATTCCGCCTGTGATCCATATCGCCGGAACCAATGGGAAGGGCTCGACGCAGGCGATGATCCGCGCCGGGATCGAAGGTGCGGGACAAACCACGCATGCCTACACCTCGCCGCATCTCGCGCGTTTTCACGAACGTATCCGGGTGGCGGGCACCCTGATTTCCGAACCCGATCTGGCCGCGATCCTCGAAGAATGCTGGACCCGCAACGATGCCCAGCCGATCACCTATTTCGAGATTACGACCGTCGCCGGCTTCCTTGCCTTTTCGCGCACACCCGCCGACTGGACCCTGCTCGAGGTCGGGCTAGGCGGACGGCTTGACGCGACCAACGTGATCGAAAAACCCGCGCTCAGCGTGATCACTCCGGTCGATATGGACCACCAGCAGTTCCTGGGCGAGACCCTGCCCGAGATCGCGGCTGAAAAGGCGGGTATTCTCAAACGCGGCGTTCCCTGCATCGTCGGCCCGCAAAAGGACGCCGCACTTGAGGTGATCGAAGCCCGCGCGGCCCGCGTCGGCGCGCCCCTGCGGGTCCATGGCCAGCACTGGCACGTGACCGAGGAACGCGGGCGGCTGATCTATCAGGATGAAACCGGCCTGCTCGACCTCGATCTGCCCACCCTCATCGGGGCGCATCAGATCAAGAACGCCGGCATCGCGCTGGCCGCGCTGCGCGAACTCGGCTTCGGCGAAACGGCCTGCGCCGCCGCTGTCACCCGCGCCGAATGGCCCGCACGGATGCAACGCCTGCGCAAGGGGCCGCTGGTCGAACTGGCCGGTCCGGCGGAACTTTGGCTCGATGGCGGGCACAATCCGGCGGCGGGCCGCGCCGTGGCCACGGCAATCGCCGGGCTTCCCGCCCGCCCGACCTATCTTGTCGCGGGCCTCTTGCGCACCAAGGACGCACGCGGGTTCTTCGAACCGCTGGCCGGGGTCGCAACCTCGGTGACTGCCGTCGCGATCCCCGGTGAAACCGCAACGCTCAGCGCCGCCGAAACCGCGAAAGCTGCCGCCGAAGCCGGTCTTGAAACCCACACGGCAGAAAGCCTCGACGCGGCGATCGCCAGCATCACTGCCGCCGCACCGAACGCGCGCATTCTGATCTGTGGGTCGCTCTATCTCGCGGGCTACGTCCTGCGCGATAACGGCTAGGCGGCATATCCCCGTGCCGCGCGCGCCTCGTACCGGCGCAGAACGCGCCGCGCGGTGGGCCGCTCGGTCAGATCGACCGGCAGGTCTGCGAATAAATTCGTGATCTCGTCCCGCGCCGCATCGTCAAGCGCCATCAACGCCATGTCTCCGGGGTGCAGGCTTTCGCTCAAAAGCCCGTTCGACCGCACGATCTCGTGCCCGTCGAAAAGCAGGTGATAATAGGTCACGCTTTCAACCGGATCGACCACCACGGATGTGCCATCCACAAGGGTCTTGGCCGCCGCCAGAACTTCCGCTTCGCCAAACAGCAATTCCGCCCGCCAGTCGCCCAGCTTGATCCGATGCTCGGGCGACACGAGCAAATCGCGAAACGGCCGGTCCGCGCCCAGCGCCCCGGCGCGAATACGGATGGGCCGCAGCGTCGGAGCCAGGGCAAGCTCGCGCGCATCAAGCCTGCGGCTGCCGATCCAGCGAATGGGCTGCAACCCGTTATTCTGCGTCACCACCAGATCACCGGGCGACAGCGCCTCGATCGGGGTCGGGCCAAGGTCGGTATCGATGATCGTTCCGGCGGCGAAACAGATGATGATCGGCGGCGGATCGGTCGTGAGATCGCGTTCGCCCACATCCTTGGCGCGGACGAAGCCAGAGTACGTATTGCCGTCTGCCCCGACATAGTCGAACTGATACTCATCAAGGTTGCCGGGTTCGATTGTTCCGTTCTGCGCGCCCAGAAGGCTGATCGTATCGGTTTCGTTATAGTCGCGAACATCGATGTGAAGATCGGCGCCTTGAAACGTGCTCAGATCAACCGTTGCGGTATCGGTTTGGGCATCGTCTTCGAATTCAATCGTGAAACGCCGCACATTCGGGTTGGCGGCCACGATCAGCACATCGCCGCCGCCGGCGATGTCGATCACCACCTTATCCCCGTTCTTCACCTCGATGGGCTGCGGGGTCGTATCTGTAACGACAATAATCGCCATGGGCCTGCTCGCCTCAGCGTATGTTTTACTATTTTGTTAACTATGCACGCGGGGGCCCGCCCGGGCAAGCGAAGGTGTCAGCCGCGTGCGCTTAAAGCCGCCCAATCGGCCGACTGCATCTCGCGCAGACGCGAGGCTGTGCGCTCGAACTCGAACGAACCGGACCCTTCAAGATAAAGGCGCTCGGGGATATCCGCCGCCGTCATGATCAGACGCACACGCGCCTCGTAAAGCGCGTCGATCAGGGTGACGAAGCGCTTGGCCTCGTTGTAATTCTCGCTCGACAAAAGCGGCACGTCTTCAAGCACCAGCACGCGTACCGCCTCGGCAATCGCGAGGTAATCCGCCGGGCCAAGCGGCTTGGCGCAAAGATCCCAAAAGGTCGCGCGCCCCACGCCGTTACGGAAGGCAGGCAGTTCGACGGTGCGTCCCTTGATCGTCAAGGCGAGCGGCGCTCCGCCCCCGCCACCCGAAAGATCGGTCCAGATCTCGGACACCGCATCCCGCGCCGACGCATCCGCCGGGCTGAAATAGACCGGCGCCCCGGTCAACCGTTCCTGCCGATAGTCGGTGGGCGAGGTCAGCTCCCACACCACCATGCGTTCTTTCAGAAGCGCGATGAACGGCAAGAAAAGCTGCCTGTTCAAACCGTCCTTGTAAAGATCATCCGGCACCCGGTTCGACGTCGTGACAATCGCGACGCCCGCGCCCAAAAGCGCCTCGAACAAGCGGCCCACGATCATCGCGTCGGTGATGTCGGTGATCTGCATCTCGTCAAAACACAAAAGCCGCACGTCGCGGATCACCTCATCGGCCACCGGCTTTAGCGCGTCGTCCACCCCGGTCTTGCGCGCCTCGTGAAGCCCGGTCTGGATCTCTTGCATGAAGGCATGAAAATGCACCCGCCGCTTGGCCTCGATATCGACCGAGGCATAGAACAAATCCATCAGCATCGACTTGCCGCGCCCGACCCCGCCCCAAAGATAAAGCCCCTTTGGCACCGTCTGCGGGACCTTTCCGAACAAGCCCTTCAGCCCCCGCTTGGCCGGGGCCGTCTCAAGCGCAGCGCGGATCCGCTGCAATTCTGGCAGCACGGCGATTTGCGCCGGGTCGGGGTCAAGCCGCCCCTCGCCGGCCAGCCGCGTGTAAATCTCGGACAGGCCCTCGCTCATGGGTTCGTGTGTTACGCCGCGACGGGCCGCGTGGAAAGCCCGGATAACACACATCAGTTTTTCTTGTGGTCACCCCCAAAACTCCTGATTTGACCCCGCTCCGATTGCAGGTCACCACTGCCGCATGGACACCCGAACGCCCCCTGCCGCCGCCTTCGTGACCCCGGTCCTGATCGCCGGATGCGTGATCCTGATCGTGAATTTCTCGATCCGGTCCAGCTTTGGCGTGTTCCAGATCCCCATTGCGGACGAATTCGGATGGCTGCGGGCCGAGTTTTCCATGGCCATCGCCATCCAGAACCTTGCCTGGGGGATCGGAGCGCCGATTTTCGGTGCCATTGCCGAACGCTTCGGTGACCGGCGCGCGATTGTGTTCGGCGCCCTGCTCTATGCCATCGGTCTTGCCCTCTCTGCCGTGGCGACCACCCCCGGCCAGCACCATATTCTCGAGGTTTTCGTGGGCTTCGGCATCGCCGGCACCGGCTTTGGCCTGATCCTCGCCATCGTCGGGCGCGCGGCCTCGGATCAGCACCGGTCCATGGCTCTTGCGATTGCCAGCGCCGCCGGATCCGTCGGACAGATCCTTGGCCCGCCCTTGGCGCAGGCGCTTCTGGCCTTCGTCGCCTGGCAGACGATCTTCCTGATCTTTGCCGCCTCAATCCTGGCCATGCTCGTGATGCTGCCCCTGCTGAAAAGCCCGGAAGGACCGGCCAGGGCCGAACCCGAAGAAACGCTTCGCGCCGTTCTCACTCGTGCCTTCCGCGACCCGTCCTTCACGCTGATCTTCATCGGCTTTTTCTCCTGCGGCTATCAGCTTGGCTTCATCACCGCCCACTTCCCCGCCTTCGTCACCGAAATGTGCGGCCCCATCGCACCCGGCGGCCTGCTTGACAACATGGGCGTCAGCACGACCTCGGCCCTTGGCGCCGTCGCGATTTCGGTCATCGGACTGGCCAATATCGGCGGCACGCTTCTGGCGGGCTGGGCGGGCAATCACTTTCCCAAGAAATACCTGCTGGCGACGATCTATACCGGGCGCACGCTGGTCTCGGCCGCATTCATCCTGCTGCCCATCACCCCGCTTACGGTCATCGCCTTCTCGGTCGCCATGGGCGCGCTCTGGCTGGCGACGGGCGCGATCACGCGGGACGATGTGGTGGCTGACTTCTATGATCTGGCAACGTTCACC
>JABDPT010000153.1 GCA_013042605.1 Paracoccaceae bacterium
TGCCCGACGGCGACATGATCCATCGCCTGCAAATGCAGGAAGCCCGGCGCGCGCAGCTTGGCGCGGTAGGGTTTGTTGGTCCCATCGGCCACCAGATACACCCCGAACTCGCCCTTGGGCGCCTCGACCGCGGCGTAAATCTCGCCCTCGGGCACGTGAAAGCCTTCGGTATAAAGCTTGAAGTGATGGATCAGCGCCTCCATCGACGTCTTCATCTCGCCCCGCGGCGGCGGTGTGATCTTGCCCCGCGCCAGCACATCGCCCGGCTCGTTACGCAGCTTTTCGCACGCCTGCTTGATGATCTTCACCGATTCCCGCATCTCGGCCATCCGGCAGAGATAGCGGTCATAACAATCGCCGTTCTTGCCGACGGGGATCTGGAACTCGAACTCGTCATAGCATTCATAGGGCTGCGCACGCCGCAGGTCCCATGCCATGCCCGACCCGCGCACCATCACCCCCGAAAACCCCCAGTCGAGCGCCTCGGCTTCGGTGATCACGCCAATATCCGCATTCCGCTGCTTGAAAATCCGGTTCTCGGTCAACAGCCCGTCGATATCGTCCAGAACGCCGGGGAATTCATCCGCCCAGGTGTCGATATCGTCGATCAGCTCGGGCGGCAGGTCCTGATGCACCCCGCCGGGGCGGAAATAGGCCGCATGCAAGCGCGCCCCGCAGGCCCGCTCGTAAAAGATCATCAGCTTTTCACGCTCTTCGAACCCCCAAAGCGGCGGCGTCAGCGCGCCCACGTCCATTGCCTGCGTGGTCACGTTCAGCAAATGGTTCAGCACCCGCCCGATCTCGGAATACAGCACCCGGATCAGCGACGCCCGCCGCGGCACTTCAACGCCTGTTAGTTTCTCGATGGCCAGGCACCAGGCATGTTCCTGGTTCATCGGGGCCACGTAATCCAGCCGGTCGAAATACGGCAAGTTTTGCAGATAGGTCCGGCTTTCCATCAGCTTTTCGGTCCCGCGATGCAGCAGACCGATATGCGGGTCGCAGCGTTCCACGATCTCGCCATCCAGCTCCAGCACCAGCCGCAGCACGCCATGCGCCGCCGGGTGCTGTGGCCCGAAGTTGATGTTGAAGTTCCGGATCTTCTGTTCGCCGGTCAGGGCGTCGTCGAAATTTCCGTCCATGATCTCACACCTTTGCCAGGTCGGTTTGCCAGCGCGCGGGCACATCGCCCAGCGTCGCGGTCACAAAGTCATATTGCGGGGCCAGCCAGTCACGCGCCGCACGCCGCTGCTCCCCTGTCATCTCAAGCGGCTGACCGCCATGCACCACCGCGTCCACGGGTGCGGGCTGCGCGGAAATACCCAGATGCGCACAGATGCGCGCCACCGCGTCACCGGTAAAGAGGTCTTCATAGAAGGCCACCAAACGCCTCGCCTGCGGCACCGCCGCAAACAGCGTCTCAAGCGCCCCCTGATAGTCGCTCCGCCGCACGATCTGGGTTTCCTCCCCCGAAATCGTCCGCTTCAGGATATTCGCCGCCCGCGCCGGGTCCACTTTCCCGCTGTCGGACCGCCGCGCGGCCATCATGCGCACATGGCTCCAAAGCCGGTCCACCGGGTCGCGCAGCAGATAGACAAAGCGCACATCCGACGCCATCCGCGCCATCGCCGCCAGCCGTTCGGCGCTCAAAAGCCCGTAAGCCGGTGTCACATCGCCCACGACCCGCGCCCGACCGACGCCGTCGCAAAGATACCCAAGATAGGCGTCGCAATCCTCCGTCCCCCGCTCAAGCACCGACAGATAGGCGTCGTGGTCAGCAATCCGCGCCGCCAGCTTGCGCCGCTTGAACATCGGCGCCGCCGCACGCTTGTCGGCCAGCGCCTCGCGCGCCGCCGCAATCTGCGCCGCCCGCCGGTCCAGCCGACCCTCATCGAGCGCATCGAAGTAATGCAATTCCTTGATCGACCGGAAATGGCACTCCGGATGCCCCTCGAGATAGGCGTGCAACCAACTGGTCCCCGCCTTCGTGGCCCCGGTGCAGAACATCACGGTCGGCTCGCCCATCGCCTCAGTCCTTCCACGTCCGGAACGCCACGACCCAAAGCAGGACCACCGCCCCGATCGGGATCACCGCCACCAGCGATATCCACGGGTTCAGCCCCACGCGCGGCAGGATCCGCGAAAACGGATAGGCCACCAGAAGCCCCATGATCAGAAGCGAGAAAAGTGCGCCGCCGCCCACGCCGCCTACCCCGCCGTCTCTTCGGGCTTTTCATCGCCGGGAAGGATGTAATCGGCCCCTTCCCACGGGCTCATGAAGTCGAACTGCCGGTATTCCTGCACAAGGCTCACCGGCTCATAGACCACGCGCTTCTGCGCCTCGTCATAGCGCACCTCGGTATAGCCCGTGGTCGGGAAATCCTTGCGCAAGGGATGCCCGCGAAACCCGTAATCGGTCAGAATGCGCCGAAGGTCGGGATGCCCGGTAAAGAGAATGCCGAACATGTCGAACACCTCGCGTTCGAACCAGTTCGCGCTGGGATGCACCGAAATGATCGACGGCACCATATCCTCTTCCCGCACCGCCAGTTTCAAACGGATCCGCTGGTTCTGATACATGCTCAGGAAATGATAAACGACATCGAACCGCGCCTCGCGCTCGGGGTGGTCGACCGCGGTGATATCCACCAGGGTCGAGAACCGGCAATTGCGGTCGGATTTCAGAAATTCGACGAAACTGACGAAAGACGACGGCGTGATCTGCATCGTCAATTCGCCATGCGCGATATGCCAGTTCAGCACGCAATCGGTGCGCTTGGCCTCGATATGGGTGCCAAGCTCGGTCAGGGCCTCGGACATGGGCGTTCCTCTTTGTCTGGCTCAGCGGGCGATGGTGCCGGTGCGGCGGATCTTGCGCTGAAGCTGCAAAAGCCCGTAAAGCAGCGCCTCCGCCGTCGGCGGGCAACCCGGCACGTAAATATCCACCGGCACGATCCGGTCACAGCCGCGCACAACGCTGTAGCTATAGTGATAATAGCCCCCGCCATTGGCGCAGGATCCCATCGAAATCACGTAACGCGGCTCGGGCATCTGGTCGTAAACCTTGCGCAAGGCGGGCGCCATCTTGTTGGTCAGCGTGCCGGCCACGATCATCAGGTCCGACTGGCGCGGGCTGGCGCGCGGGGCGATCCCGAACCGTTCGGCATCGTAACGCGGCATCGAGGTATGCATCATCTCGACCGCGCAACAGGCAAGACCAAAGGTCATCCAGTGCAGCGACCCGGTGCGCGCCCAGTTGATGATGTCTTCGGTCGACGTGACGAGAAAGCCCGTGTCCTGCAACTCGCGGTTCAGGGCCTGCGTGGCGACTTCCTTGTCGGGGCCTGCGGTGGCAGCTACTCCCATTCCAGCGCTCCCTTCTTCCACTCATAGGCGAAGCCGACCGTGAGGACGGCCAGAAAGACCATCATCGACCAGAACGCGACATCCGTCATCCCGCCGAAGGCCACGGCCCATGGGAACAGAAACGCGATCTCCAGATCGAAGATGATGAAGAGGATCGCCACGAGGTAAAACCGCGAGTCGAACTTCATCCGCGCATCGTCGAAGGCATTGAATCCGCATTCATAGGCCGACACCTTTTCAGGGTCCGGGTTGCGCACCGCCAGAACGGCAGCCGCCAGGATCAGAACAAGACCCAGCGCAATCGCAAGGCCCAGAAAAATAAGGATCGGCAGGTATTCCCCAAGCAGGATGTCCACCACACGGCTCCCAAGCTGTTATTGGCTGCACAACACCTACTCCCGCCCCGTGGGACGGTCAATGCAAGGGGGGGCGGTTTTACGCCCAGACGGGACGTTTGGGCGCAGGCCACTGCCCATTGTTTCACAAGCCTTTTTCCGGCTTGCGCGCCCCGGCCCGTCTTCTGGCCCCAAATATTCCCGCCGAAGGCGAAAACCGAGGGGCCGGCCTGAAAGGCGGGACCCGAGACAAGGGTGCGCGCCGCAGGCGCTCGATTGGGTCAACCGCGCGTCACGAAGGCCACGAACCCCGCCGCCGCCAGCATCGCCAAGGTCACCGGCGCCCAAAGCCTGCGCTCCTGCGGCGACGGTGTGACGAGAGTGCCGACCACCGAAATCGCGTTGATCGCCACCGTCCCCCAGACCGCCCAGCGCGGCGGTTCCCATCCGACCTGCCCCGCAGCACCCGCGATCACCATTCCCATCGCCAAAAGCAGCGTCGATTGCACCGCCGCCGCCGCACGCTGCGGTGCGGGCAGGCGCCCGGGATACATCCCGCCCAGCGTCCATTGGCCCAGCGGCGCGCCCATCGCCAGCGCCGACTGAAACAGCGCGGCAAGGCACGCCAGACCGAAATAGACCAGCCCCGGAAGCTCCGCCGTCACTCGCTCTCCCCGCGCGGAAACCGCTTGCTCTCTTCGAGCACGTTAAGGTCCATGTGATTGCGCATGTACCGCTCCGACGCTTTCTGCAACGGCTGGTAATCCCACGGATAATAGGCCCCCTCACGCAGCGCCTCATAGACCACCCAGCGCCGCGCCTGGCTTTCGCGCACCTCCGCATCGAACCGCTCAAGGTCCCAGCGCGCCTCGGATTTCGCCTTCAGCGCCGTCAGGGTTCCGGCATGGGCCGGGTCATCCGCCAGATTGACCCGTTCCTGCGGGTCCGCCTCCAGATCGAAAAGCTGATCGGGGTCCAACACACAGCGGTTGTACTTCCACCGCCTATAGCGCAGCGACACCAGCGGCGCATTCGACCCCTCGGCGGCATATTCCATCGCAACGGGGCTCGTCCGCTCCGCGCCCTGCCCCAGCGGCACAAGGCTTTCGCCTTCCGTCCAGGGGGCCACCGCCTCCATCGACACGCCTGCGATCTCGCACAGCGTCGGACAAAGGTCGATGGTCGACACCGGCGCCGCCACGCGCCCCGGCGCCATGCCGGGGGCCGCGATCATCAGGGGCACGCGGGCCGACCCCTCATAGAAGGACATCTTGAACCACAGCCCCCGCTCGCCCAGCATATCGCCGTGATCGGACACGAAAACGATCACCGCCTCCTGCCCCGTCCGCTCCAGCACATCAAGCAAATCGCCAATCTTTTCATCAAGATACGAGATGTTCGCGAAATAGGCCCGGCGCGATCGGCGGATATCGTCTTCGGTGATGTCGAAATTGCGCCAGTCGTTCGCGTCGAAGATCCGCTGCGCGTGCGGGTCATGATCGGCATAGTCCATCGCCGGCACTTCGGGCAGCAGATGGGCGCAATCCTCGTAAAGGTCCCAGAACCGCCGCCGCGCGACGTAGGGATCATGCGGATGCGTGAAACTGACCGTCAGACACCAGGGCCGCGCATCGCCGCCACGCGCCAGATCATAGAGTTTCGCGCTGGCGTGATGGGCGACCTCATCGTCATATTCCATCTGGTTACTGGTCTCGGCCACCCCGGCCCCGGTCACCGACCCCATGTTGTGATACCACCAGTCGATCCGCTCGCCCGGCTTGCGATAGTCCGGCGTCCAGCCGAAATCGGCCGGATAGATATCGGTGGTCAGCCGCTCTTCGAACCCGTGCAGCTGGTCCGGCCCCACGAAATGCATCTTGCCCGAAAGACAGGTGTGATAGCCCGCACGCCGCAGGTGGTGGGCATAGGTGGGCAGGTCCGAGGCAAATTCGGCCGCGTTGTCATAGACCCGCGTGCGCGACGGCAACTGCCCGGACATGAAGCTTGCCCGCCCCGGCGCGCAAAGCGGGCTGGCGGTATAGGCATTGGCGAACCGCGTCGACCGCGCCGCGAGCCGTTTGAGGTTTGGCGCATGCAGCCAGTCGGCGGGGCCATCGGGAAACAGCGTGCCGTTGAGCTGATCGACCATCAGGATCAGGATATTGGGGGTTTCGGCCATGTCTCCTCCGGTCGGCGGCCCGTTGATGGGGGGTTACGCCCGCCCCATCGTGACGATCATCACATATCCGGCAAGCCCGGCCATGACCAGCGCGACCGGCGCCCAGACCGCCCGCTCGCGCGGCGACGGGGTGATGGTGTTAAGCACCAGCGTCAGAACGCTCACCCCCAGCGCGGCCCACCCGGTCCAGCGCGGCCAGCCCAAACCGGGAAACGCCGCCGCCGACAGGATCCCCAATGCCTGAAACAGCACAACCGGGATCGAAACCGCCGCAATCACCCGCCCCGCCAGCGGCAGCGGTCCCTCATGCTGCCC
>JABDPT010000155.1 GCA_013042605.1 Paracoccaceae bacterium
CGCCAGGACAGCATCTCGTAAAGAACCTTTTCCTCACGTTCGGGGCTGTAATTCGTCACACCCACCACGGGCTGGAGGGGCGTCTCGTCAAGGATCTGGCTGATCCCGGTCATCACCTCGGGAAAGACCATGTTCGACAGGCTGGGGATGATGACGGCGACGAGGTTCACCCGGCTCGAGGCAAGCGCACCGGCGATCTGGTTGGGCACATAGCCAAGACTGCGCGCCGCTTCCAGAACACGTTCGCGGGTCGCCTCGGACACGTCCCCGCGGTTGCGCAATACCCGACTGACTGTCATCTCGGATACACCCGACGCTTCGGACACATCGCGAAGCGTCAGCGGTCGGGTGGGATCGGTCTGGGTCTCGTCGTTCATGGCGCCGCGTTCCTGGCTTGGGTCTTATGTGCCGTCACTCTATCGCAGGGTTATTCACCGGTCACGCAGATACGTTATCGCTAACAAATCCTGCGCGCCAATGTCACGCCGCGACCACAGGGTTGAAATGCCTTGGCTTTGCCGCGACAACTCGGGGCGCCGGCCCCGTAGCTCAGCGGATAGAGCAACCGCCTCCTAAGCGGTAGGTCATAGGTTCGACTCCTATCGGGGCCGCCAGCTAGTCGTAACTGCGCTGATCGTCGATGACCTTGCCATCATTCGGCAGGCTACCGGGGGCGACCAGTTCCACGGTGCCGCGCAATTTCAGCGTGTCGGAAATGGCCTTGGCAAAGCGCTCGGGCTCGCAAATCTCGGTCTCGATCTGAACGGTCATCACGTCCTGCTCGTTCTCGCGCGTGGCGATGACCCGGGCGCGCGAAACCTCATCATGGCGGGCGACGAATTCGGCCACCTGTTCGGGGCGCACGAACATGCCCTTGATCTTGGTGGTCTGGTCCGCGCGCCCCATCCAGCCCTTGATGCGCATATTGGTACGCCCACATGGGCTTTGCCCCGTCATCACCGCCGACAGATCCCCGGTGGCAAAACGGATCAGCGGATAATCGGGTGTCAGCGATGTCACCACCACCTCGCCCACTTCGCCTTCGGGCACACGGTCGCCGGTGCCCGGGCGCACGATTTCGACGATCACACCTTCATCGACGATCAACCCTTCCTGTGCCGGACTTTCATAAGCGATGTTGCCCAGATCGGCGGTGCCATAACACTGCAAACAGGTGATCCCACAATCCGCATAGGCCTGCCGCAGCGACGGGAAAAGTGCGCCACCGCTCACCGCCGCCCGGATGATCTGAAGTGGAAGATCCGCAGCATCCGCAGCCTCAAGCAAGGTCTTGAGATAGTCGGGCGTGCCCGCATAGGCCGTCACCCCCAGATGATGCGCCGCCTGAACCTGCAACTCGGTCTGGCCGACCCCGGCGGGAAACACGGTGGCCCCAACCGCCCGCGCGCCGTTTTCGAACATCATGCCCGCAGGCGTCATGTGATAGCTGAAACAGTTCTGGATGATGTCGCCCGAACCAAGGCCCAGCGCATGCAGAAACCGCCCGAACCGCCACCAGTCCGTGCTGGTCTGACCGGGTTCATAAATCGGGCCCGGCGATTGGAAGACATGATCGAACCCCGATGCCGCATGCGCCGCGAACCCGCCGAACGGCATGCCGGGCTTTTGCGCGCCAAGCAGCGCGCCCTTGCGCAGAACCGGCAGGTTGACCAATGCGTCGGGGTGGTCGATGCGAACCGGGTCCACCCCCTCGAACACAGCAGAATAACCGGGCAACGCACGTGCCCGATCCGTTTGCACCTGCAGCATCTTGCCTTGATCCGCAGCGCGTTCATCGGCTGTTCGGGTTTCGAGCCTATCGAAATATTCTGACATTTTGCCCCTTTGAGTGGTTATTTATCCAGTTTTTGACTGGAATAGTGCCTCCGCGACAGGTTGCGCAGTTGAATGTTGCACTGCAGCATAATAAACGAATGCCCAACCGAACCCGGCGCAACGTCGCCGGCCTGCTAAAGGAGGGCGCGACATGGCCCAGACCGACAGCACCGTCGACGAAATCGAATTCACCCCCGAAGGCATCGACACGCGCCTGACCTTTCATCCCGAAAAAGAGGTGTTCGAGGTCGATCTCAGCCATGTCCATTTCCACAATTCCGCGGATGTGAACGCCTTTTACGACCGCGCCGAAGATCGGATCGCGCAAAGCGGCGAAGATCTGTGGTTCTTTCTGGTCAACTATCAGGGCTGCCGCATCGACCCCGCGGCCTGGATCGCGTTTTCGCGGCGCGGCAAGACGCTCAACCTCGCGCATTCGATGGCGTCGGTGCGCTATGACGCATCGCCCGAAACCCGGCGCCAGATCGAGCGTGACGCAGGCACCGAAGCCTTTGACCCGAACCTCTTTACCGACCGCGACGCGGCCATTGCCCGACTGGCCACGATGCCGAGCAAGCGGCGGGCCAAGATCGTCCACACGCCGAATTACACCCGCGCGGATTTCGTGGAACGGATCGAATTCCTGATGGAAGACCGGATCATGGAGGTGGATTTCTCGGACTTCACCTTCCACCACGCCCGCGATGTCGACGACTTCTACGACTATATCGAAGAGCTGATCCGCAAGACGGATCGGAAGTGGTACTTCCTCGTCAATTACAACGGCTGCCGGATCAATCCCGAGGCTTGGGTGCAATACGCGCGCCGGGGCCGAAACCTGAACATCGCCGCATCGCTTGGGTCGGTGCGCTATGCGGCCGGGTCCGAGACCGAGGCCGACATCCGCATGCGCGCCGAAAGCCAGGGGTTCCGTCCGAATATCCGCAACACGCGCGAGGAAGCGCTGGCCCGGATTGCCGAGATCAAGGCCGAAACCGCGCGGTCCTGACCGGAGCCGCCTGCGGCGGCACACGATTGATTTGCGCCGCGCTTTGCGCGTCGCGATGGCCTCCGGCGGGGATATTTCTGGCCAGAAGAAGGGGGCGGCGGACATCGCTTAGCTCAGCCAGCGCTTTCGGCGGCGATAGCTGCGCACGTCGCGGAAGGACTTTCGCCCCTCATCCGAGACGCCAAGGTAAAATTCCTTCACATCGGGGTTTTCGCGCAAGTCCGCAGCCGGGCCATCCATCACGATCCGACCGGATTCGAGGATATACCCGTAATGCGCGAAACGTAGCGCCACGTTGGTGTTCTGTTCGGCGAGCAGAAAGCTCACCCCTTCCTGTTCGTTGAGGTTCTTCACAATCGTAAAGATCTCTTCGACCAGCTGCGGCGCCAGACCCATCGAGGGTTCGTCAAGCAGGATGGTCTCGGGCCGGCTCATCAGCGCGCGGCCAATCGCCGTCATCTGTTGCTCGCCGCCCGAGGTATAGCCCGCCTGGCTTTTGCGACGTTCCTTCAGGCGCGGAAAATAGGTGTAGACAAGGTCGAGATCCTTCTCGATCTCGGCGCGCCCGTCCCGCCGGGTATAGGCGCCCGTCATGAGGTTTTCCTCGACCGTGAGATGTTCGAAACAGTGGCGCCCTTCCATCACCTGTATGACACCCTTCTTGACCATGGTCGCGGCATCCATTTCCTGAATGCTTTCGCCGCGATAGCGAATGGTCCCCTTGGTCACTTCGCCGCGTTCCGACCGCAGCAGGTTCGAGATCGCCTTGAGCGTCGTGGTCTTGCCCGCCCCGTTGCCACCCAAAAGGGCCGTGATCCCGCCTTTGGGGACCGCAAGGGACACACCCTTGAGAACGAGGATCACGTGATCATAGATCACCTCGATATTGTTGACCTCGAGAAGAGCCTCGTCAGAGGGGGCGGCGTCCAGCATTGATCAGTGATCCCGGTCAGAAATAGGTCCCCCGGCCACGCGGCGCGGCCGGGGGCGTATGGCTTACATCGCCTCGCAGGCCTCGTTCATCGGCCACGGTGCATTGGCCGCTGCGTATTCGGCGGCTTTTTCGGCCTCGAGCGGTTCGATCGCGGCGCGATCCGCGCTTAGAAGGTCGGACGCCTGAACGAAGGCCGATCCGTCCCATTCGATCATCCAGCCACCCGAATGGCCGGTATGATCGGCGCAGTTGGTCGAGAAGGGCGCCATCATGCCGGTCAATCCAAGCTCGTCGATACGTTCGGCCGAGAAGTTCAGATTGGCCAGACCATCGCGCAGATGTGCGGCCGAAATCTCGCCCGTGCCGTGCATTTCCTGCGCCACGCGAATGCCCTCGGCCAGGATGGCCGAGATGATGACACCGCGGCCATAGAACACCTCGTTCAGCTCTTCCTCACCGGCAAGGGACTTGCCCTTGTCGAACACATGCGTGCGGATATCGGCCATCACAGGCGCGTCCGGGTTGGGAAGCGACCAGGAAATGGCGCGGTAGCCTTTGCCGTCTTCGCCGACAAGCTGCAGGTCATCGGAATGCCCCGACCACCAGACACCGATGAACTGATCCATCGGATAGCGTGTCTTGACCGCTTCGGTGATGGCCCCGGCGTTCATCGCACCCCAGCCCCACATGATCACGTAATCGGGGCGTTCGCGGCGGATCTGAAGCCACTGGGCCGACTGGTTCTGCATCTCGGAAATGCCGACCGGGATCGGCAGCACTTCAAAACCATGCGCCTCGCCCATCGCTTCGAGAAGCGGAAGCGGTTCCTTGCCATACGGGTGGTCAAGATGCAGATGCGCGATTTTCTTGCCCGCGAGGCTCGACAGATCGCCGCCAGAGATTTCTTGCAGGATCATGCTCATCCCGTCCCAATAGGATGCAGGCGGGTTGAACGCCCACTGGAACGTCTTGCCATCCGACATCGGTGAGAAGCCGTAACCGGGGGCAAGGATCGGGATCTGGTCGACATTCGTCTTCGGCAGCACCTGAAGCGTGATACCGGTCGACCACGGCTGGGTCACGACCGCACGTTCCTTGGTGCGCTCATAGCATTCCACGCCTTTTTCGGTGGAATATCCCGTCTCGCACTCATCGAAATTGATTGCCACGCCGCCAATGCCACCATCGCGCGCGTTCAGCATTTCGATATAGTCCTTTTGCCCGTTCATCAGCGGAATACCCGTCGCCGCGAACGGCCCGGTGCGATAGCTGAGGTTGGGGGCATAAATCTCCTGCGCCAGAACCGGGCCCACGCCCATTGCGGCGACCGCCCCGGCAAGCGCCAGTGTCTTAAAGTGTTTCATTGTCTTCCTCCCATTGAAGTTCACGGTATTGGGCCGGCCCTAATGCGGGAACGGCCAGATAATGAGTTTCTCGCGGATCAGCGCCCAAAGCCGGGCCAGCCCATGCGGTTCGACGATCAGGAAGAACACGATCAGCGCACCAACAATCATCACGTTGATATGCTCGACCGTGGCCGACTTGATCTCAAGCCCGATGACGCCGGGCACGGTATTCAGAATGACCGGCAGGGCGACGATCAGAATCGCGCCAAGATAGTTGCCAAGGATCGACCCGAGCCCGCCGATGATCGCGATGAAGAGCACGCGGAACGACAGCTCGATATCGAAAAGGTTCGGCTCCGCCGCCCCGCGCCAGAGGAACACGAACAACGCACCCGACACGCCGACAATATAGGACGACACCGCGAAGGCCATCAGCTTGGCCTTCAGCAGGTTGATCCCGATCAGTTCAGCCGCGATATCCATGTCGCGAACGGCTTTCCACGACCGGCCAAGCGAGCCGCGCGTCAGGTTGATCGTCAGTATCGTCAGCAACGTGACCACGATCAGTACGAAATAGTACTGGGTTTGCGACGACGCGAGCGGCCCGGCCACCGCGATGCCGAAGATATCGACATTGGGCACCTGGATCGCCCCGCTGGCATTGTAGTTGTAAAGCCAGGCCCATTTCTCGAAAAGCCAGATCAGGAAGAACTGCGCCGCCAAGGTGGCAATCGCCAGATAGAACCCCTTGATGCGTAAACTGGGCAGGCCGAACATCACGCCGACACCGGCCGAAAAGAAGCCCGACATCAGCACCGCCAGAAGCAGGTTCATCTCGGGGAAGATCGTGATCATCTTGTAACAGGCATAGGCACCGACGCCCATGAAAGCCCCGGTCCCAAGGCTCAACTGCCCGGCATAGCCCGTCAGAATGTTCAACCCCGTCGCCGCAAGCGCATAGATCAGCACCGGGATCAGCAGTGTCTGAAACGCGAACTCACTGGCAGTGAACGGCAGAATCACCCAGGCAAAAAGCAGGATCACCCCAAGCAGAAACGCATCTTGCCGGATCGGGAACAGGGCCTGATCGGCGCGGTAGGTGGTCTTGAACTGTCCGGATGTGCGGTAAAGCATCAGTCAGCCTTTTCCAGATGCGGCCCGATGGGCGAGTTTGTGTTGTTCAAAAGACCGCCAAGCAGCCAGATCGGCGTCGCGGCAAGCGCCAGGATCGCAAGGTTCCAGCCGATCTCTTCGCCTGTCAGCCCGGCTTGCGTGGCGGATACCCCGGCCCCGAGCAGCCAGAGCGTGAGAAGGACTGAGGCCCAGACCCGCAGCTTCCTGGCGGATGCGCGCAGGTTCGGCGCGTCGGCATCGGGCAAGGACGCGTTGGCCTTCCAGAACACCCGGATCGCCCAGAACGGCAGAAACGCGGCCACGCAAAGCAGCGCTGCAATCGGAAGGAACCAAAGCATCTCGCCCGTGCCAAGGATGGTGCCGACCAGCACGGTCAGAAAGACCGCCGCCGCCAGCGCCACCACGCAAAGCACGCCGCTCACCACAACGCCAAGCGCCGCACAGATCATCGGCCAATTCTCCGACACGCGATCCTCCGTGATCTGGGCTGCGGCGCTCTGCATCAGTGCGACCCACGCCAGATGCTGCCACGCCGCCAGCGAAAGACGCCGATGAAGAATGACATGACCGCGCAGAAGGCGGCGATCAGCGCGGCGGCGAAGTTAAGTGCAACCCCAAGTTCCAGCGTCTGCATGTCGCCGCTCAGCGGCACCACGCCCGACGCGATGGTCGCCTGAAACGCGCGCGCCATGTCGAAATAAACCCCGCAGCCCGCGCAAAACACCGCTGCCGCGACGAACCAGATCACTGGCCTGACTGTCTTTGAACTCATTACGCCGTCCCCCAATTTGCCGCGTCACCCGGGAAATCGTTTCCCTGCGGCTTTACCAGACAAAACCGGTGCCCCGTCGGGGCCTCCATCACAATCCAACTTTGCACACGCTCGACCTCGCGGGCGCCCAGCCCGACAAGCCGCGCGCATTCCGCGTCGCGGTCATCGGTTTCGATATCCAAGTGAACGCGCGGGGCGTGATCCACTGCCTGCAACAACACGCGGGGATAGCCCCGATGATCGTCGAACACCGCGTATTTCCCGCGTTCGTCGATCTTGCCATCCTTGCCCAAGGCCGCCGACCAGAACGCGGTCGCATCCGTCAGATCCTCTGTCTGACAGTCGATGACGATCACACCGATGCGGGACGCATGGGTCATGCGCTGTACCCCCGCCCTGCTTCGTGCATGGTCTCAAGATACGCGGCGGCCGCCGCCACGACGGCCGCAAACCCAATCGTCCAGAACGCATCGGCGACCACGCGGATGTACGCCGACATCAGAAACCACCGCTGCGCCGGGATCGGTTCCCCCATCCCGATCGAAACCTGATTTTGATAAATCTCACCAAGACCCAGAACGAGTTGCAGCATCCCGATCACGATCAGGATGACCGGCAATGCGGAATAAAAGGCGCGCACCGAACTCACCCACGACACTCCTGTTGCTTACACGCGCTCAATGATCTTCTCCCCAAACAGGCCCTGCGGACGGAACAAGAGAACCACAAGCGCCAGCACATAGGCAAACCACGCCTCGGTCGAGCCACCCAAAAGCGGCTGACCCCAGTAGATTTCGAACAATTTCTCCAACAATCCGATGGAAATACCCCCGACTATTGCGCCGGTGATTGATTCAAGGCCGCCCAGCATCAGCACCGGCAAGGCCTTCAAAGCGATGATCTCAAGCGCGAAACTCACGCCCGCGCGGCTGCCCCAGGCGATGCCGGTCATCAGCGCGATGATGCCGGCCAGGAACCATACCAGGACCCAGATCGTCGTCAGCGAAATGCCCACCGACAGAGCCGCCTGATGGTCGTCACCCAAGGCCCGGATCGCGCGACCCATCTTCGACCGGTTGAGAAACACCAAAAGCGCCACCACCATCAACGCCGCGCCGATGACCACGGTGATGTCGCGCGCCTCGAGGATCAAAAGCCCGCCCCACGGTTCAAGCAAAAGCGACCCGTCGGGCATGCCCAACTCGTCGGAAATCATCTGCTTGTTCTCGCCGCCAAAGATGATCTCGCCCGACCCCACCAGAAACAGGGTGATCCCGATGGTCGCCATGAACAGGATGATATCGGGCTGGTTCACCAGCGGTCGCAGAACGATCCGTTCGATCCCGATGGCCAGAACCAGCATGACGCCCAGCGTCAGAAGAACCGCCAGCCACGCCGGCACGCCCATCTCGTGAAACCCCACAAGCGTGAGCGCGGCAAACACCACCATGATGCCTTGGGCGAAATTGAAGATGCGGCTTGACCGGAAGATCAGGACAAAGCCCAGCGCGATCAGCGCATAAAGGATACCCGAAACCAGACCCTCCCACAGCACCTGCAACAGGAAGTCGGGGGCCGCGAACATCTCCACGAATGGCTCTGCGAAAATCTTGTAGAGCAACTCCATTATGTGCACCCTCCGGTGTACGGGTTGTTTACGGGTTGTGTACGCGTTGTGCCGGCCGGTTCAGTCATGCGCCACCCCCAGATACGCGTCGATCACATCGGGATTATTGCGCACCTCTTCGGGCACGCCATCGCCGATTTTCTTGCCGTAATCCATCACAACGACCCGGTCGGAAATGTCCATCACGACCCCCATGTCATGTTCGATCAGGATGATGGTCGTTCCGAATTCGTCATTCACATCAAGGATAAAGCGGCTCATGTCCTCTTTCTCTTCGACGTTCATACCTGCCATCGGTTCGTCCAGCAGCAAAAGCTTGGGCTCGGCGGCCAGCGCGCGACCCAGCTCCACCCGTTTTTGCAAGCCATAGGGCAGGCGCCCTACCGGGGTCTTGCGAATGTGCTGAATCTCAAGGAAATCAATGACTTTCTCGACCTGCTCACGATGGAAAAGCTCTTCCGCCTCAGCCTTCCCGCGCCAGATCGCTTGCGCCAGAAGCCCCGATTTCATCATCGTGTTCCGGCCCGTCATGATGTTGTCGAGCGTGCTCATCCCCTTGAAAAGCGCGATGTTCTGAAACGTCCGCGCGATGCCTTGGCGCGCCACCTCATAGGGCTTCATCGACGGGCGCCGTTCACCGCGAAACCAGATCTCGCCTTCCTGCGGATGATAAAACCCGTTGATCACATTCAGCATGCTCGACTTGCCAGCGCCGTTCGGCCCGATGATGGCGCGCACCTCGCCCTCGCGCACGTCAAAGCTGATGTCCTTGATCGCCGTAACCCCACCAAATCGCAGGGTAATGTTCTTCATCTCCATGATGACGCCGCCGATCTGGCGGCCATCTTCGGTGACGTAGCCCTCTGGTGTGTCCTTCATTGCAGCCCCCTCCGAACGGTGGGTCCGTCAGTTTTTAATGATCTGACCGGCACACTCGCAACGTAACAGGAGTACGAACCGGAGGGGGACACCGCGCTATGGCTCAGAAAACCGACGCACTTCAGGACATCATCGACAATCTCGTCGACATGCTGTTTGGCCAGGACAACACCGCCGAAGAGACCCGGCTTGTGCCGATCCATGACCAGCCCGAAACACCCCGACAACCGCAAGACATGGATCACTGAATTCATTCTGCCGCGACCTTTGCGGGGGACACCGCCTGGACCGCGGCGTCCCGCAATTCAAGCGTCGCCTTGATGCTACCCTTGCGACCGTCCTCATAGGTTACTTCCGTCACCGTCGAAACGCTTGGCGAACCGTCATAGAGTGCTGCGATAAGATCGGCGAATTTCTCTTCGATGATCCGCCGACGCACTTTGCGTGTTCGCGTCAGTTCTCCGTCATCCGCATCCAGTTCCTTGTGCAAAACAAGGAAACGAT
>JABDPT010000271.1 GCA_013042605.1 Paracoccaceae bacterium
CCCGCGATGAACTGCCCGAAGTACGCGTGCCGCTGGTGGCCGCATCCTCGGTCGAACCGGGCGGCTTCATGGTTAAGGTAACAGCGGCCGCGATGTATCTGTTCGCACGCCTCAATGCCGGGCCGCAGGACGCATCGTGAGCGACGAGCCCGCCCGAAAGGGACTTTTCATCAGCTTTGAGGGCATCGACGGGTCGGGTAAATCCACGCAGGCCAGGCTTCTGGCTGAACAGCTGCGCGCCGAGGGCCATGAGGTTGTCCTGACCCGCGAACCGGGCGGCTCACCGGGAGCGGAGGAAATCCGCGCGCTCGTCCTGCAAGGCGACCCGGACCGCTGGTCTGCCAAGACCGAAATCCTGCTTTTCACCGCCGCGCGGCGCGATCATCTTGAAAAGACCATCGGTCCCGCGCTGGCCGCCGGGCGCATCGTGATCTGCGACCGCTTTGCCGACAGTACCCGGGTATATCAGGGGGCCGCGCGCGGTGACCTGCGCGCCAAGGTGGATGATCTGCACGACGTGATGATCGGGCGCGAACCGGACCTAACCTTCCTGATCGACATGGACCCGGCCCAATCGTTGTCGCGCGGGTTGGCGCGGAATTCGGGCGAGGACCGGTTCGAGGACTTCGGCTCTGAATTCCAGATCAAACTGCGGGACGGCTTTCTGGCCCTGGCGAAAGAGCATCCTGACCGCTTTCAGATCGTCGACGGGATGCGTGACGAGGACAGCGTCGCCGCGGATATCGCGGCCCGCATGGACGCCGTTCTGGCATGAGCGACGCCGCCCCGCCAGAAGCCGACCGGCTTGAGGATGCGCCTCATCCCCGCGACACACGCGCATTGATCGGACAAGCGGCGGCCGAGGCCGCTTTCCTGGATGCCTATGCGGGCGGGCGGCTGCATCATGCATGGCTGATCACCGGGCCGCGCGGGGTCGGCAAGGCGACGCTGGCCTGGCGGATCGCGCGATTCTTGCTCACGGAGGCCCCGGTAGAGGCGGGGCTCTTCGGAGTGCCTGAGGCCCCCGGAACGCTCGACATCGACCCCGAGCATCCCGTCGCGCGTCGCATCGGCGCGGGGTCCGAGTCGCGGCTTTTTCTTCTGCGTCGGACCTGGAACCCCAAGACCAAACGCCTGCCCGCCACGATCGGCGTGGACGAGGCGCGCGGTCTGAAGAACTTCTTCGCCATGTCCGCCGCCGATGGCGGGCGGCGCGTGGTGATCGTCGATGCCGCCGATGAGTTAACGGTGAATGCCGCCAACGCGCTTCTCAAGCTGCTGGAAGAACCGCCGGACCGCTGCACGATTTTGCTGATCAGCCATCAGCCTGCGCGGCTTTTGCCTACGATCCGCTCGCGCTGCCGCGAATTGCGTTGCGCTACGCTTGCGCCGGACGATCTGGCGCGGGCGCTGGAACAGGCCGGGATCGAGGGGCCGCAGGATGCCGCAGCGCTTGGGGAGCTCGCGGCCGGGTCGGTGGGCGCGGCCATCGGGTTGGCCAGCGAAGACGGCCCGGGCCTCTATGCCAGCCTGATCAAGCTCGCAGGGTCGATGCCGCGCGTCGATCGCACCGCCGTGCTCAAGCTGGCCGACAGCGCAGGTGCACGCGGCCGCGAGGCGCGGCGGGACCTCACCTTACGCCTGATCGACCTGTTTCTGGCCCGTCTGGCGCGCAGCGGCTCGGGCGCCGCTCCCGCCCAAGAGGCCGCGCCGGGAGAGGCTGCGGAGCTGGCTCGCCTTTCGCCCGACCCGCAGGCCGCGCGCGACTGGGCCGCCCTTCAGCAAGAGCTTTCGGGCCGTGCCACCCACGCCCTCGCTGTCAACCTTGACCCTGCCAGCCTCATCCTCGATATGATCCTCAGGATCAACGAGACGGCCGCGAACATCCTGTCGCGCCGGCAGGCGAGATGATGGACGCACCGACAATTACCGACAGCCATTGCCACCTGGATTTCCCCGATTTCGACGGGGAACATGGCGCGCTTGTCAGGCGCGCCGCCGAGGCTGGCGTCAGACGGATGGTCACGATCTGCACGCGCCTTCGCAACGAACCCGCCGTGCGCGCAATTGCCGAGGCGCATGCCCCTGTCTTCTATGCCGCCGGCACCCACCCGATGAGCGCGGCAGACGAACCGCTCACAACCGTGGCGGAACTGGTCGAGATCGCGCGGCACCCCAAGATGGTGGGCATCGGAGAAAGCGGGCTCGATTACCACTACACCGCCGAAAGCCGCGCCGTGCAGCAGGAAAGCCTGCGCATCCATATCGAGGCGGCGCGGCAGACCGGGCTGCCGCTGATCATCCATGCCCGCGACGCCGATGACGACATGGCGCGCATACTGGGCGAAGAGCATCGCGCGGGGGCCTACACCTGCGTCATGCACTGTTTTTCAAGCGGTCGGGCGCTGGCCGAGGCCGCACTCGATCTTGGGTTTTACCTGTCGATGTCGGGCATCACCGCCTTCCCCAAATCCACCGAATTGCGCGCGATCTTCGCCGATGCACCGGTGGACCGGCTGCTTGTGGAAACCGATGCCCCCTATCTCGCGCCGCCGCCCCATCGCGGCAAGCGCAACGAACCGGCCTATTCCGCGCATACCGCGCGCGTGGGGGCCGCGTTGTTCGAGATGGATTATCCCACCTTCGCCGTCCAGCTTGAGGCCAATTTCGAGCGGCTCTTCACCAAGGCGGTGCTCTGATGGCGCAGCTGACCTTCACCATTCTGGGCTGCGGGTCCTCGGGCGGCGTGCCGCGCCTTGGCGGGAATTGGGGCGATTGCGACCCTCAAAACCCCAAGAACTACCGCCGCCGCTGTTCGATGCTGGTCACCCGGCAAACCGATGAGGGCACCACCCGCGTGCTCATCGACACCTCGCCCGACCTGCGTTCGCAGCTTCTGGATGCGGGTGTGGGCGAGTTGGATGCGGTCGTTTACACCCACAACCACGCCGACCACGTGCATGGCATCGACGATCTGCGCATGATCGTCTTCAACATGCGCGCCCGTGTTCCGGTCTGGGCGGATGGCGACACGCAAGAGGCGCTTTTGTCCCGATTCGGCTATGCCTTCGTGCAACCGGCGGATTCGCCCTATCCCCCCATTCTCGAACTGCACACGATAAAAGGCCCCTTCGATGTGACGGGCGCGGGCGGCCCGATCCGGCTGAACCCGTTCGACGTGCATCACGGGTCCATCGGCAGCCTTGGCTTCCGCATCGGTGATCTGGCCTATCTGCCGGACGTCTCCGAGATGACCGAAGAAGCATGGGCGGCGGTAAAGGACCTTGATTGCTGGGTGCTTGATGCGCTACGCCGCTCTCCGCATCCGACGCATGCGCATCTGGAACGCTCGCTGGAATGGATCGCGCGCGCCGCACCGCGCCGGGCGGTGCTGACCAACATGCATATCGACCTCGATTACGAGACGGTGAAGGCCGAAACACCCGACCACATCACCCCCGCATATGATGGAATGACCATCACCTACGAGATCTGAGGCCGCGCTGTGCAGGCCCTGATCGAGGTCATTCTGCCGGTCTTTCTGGTCATCGGCTTCGGCTATGTCGCCGTCTGGCGGAACCTCTTTTCGGATGCCGGGGTCGAGGGGCTCACGAAGTTCACCCAGAACTTCGCCATCCCCTGCCTTCTCTTCGATGCCATCGCACGCCTTGACCTGACGGCGGTCTTCGACCCCGCGCTTCTTGGCAGCTTCTATCTTGGCGCGGGGCTTGGCTTTCTGGCCGGTCTCTTCGGCGCACGGCTGATCTTCGGGCGACCGTGGGAGGATTGCGTGGCCATCGGGTTCTGTACGCTTTTCTCCAACTCGGTCCTGCTGGGCCTGCCCATCACCGAACGCGCCTATGGCACGGATGCGCTGGCTGCGAACTTTGCCATCGTCGCCCTGCATGCGCCGTTCTGCTACGGCGTCGGCGTCACGGTGATGGAGATCGTGCGCAACCAGGGCGCGGGTGTGGCAGAGACATCGCGCAAAGTGTTGCGGGCGATGTTTCGAAATGCGCTCGTGATTGGCATTGTGCTTGGTTTCATCGTCAATTTGTCAGGTATCACACTGCCTTTGGTGATCGACGATGCGCTGTCCCTCATCATCAGCGCCGCCCTGCCCGCCGCCCTTTTCGGTCTTGGCGGCGTGCTCTACCGCTATCGCCCCGAAGGCGACCTGCGGGTGATCCTCTATGTCTGTGCGGTGTCACTGATCCTGCATCCCGCGATCGTCTGGTCGATGGGCAAGGCCACCGCCCTGCCCGATGAGGCGCTCCGCTCCGCCGTTCTGACGGCGGCCATGGCGCCTGGCATCAACACCTATATCTTCGCCAACATGTACGGGGCCGCGCGGCGCGTCGCCGCCTCGGCCGTGCTGATCGGCACCGCGCTCTCGATTGTCACCGCGTGGGTGTGGCTGGGCATCCTGCCTTAAGCGAGCGTCCCGCACAGCGAATTGGCCGCACTCTCGGTGATCTTCACCCGCCGGATCTCGCCCCGCGCCACATCGGGCGCATGCACGTGCACGGCATGCAGGTATTCGGACTTGCCACCCATCTGCCCCGCGATGCGCCCCGGCTTTTCAAAGAGCACCGACACCTCGCGGCCCACCATCGCATCTTGCGCGGCGCGCTGCTGGCGGGTCAGAAGCGCCTGCAACCGTTGTAGGCGGTCGTCCTTTTCGGCTTCGTCCACCTGCGCGCGTTCCGCCGCAGGCGTGCCCGGGCGGGTGGAGTATTTGAAGCTATAGGCCTGCCCATAGCCCACGGCTTCAACCAGCGCGAGTGTGGCTTGAAAATCAGCCTCGGTTTCGCCGGGAAAGCCCACGATGAAATCCCCCGACAGCAGGATATCGGGCCGCGCCGCACGCAGCCGCTCGATCACCCGCAGATACTCTTCCGCCGTGTGCTTTCGGTTCATCGCCTTGAGCACCTTGTCCGACCCCGCCTGCACCGGCAGATGCAGATAGGGCATCAGCTTGTCACAGCTGCCATGCGCCTCGATCAGCGCGTCGCCCATGTCGTTGGGATGCGAGGTGGTAAAGCGGATGCGGGCCAGACCGTCGATCTCGGCCAGTTTCCAGATCAGATCGGCCAGCCCCGCCTCACCGTCGCCATCGGCACCGTGATAAGCGTTCACGTTCTGGCCAAGCAGGGTAATCTCGCGCACGCCGCGCTCGACCAGGTCACGAGCTTCGCCCAAAACGCGGTCGACCGGGCGCGACACCTCGGCCCCGCGGGTATAGGGCACCACGCAGAAGGCACAGAACTTGTCGCAGCCTTCCTGAACGGTGAGAAACGCGGTCGGCCCGCGCGCGGCCTTGGGACGGCGGGCGAGATGATCGAACTTGTCCTCGGCCGGAAAATCGGTGTCGAGCGCTTTACCCCCCTGCCCTGCCTTCGCCTCAAGCTCGGGCAGGCGATGATAGCTTTGCGGGCCCACGACCAGATCGACCATCGGCTGGCGGCGCATGATCTCGGCCCCCTCGGCCTGCGCCACGCAGCCTGCCACCCCGATCTTCAGGTCGGGTTTCGCGGCCTTCAGGCCCTTGTAGCGCCCAAGCTCGGAATAGACCTTTTCGGCCGCCTTTTCCCGGATATGGCAGGTGTTGAGAAGGATCATATCCGCGTCATCCGGCGTCGTCGTTTCGACGTAACCTTGCCCGCCCAGCGCCTCGGCCATGCGTTCGCTGTCATAGACATTCATCTGACAGCCATAGGTCTTGATGAAGAGCTTCTTCGTCACCGCGCCGGGTATCCCTGATCTCATGAAACCGGCGTTCCCATTACACCGCGGCCGTACCGCTTGCAATGCAAGCCCCGATCATGGAGTCTTAACCAAAACACCGCAAGGCGGGCAGGCATGCGTTACAACGATCTGAATCACTTTCTCAAGAAGGGCCGCGATGCGCTCCGCAAAGGGCCGGTCGCGATGATCTTTGTCGAGGATTTCGTCGAGGTCGACACCACGATCCGCCACCATCAGTTCGCCGGCTTTCGCGAGATACTGGTGCTTGCACCGGATGAGTTGCATTTGCCCGATGACCTTGAAAAGGGCATCCGCCGCATCCCCTATGATACCGCGGCCGATGGCGCGACCGCGCGCGCCGTCAACGCGGTGATCGAGGCGGCGCCGGGGCTTTGGCTCTATTACTGCTATAACGCCGAATACCTGTTCTACCCGTTCTGCGAGACCCGCAAAGTGGGCGAGATGCTGGCCTTTCACACCGATGAACGGCGCGACGCGATGCTGACCTATGTCATCGACCTTTATGCCGACGATATCGACGCGCATCCCGATGCGGTGTCGCTTGATGACGCCCATCTCGACCGCTCGGGCTATTACGCGCTCTCGCGGCCCGATCCGGCCAATCACAATCACCCCCGAGACCGTCAGTTGAACTTCTTCGGCGGGCTCCGCTGGCGCTTCGAAGAGCACATCCCCCCCGCGCGCCGCCGGATCGACCGCATCGCGCTCTTCCGCGCCAAGCCGGGGCTGCGCCTGCGCGACGATCACACCTTCTCGGATGAGGAATACAACACCTATTCCTGCCCATGGCACCACAACCTGACAGCCGCCATCGCGTCCTTCCGCACCGCCAAGGCACTCAAGACCAATGCCGGGTCCACCTTCGATATCCGGTCCTTCACCTGGCACAATTCGACGCCCTTCGAATGGCATTCCCAGCAATTGATGGACCTCGGCCTGATGGAACCCGGCCAATGGTTCTAGCCGCCCCGCGCCCCGGTCTTCTGGCCTGAAATATTCCGGGGGAAGCGTTGGCAAGCCATGGGCTTGTCAACGGTGGGGGCAGAGCCCCGGAACCATCACACCCGCGCCAGCGCCATCATCCGCGCATGGGCCGAGATCGTGCGCGGGTCGAGCACGACCTGGCGCAGGAACGTGCTTTGGGCGAAGTTGACGCGCAAGAGCCGCGCTTCGGTCAGTTCCCCCTCGAACAGGGTCTCTTCGATGCGTTCCTGTTCGTCGGCGCTCAGGTCCAGAAGCTGCGGCGTGTCTGCCTCATGCTGCACCGACACGAATGTCAGTGGCGGCACCCGGGCCATTTCCGATTGTTCCACGACGAAGTGCAATTCCCCGGCCTCGATGCCGCGATCCGCTGCGATGCGGGTCAAAAGCGCGCGTCCCCGTACACTCAAAAGGTCCAGAACCCGCCCGATCTCGTCGTCATCGGCCAGCGCGGGACGTTGGTTCTTCGGGATCGACAAAAGCCTGCTTTCGAAGATCCACACCATGAGAAACATCAGCAACGGCGCCTGGCTGATCGGCAGGGCGAGATGCGGCCAGATCACCATCGCCACCGGAAACGGCGCCAGCGCGATCAGATAGCGGGTCAGCGAGTAATCGAACACCATTCGCCAATAGACGCGCCGCGCGAAAAGGCCTTTTGGAAAGATCATCGTCGCACGCCCGAAGATCTGCTTGGGCAGCGACCGGGCCTCAAGCGCGGCGGGGTTGGTCAGGTTCGACGGGGCAAGGATAAACATCATCGCGACGGAACCTAGCCCGGTCGCGCCTAATCTCCATCCGGCGGCGCACCGCCTGCGAAGGCGTTGCCGCCGGCGTAGTTGCAGGGCGCTTCCTGCATTTCAAGGTGCAGACCCCTTCCCGTAAAAGGATACGCGCGGGCAAGATCTTCGTCCACCTCGATCCCGAGGCCCGGGGCCTCTGGCGGGCGGATGAACCCGTCGTCCACCGTGATCGCCCCCTTGATGAGGTCCGCGTGAAACCGCGTCTCGATGGTTTCGGCCATCAGGATATTCGAGATACTGGCGGCGAGATGCACATTGGCCGCCCATTCGACAGGCCCGGCGTAAAGATGCGGCGCAATCTGTGCATTCGCGGCCTCGGCCAGGGCTGCGATCTTGCGCCCCTCCCACAGACCACCGGCCCGGCCCAGCGCGGGTTGCAGGATATTCGCGGCGCCTGCGTTCAGTACGGCGGCAAACTCGGCCTTCGTGGTCAGCCGCTCGCCCGTGGCCACCGGCACCGGCTGGCGGCGCGCGACCTCGGCCATGGCGGTCACGTTGTCGGGCGGCACCGGTTCCTCGAACCAAAGCGGGCCATAGCGTGCGATGGCCTGACCCAGCCGGATCGCCCCGCTCGTGGTGAACTGCCCGTGGGTGCCGAAAAGAAGATCGGCGCGGTCGCCCACCGCCTCACGGATCGCCGCGCAGAAGGCGACGGATTGGGTGATATCCGACATCGCGGGCTCGTGCCCGCCGCGCAGGGTGTAAGGACCGGCGGGGTCGAACTTCACTGCCGTGTATCCCCGCGCCAGCGCATCGGCCGCGCTTTCGGCGGCCATGTCGGGCGAGGTCCAGAATTCCGACATTGGCTGCCCCGGCAGCGGGTAAAGATAGGTATAGGCGCGGATGCGGTCGTTCATCCGCCCGCCCATCAAGGCATGGACCGGACGCCCGCGGTGTTTGCCCAGAATGTCCCAACACGCAATCTCAAGTCCCGAAAACGCACCCATCACCGTGGGGTCGGGGCGCTGTGTGAACCCCGCCGAATAGGCCCGGCGGAACATCAGTTCGATATTCTCGGGGTTTTCGCCCGCCATGTGCCGGGCGAAGACATCCGTGATGATTGCGCGCATCGCCTCGGGCCCCACGGCGCTGGCATAACACTCGCCCCAGCCGGTGATGCCGGTATCAGTGGTCACTTTTACCAGAATCCAG
Source organism: Paracoccaceae bacterium (assembly GCA_013042605.1). Lineage (GTDB taxonomy): Bacteria > Pseudomonadota > Alphaproteobacteria > Rhodobacterales > Rhodobacteraceae > JABDPT01. The sequence goes on from JABDPT010000271.1 coordinate 8,706, forward strand.
TATCGCCCACCCCATCCGGGGGCCGGTGGGGCGGTGACAATCACGTCAAGATCGGCGAGTTTCATTTCCAAGCCTTTCAGGAGGGGCGGCCATGCGCGCCGAGACAATCACCATTCGCCATCTGGGTCCAGAGGATGCCGACGTTCTGACCCGGGTCCGGCCCGGCACGTTCGATCACCCGGTCGATCTGTCGGCGGCCTGGGCGTTTCTGGCGGCGGGCCTGAACGAGATGGTCGTCGCCCTGACCGCGGGCGAGGTGATCGGTTTCGCATCGGGCACCACGATCCTGCATCCCGACAAGGCACCGGCGTTCTTCGTGAGCGAGGTCGGGGTCCATGAGGACTATCGTCGTCAGGGCATCGGTACGCGGCTGATGCGCAAGATCTTCGACGTGGCGCGGGACCGGGGGTGCGAGGGGATATGGGTCGCGACCGAGGGCGACAATACCGCCGCGCGGGCGCTTTATCGCCATCTCGGTGCGCGGGAAACCGGGGATGTGGTTGTCTATGATTGGGATGACGCCGAGCTTTAGAAGACGATGACATTGCGCCGCGCAGACCCGGCACGGGTATCGGCGATCGCCTCGTTGATCTGATCCAGCGACCAGGTTTTCGACACCAGCGCATCAAGCTCGAGCCGTCCCTGACCGTAAAGATCGATCAGCCACGGGATATCGCGGGCCAGAACCGCATCGCCCATTTTCGAGCCGACCATCGACTGCCCGGCAGAAGCGAAGTTGACCGGGACATACTGTGCCTCGGCATCGGATTGCGGCATGCCCACCATCACGATCATGCCACCGGCGGCAAGGTAGCGGGGGGCGGCGTTATAGGCGGCCACGACGCCCACGGTCACGATCACCGCATCCGCCCCGCGCCCCATGATGGCCTTGGCCTCGCGCCACGGCATGTCCTGGCTGGCCAGCACGCCATCGGTTGCACCGAAGGCGCGCGCGTCGGCTAGCTTTTCTTCCGTCATGTCCACGGCCACGATCCGGCGCGCGCCCGCGATGCGGGCACCCTGAATGGCATTAAGCCCCACGCCACCCGCACCGATCACCACAACATCCTGCCCGGCGCGCAAACGGGCGGCATTCACGACCGCCCCCACGCCGGTGATCACGCCACAGGCCAGAAGCGCGGCCGACGCCATCGGCACATGCGCCGGGATCGGGGAAATCTGGCTTTGATCGACGACGACCTTTTCCGCGAAGCCACCAGTCGCCATCGCCTGAACCACCGGGTCTCCGCCCAGGGTGCGCAAGGGCGTCTCATCGGGGTCGATCGGGGTTTCGCAGGCCACCGTGCGCCCGCCCGAACAGGACGGGCAGGACCCGCAGGCCCGGATCAGACTGACAATGACCGTGTCGCCAATGGCCACGCCGCGCGCGTCCGGGCCAAGCGCCGTCACCCGGCCAGACGCCTCATGCCCATAGACGGCGGGCAACGCCCCACCCCAGTCGCCAGAGGCATAGGTGATGTCGGAATGACAGATCGCCACCGCCGAAAGCGTCACCTCGACCTCGCGCCCGCGCGGCGCGCGCAGGTCAAGGTCTTCGACAACCAGCGGGGCCCCGAAGGCATGACAGACAGCCGCGCGAATGGTGCCCATATCCGGCCTCACTTCGTTGCATCGATTTTCGCGAGAGTGCGAAGGCCAAACCCCCGTCGCTTGCCAGAAAACGACGCAATCGCGGCGTTTTAAGTATTTGCCCGCCGTGCCGGGGCCAGAAAGACACCCATGCAGGCAACCATCAGAAGCATCGAGACCAGAAACGGCGCACCCGGCAGATAGATCGGCGCCCCGTCGGTGGTGAAGGCATAAAAGACCGATGTCATGATCATCGGCGACACGATGGTGGACAAGGCACCGGTGGAGCTGATCACCCCTTGCAATTCGCCCTGCGCATCGTCGCCGACCGCGCGCGACATGATGCCCTGCAAGGCGGGTGTGACCACCGCCCCAAGGGCGGTGAGCGGGGTCAGGACAAGCGCCAGGGGGCCACTTGTGACAAGGGCCAGCGCAAGAAAGGCGAAGAAGTTGAAGATCAGCCCGAATTTCATCGTCCCGCGATCTCCGAGCCGCGACAGGATCACCCGGATCAATCCGCCCTGCACCAGCGCAATCGCGACCCCGAACGAGGCCAGCGATACGCCGATCATCCCCGGCGACCAGCCAAAGCGTTCTTGCGTGAAATAGGCCCAGATCGCGGGATAGACGAAAAAGGCGGTCTGGTAGAGGAAGAAGATCACCAGAAGGCGACCCAGCCCCGGCTGGGAGCCGACCTGTGAAAACGCGCCCAGCGGATTAGCCCGCGCCCAGGAAAAGGCGCGACGCGTGCGGTCCGTCACGGTTTCGGGCAGGACGAAATACCCAAAGACGAGGTTGAGCGCGGCAAGGGCCGCCGCGCCGTAGAACGGCGCCCGCGTCCCGAACTCGGCCAGCAGCCCGCCGATCAGCGGGCCCAGAACGAAGCCCACGCCAAAGGCCGCGCCGATCAGGCCGAAGCGCGCGGCCTTGTCCTCGGGCTTTGAAATATCGGCGATATAGGCGGTTGCCGTCGATTGCGTCGCCGCGACCATCCCGCCGACGACCCGGCCCGCGAAGAGCAGCCAGATGGATCCCGCCACGGCCATGACAAGGTAGTCGAGCGTCAGGATGAACAGCGTGATCAGAAGCACGGGGCGGCGGCCATAGCGGTCGGACAGGCTGCCCATGATCGGGCCGAAAAGAAACTGCATCACCGCGAAAACCGTCACCAGCACCCCACCCCAGATCGCGGCATCGGCCAGCGTGCCGCCATCAACCTCGCGGATGAGATCGGGCATGACCGGCAGGACAAGCCCGATACCCATCGTGTCGATCATCACCGTGAGCAAGATGAACATCAGCGGCAGGCGGTCGGGCATTATCGGTCCCTGTGGCGCGGGCGGAAAAGGGATTTCAGCCTCCGGCGGGGATATTTCCGGCCAGAAGAAGGATCAAAGCGCACGGGCGGCCGCCGCGAAGGCCCGGGCTTCGGCCGGGGCCTGTCCCATGGCGGTTGCAGGCGCGAAGACCGACGCCGCGAGGTCAGGGTGATTGGCGCGGGCAAGCTCGGGCAGAGGCGTGCCCGTATCTCGCGCGCGGGCGCAAAGCGCCCCGACCGCCTCTTGCGCCTTGGGGCGGGGCATCGTCGCGGCCAGCGCGAAGGTGAGCGCTTCGGCATGGATCAGCCCCAGCCCATCGTCGAGATTGCGCGCCATGGCCTGCGGGTTCGGAGTGATCTGCGGCACCAGCGTTTCGGCAATGGCCAGCGCGCGGGCCGCCAGAAGGCACATCTGCGGCAGGCTGAGCCATTCCGCGATCCAGGCTGCGCCGTCGCGTTGCTGGCGATGCAGAACGGCGCCTTGCATCACCGTGTTCAGCCCCACCATCTGCCGGGCAATGGCCCCCAGAAGCGACGGCTGCACCGGGTTGGCCTTTTGCGGCATGGTCGATGACCCACCGGTCGCGCCAAGTGCAACCTCGCCAATGCCGGACTGGGTCATCAGGACAAGATCCTCACCCAGCTTGCCAAGCGACCCGGTGACGGCGGTCAGCCAGGCGGCGAGCCCGGCCACGGTGTCACGCGTGCTGTGCCAGCTACCGCCAGGATCGGCAAGGTTCAGCGCTTCGGCGAGGCTGGCGCGAATGGCCGGGCCGTCATCGCCCATGGCCGAGAGCGTGCCCGCCGCGCCCGAAAGGCTGACATGGAGAAGATCGCCGCGCACCACCGCAAGCTTGGCGTGATGCCCGATCAGCGGCTGCCCCCAGGCGGCGACCACCACGCCGAAGCTGGTGGGCGTGGCGGTCTGGCCATAGGTGCGCCCGGCCATGGGCTGATCCGCCCCGGCTTCGGCCAGCGCGCCCAGCGCCTTGGTCGTCGCCAGCAGGCGGCGTTCGAGGATCACCAGAACCTGCCGCAAACGCAGCATCAGCGCGGTATCGACGATGTCCTGACTGGTCGCGCCCCAGTGCACGTATTGCGCATGTTCCGGGGCCTGCATCTGGCTGCGGAACGCATCGACCAGCGCGGGCACGGGAACCGCATTGACCCCTGTCGCCGCCGAGAGCCCCGCAGGATCGATCTGCAATTCAAGACTTGCCCGGTGGATCGCCTGTGCGCTGACCTCGGGAATCACTCCCATTGCGCCCTGCACCTTGGCCAGCGCGCCTTCGACGAGCAGCATGGCCCGCACCTCTGCGCTATCGGAGAAGAGCGCGCCGACCTCGGCATCGCCCAGAAGGTCGCGGTAGATCGCACTATCGAGGGGTGTTGCCGGCATGACTGAGCTTTCCTAGCCTGCCGCACCGCGCAGGCGCATATGGGCCATGATCTGTCCGTGATCCGAGGCCAGTTTGTTATATGGCGCTTCGGGGTGCGAGCCGTCGGTCAGATGGTCGTTGAAGGCGCTGAAATATTCCATCTCGCCGATCCGCTTTTCGTATTCTGGGTGGAAGTGGCGCGAGAAATAGATCTGGTCGATGGATTCGAACACGCCCCCGTAGGACGCGGTATAGACCATGTCGCGCAGCGACCGGCGCACGAAAAGCTTTTCGGCCGAATGCAGGCGCACGGCCTCGACGTCTTCGGTGATCGCCTCGTTTTCCTCTTCGGTATACCGGTCATTGGCTTGCTCGGCGTCATGGCGACGCATCCAGGCATAGTTCTTGAAGGGACGCTCGCCGGTGATGATCTCGGATGACACCGCATGTTCGCCATCGTTGAAATCGCCCATGACCATCACGGGGTGGCCCTGCTTGAGTTCGGCCAGAATGGCGCGGCGCAGCACAAAAGCCTCGGCCGTGCGCCGCATGCCGGATCGCAACGCCCCCAGCGACCGGCCCACCGCATCGTAATTCAGCAGATCGACCTCGGGCGAGAAGCGCGCGCCATGGGGGCGGATGAACTCGCCCAGTTTCGATTTGAGGTGACAGTTGAAGATCGTGATGACATGCCCGCCCACGGGCACACGGACTTTCAGAATGGGGCGCGAGACGCGTCTGAGCGTATAGGTGCCCGCATCGCCGCCCCCCAGTTGGTGAAACTCGATCTCGAGCGGGGGCAGCAGTTCCTGAATGATCTCGGGCGCGCCGACCATGCCAAGGCGTGACAGAACCGCCAGACCGGGGCGGCGTTCACCGGGGCCGGAATCGCTCAGGTTCGGAGCAAAGGCCAGCGCGGCGTCGGCATAGGGCGTATAGGCGAGTTTGCGGAAGATGGCTTTACGGGCATAACGTTTCGCCGAGTCGGGCAGGTTCGCGTCATTCGCGGCGATGCCGCGCGCATCCGCCTCGGCGATCACGCTGCGCAGGGTGTCTTCTTCGAAAATCTCCTGAAACGCGACGATATCGGCATCCATCGTCAAAATCTGGTCGGCCAGCCAGTCAGCCTTCCAGGCGTATTCCTCGGGCGTGTATTTCTCGACGCGGTAGTATTCCTGATCGGGGCCAATCAGGTTTTTGACGTTGAAACTGGCGACGGTGAAACGGGTCATGCCGGGTCACCATAACGCTCAAGCGCCGTGCGATAAACGTCTGCGTCGACATTGCCGCCGGTGGCGACGGCGATCACTGCGTCCCCTTCGACAGCGTCGGGATAATAAAGCGCGGCGGCCAGCGCAACCGCGCCGCCCGGTTCGACCACGATCTTGAGATGCGTGAAGGCCGCCGCCATCGCGCGCAGGCAGTCTTCTTCGGTGACCACGAGGCCCGGCCCGCAAAGCCGCTTCATGATGGGAAAGGTGATCTCGCCCGGGGCGGGCGTGATGATCGCGTCGCAGATCGAGCCAGAGGTGCGGTTGTTGCGTTCGATCCCGCCCGAGGCGAGCGAGCGGGCGACATCATCGAACCCCTGCGGCTCTACCGGGCGGGCGCGCAGGCGCGGCGCCTCGGCCTCAAGCGCCAAAGCGATGCCAGAGGTCAGGCCACCACCGCCGCAGCAGATCAGGACATCGCCTTCCGTGACCCCCGCCTCGGCGGCTTGTTCGGCAATTTCGAGGCCCGCGGTCCCCTGCCCCGCGATCACCTGTGCGTTGTCGAAGGGTTTGATCAGGGTCAGCCCGCGGTCTTCGGCAAGCGCGGCGCCGATGGCATCGCGGTCTTCGGTGGCGCGATCATAGGGCACGACCTCGGCCCCCAACGCGCGGGTGTTGTCGATCTTCATCTTCGGGGCGTCCGATGGCATGACGATCACGGCGGGCAGGCGATGCTCGGCCGCCGCGCGCGCCACGCCTTGCGCGTGATTGCCCGACGAATAGGCGATGACCCCGCGCGTCTCGCCCTCGGCCACAAGGGCCGATACCGCCGACCGCCCGCCGCGATACTTGAACGATCCGGTATGTTGCAGGCATTCGGCCTTGACCAGCACACGCCGCCCCGCGATGGCGTCGAGAAACGGCGACCAAAGCATCGGTGTGCGCCGTACCACGCCGTCGTTGCGTTCAGCCGCCGCACGGATCATGTCGACATTCATGGAAGCGCCCCGGTCCAGGCGCGCAATGCGGCCAGCGATTGCGGTTCATCGAGAAACGGCACATGGCCGCGATCGGGCACATCGGCAAAGATCATTCCCGGATGCCGCCGCGCCATCTCTGCCGCCGTCTCGCGGCTCAGAAGGTTGGAGTTCGCGCCCCGGATCAACGCAAGCGGAAGGCCCGCCAAGGCATCGAACATCGGCCAGAGATCGGGCTGGGGCGTCGCGCCCGACTTGATCGCCTCATCCGCCGCAACGACCGCGTCGCGCAACCGGGGGTCATAGTTGATCACCAGCCCGTCGGGCGTTTCGCGGTAATGGCGCTCTACCTCTTCGTCCCACCGGCTTTGCGGGACATAGTGAAACCCGGGGATCAACTTGGCCCGCATCGCCGCCGCTTCGGCCAGCGTTTTCTGGGTTGGATTGCGGCCGATATAGTTGAGAATATCTTCCAGTCCCCCCAGCTCCAGCACCGGACCGATATCGACAAGGCACACCCCATCAAGACGATCCTTGGCGAGCATCGCCAGAAGCATCGCGATCAGTCCACCGCGCGAGGTGCCCAGAATGGCCACGCTGGCCAGCCCCAGATGGTCAAGCAGGGCGAGCACATCCTGAGCCTCGGTCGGGATCGTATAGGTCGCGGGGTCGGCCCATTCCGACCGGCCCCGCCCGCGATAATCAAGCCGGATCAGGCGCGTATCGGCAAGATGCGGGGCGACATAGTCGAAATCGCTGCCGTTCCGGGTCAAGCCGGCAAGGCAGAGGATCGGCCGCCCGGTGCCCTCGTCTGAATAATAAAGCCGGGTGCCGTCCGGGACGGTAAACTCCGGCATCAAAGCTCCTCCGCCAGCGCCGGGATCGTCGTGAGGTCCTTCAGCACATGGGCCGGTTTTCCCGGTAGCCGATCCATCGGTTCGCCCGCCCGGTTCACCCAGGCCGTCTGAAACCCGTAAGACGCCGCGCAGGCCGCATCCCAGCCGTTCGACGACACGAAAAGAACCTCGCTGGCGGCGCATCCGAACCGCGCGCCCACCATGTCATAGACCCGCGCATCCGGCTTGAAGACCCCCACATCCTGCACCGACAAGACGGCATCGAGATACTCGCCGATTGCGGCCGATGTGACGGCTCCCTCAAGCATATCCGGCGATCCGTTCGACAGGATCGCGGTCTTGCGCCCTGCCGCCTTCAACTCGGCCAGCACGCGCGGTACCTCGCGATACGGCGCAAGTTCCCAATAAAGCGCCAGCAACCTCTCGCGCAGTTCGAGGTCATCGAGGCCGACCGCCTCCATCGCCCAATCAAGCCCGTCCTGGGTCACCGTCCAGAAATCAATGTGCTGGCCGGTCACGGCCCTCAACCATGTGTATTGCAGCTGTTTGGCGCGCCAATGCGCCGACAGCGCCTGCCAGTTTTCCGCCAGTGCCGCGCGCCCCGGCTCTTCCGCCGCCTGCCGCGCCGCCGCCGACACGTCGAACAGCGTGCCATAGGCATCGAATACGCATGTTGTGATCGCCATCGCGCGGCCTCCCTGATGTTGCGCGGACACTGGCACAGGCCCGGGGCCGAGAAAACCCCCGCCCCCCCGGGTTTACACCCTGCGCCACGCCTCCTAGGTTGCCTCCATCGCACGAGAACCCGCAAACGCGGCCTCGAAAACCCGCTCCCCTTTCAGGAAGACTATTATGACAGACGTCAAATCGGGCGATACCGTCCGCATTCACTACACCGGTACGCTTGCCGACGGCACCACCTTCGACAGCTCGGACGGCCGCGACCCGCTGGAATTCACCGTGGGCTCGGGCCAGATCATCCCGGGGCTCGACAAGGCCATTCCGGGCATGGTCGTGGGCGACAAGAAGGTCGTCGAAGTGCCGGTGGGCGAAGCCTATGGCGCGCGCAACCCCGATGCGCGCCAAGCCATCCCGCGCGACCAGATCCCGGCGGATATTCCGGTGGAGCCGGGCACCCAGCTTCAGATGCGCTCACCCCAAGGGCAGGTCGTGCCGGTGACGGTGGTCGAGGCGAGCGAGACCGAGGTCGTGCTTGACGCCAATCACCCGCTGGCGGGCGAAGATCTCACCTTTGCCATCGAATTGGTGGACATCGTCTAGCGGCTCAGGCGGCCTCGGCTTCCGGGATGATCAGGTCTTCGAGCATCCGGTTGAGGTCGCCCACAT
>JABDPT010000272.1 GCA_013042605.1 Paracoccaceae bacterium
AGACCGATCTCGACGTCTGGCTCGTCCACTACAACACCGAGCGACCGCATCTGGGCTACCGCAACCAGGGCCGAAGACCGGTCGAAACCATCATGTCATTCGTAAGTCAAGAAGGTTAAGTGGACACTAGTGCATCAGCCTTTCTCTTCACTATTACTGACCTTAAGTCATATATCGCGAGTAGAAGCGGCTGAGACGTTGATAAGACTTCTTCTTTGCCCGCCATATTCTCAAACCAATCCGCAGTGGAGTTCATTTTCTCTATAATCTGACGCACATTGTGCTCATCAATAATTCCCGCCATCCCTCTTCGTTTAGTTATCCAATCGTTTATTGCGGCTTCGTCCGCGTCATCCAACACCACTCCATCATCCGCGTTCCAGAATTGAAGGTTCATATTGATCGTCGCAATTCGAACCATGTTTAGCCGATTTAGGCGTTCGTCAGTCACGATCCTATGTACGATCACTTCACTTACTCCAATGCGGAAGTAGTGGTTCGGCAAGCGCTCATCAGCCTTCATACTCATAACCTTAACCAACAACCCATTTGTGCTCAGTGTGGCGTGAGCTAACACGCCCGCCAAGCTTAAGTCAAGAAAACTTATGCACCATTAGTATTATTAATAGATAGGGAACATAAAGGGACCTAGGACATCGACCTGCGCATTCATGGAAGGGCCTTTTAGCTAAGGCCCCTTTGGCTGGTTGTGAGCGACGTTCGAGTGCTATGAAAGTCACCGCCCTTCCTGCATCGAAGCAGCTCTCAGGGCAGTCGCCCTGCCGTTCCCGGCGACAACCTCGCCACGACGAGGGCTGACGACTGTTTCTGGGGGAGAGCAGTCAATTGACAAAAAGCCTCAGGTGACCACTTCGAGCCCGAAATGGACCGACGGAATTGTCAGTCGTAAAGGGTTGTTCACATCAACGCTATCTGAAACATGGCGCTTTACTAAGTTCCCAGATTAGAAACGGGTTGTTTCAAAAACAGATGGAAACAGCGAAGACTAAGACTTACTAATGCCACATTAGTATTATTTATATGTCCGTGTAAGCGGTACCTACTTGTAACTCGTAGTGCCTAGTAAATAGGTAAATAGTGGAGACGAAGATGATTAGGAAAGTCAAACCCAAGTTTCGCAGAAACGACCCGGAGCAGCTTGCCTTGGTGGAAGAATTGGGGGGCTACTCTGATGAGCAAATCAAAGAGCTCGAGGTGGCCATTGAGAATTTCATTCACGTCGGAAGCGTCGACCCCCTTCTCGAGACTCTGATGTCCCGAAACGCGAGCCACATGCAAGAAGCAGCGTGATCACCTAAAGGTTTTGCGGCTTCAACGAAGGGCTGCGTACGACTTCCCCCGCGAATGATTGCAACTCTCTATTGCTGAATTCTGCCTCCAAAGTAGCTAGTAAGAGTATTGAAATGTGTGACGAACCGCAGGTCATTGATCCTTTCCCCAATATCGGCGAGACAGCACCAAGCCTGGAATATCGGGCGCTTAACTGCGAGGTCACTGACGCAACGCACCATGCGAAAGGCACGCGGGTCAAAACTAGGCTTATCAATTTCAGAAAAGAGGTCAGTCTCAAAGCCAATGAACACGCTCGCTTACCGCGCGCAGCACCGGGTACAGGGAAAGAATGGCCCCCGTGCGCAAAGCTTACTATCGTCAAAGGCCCCGGGAAGGGTAGGTGTTTTCCCATCGAAAACAGCGTAGTAAATATTGGACGGGATAGCGATCAAGAGCTTCAAATTGACTTTGGCGACACTTCGATTTCCCGGAAGGACCATGCCTCAATAGCATACTACGGCGAACATGTTGGCTTCCTAATCCGCGATGGTATGAGACCAAATCCAGTATTTCTGAATGGACGGACGGTCGGCGGAGATCAGAGCCTTAGGCAGGGCGATCTGATTCAGGTGGGTGCAACCGTACTGCAGTTCAGCGGCGCATTGCATCACTCGCAGAGCGAGAAAAAACTGTGACCGTTTGATGTTAACAGTGGCCGTTTTAGGAGCATCAAGCATGCAACGCACCCCACGCACTTCGACATTCCAAAGATTAACATTGAACCCGGTAGCACTTTGAGAAGATGGGCATCTAGGCTTTGGACTCAAAGCCTATAAGTAACGAGCGCCACGAGCGCGAAGGCTGACAAGAAGGCCCTTAGACTGAGCTACCCCCCGAAATTCGGACACTGACGTAGGCTACGAATTGCTGTCTGCTGATCTTCGACGAGAAGGAGATCAGAGATGTCGAAACGGAAGCAGCATTCGCCGGAGTTCAAGGCGAAGGTGGCGCTGGAAGCGCTGAAGGGGGAGCATACGGTGGCTGAACTGGCGAGCCGGTTCGGTGTTCATCCGACGATGATCCACACATGGAAGCGGGCGTTGCTGGTAGGGGCGTCCGGCGTGTTTGAGCGCGGCGGCAAGAAAGCCCCGGAGATCGACGAGGAGCAGGTCAAGGAGCTTCATGCAAAGATCGGGGAGCTGGCCGTGGCCAACGATTTTTTGTCACGAAAGCTCAAGCCGTGGACCGGCAAGTGAGGCGGAAGATGGTCGAGCCCGCCAATCCGGATCTGTCCATCGGCAAGCAATGCCGGCTGCTGTCGATCTCGCGGTCCTCGTTTTACTACCAGCCCAAGGGCGAGACGGCACTGAACCTGATGCTGATGCGCCAGATCGATGAGCAATTCTTGGAAACGCCGTTCTTCGGTGTCCGGCAAATGACCTGGCACCTGCGCAACGAGGGGCACCTGGTGAACGAGAAGCGTATCCGTCGCCTGATGCGGCTGATGGGCCTCATGCCGATCTACCAGAAGCCCAACACCAGCAGGGCTGCGAAGGGGCACAAGACCTATCCCTATCTGCTCCGCGGTCTGCGCGTGGATCGACCCAACCAGGTCTGGGCGGCGGACATCACCTATCTGCCGATGCGGCGCGGGTTCCTGTATCTGGTCGCGATCATGGACTGGCACACACGCAAAGTGCTGGCCTGGCGCATCTCGAACACGCTTGAGGCCGACTTCTGCGTCGAGGCGCTGAACGAGGCCATCGCCCGCTTCGGCCCGCCAGAGATCATGAACACCGATCAGGGTTCGCAGTTCACGTCCTTTGCCTGGGCCGACCAGCTGCGCCGATCCGGCGTCCGCATCTCGATGGACGGCAAGGGCCGGTTCCTCGACAACATCTTTGTCGAACGGCTCTGGCGGTCCCTGAAATACGAATGCGTCTATCTGCACGCCTGGGAAACCGGATCAGAAGCCAAGGCCGGTGTCGGCAGATGGATCGAGTTCTACAACCGCAAGCGCCCTCATTCCGCCCTTGGCGGCAGACCGCCAGCCGTGGTCTATTGGCTGAGAAAAGACGACAACCAAGCCATTGCGATTAATGAAGATCATCCGTGTCAAGGCGCGCCATCTGCGCGTCGGTCAACCAAAAGAGATCAGACATGTTCACCACTCGATTTTCGAACCGTGAAACATGCAGCTACATAGAAATCAATTGGTCCTGACCATAGTGACGCTTCGATTAGTTCGTCGACATTGTTTGCTCTAGTTCCGCCAGAGGCCGGGCTTATAGGGGCTCAGCGCTTGATCTTACTACCCTCGTCCGGACTCGCGGACGCCGAGGATCGACAAGTGCTACACTGGTAGAAAGATGGACTTTCGAATGCCCAGGATTCTGCTGCTTCTTCGCAGAATCCTCGGATTTGAATACTCCTTTCGCCCGAGCCACCTGACCGACATGAAAATCAAGTTTTGTCAGGATAAATTGGACCCAATTTTCCTCTCGCATACGCGCTTCGTGGATCGCTTCGACGAGTCCCCCTGGATCAAAATAGAATCGGTTAGAGAAGGCACAAAGGAAAACGCCTCCGCCGTTGTAAACTAACTTGGTATTGTCCTGCTCGAAGTACTCGGTGAGTGCCTGAGCCAGGAACCGCAGAAGATGATAGAAGGTGTCGGGAGTAATTTTTGGGAAGATCTGCTTGGCGTTCGATATTTTTATTGCCACGATCCGGGTTGCGACGAGCTCAGGTTTCGACAGAGATGCAAAATAGGCGTCGAACTCGTCTCGACTCAGAAAACCTTGGAGGTCAGTGAGCGGAATCTTATCTGCAAGGGCGAACTTCCGAGGACCTATTTCTGTGCATTGGGAAACTGGGTTTCGTGGTAGTGCAGGATCCTGAGAGAGGGCGGGTGAATTGTTTTTAGATAACTTCTGAATCAGGTTTGCTTGGATATCGTCTCTCGCGAAGTTGCCGACAGCTCCAAGTTGCCGGGCACTCCGCAAAAGTTCGTTTTTTCCCGGGCAACTTATGGTCCAAAGTTCAGTATACCGGTGCTTGGGAGAACGCCCCACTGCATCACAAATTATCAGACCAGTCGAGCCCGGCATGCCGAGATCAACGATAACATGGGAGAACTCTTTATGCGGATCTGCTAATATCGCCAGGGCGAAACTAGCATTTTGTAATATCAGATGTTCACAGTTAGGCTTGTCACGCAGAGCCTCTCTAAACGAGTTTGCGGTCTCATAGTTGGAACTTATGAGCAACAACTTCATTCTGCTAACTAAGAGGATCATTCGTTCAATACAGTGTCCAGAACTAGGCCTTATCTTGGCGGGAATTTCGACACTCTCTTTCCAATCAATAAGTACTTTGGAATTACAAAGCCATCCATACACCTTTTGAAACCTAAATCTGCGTAGCGCAGCTGTCTGCGAGTTAGCTGAGCAGCCCAATTTGACTGGTCCATGTTGAGTGTTAGTGCATGACCGGCCTCTGATCCATCAGGATGATGGTTTCGGGTGCCGGAGGTCGATAGCCGAGTGCGCTGTGCGGCCTGACCGTATTGTAGTGGCGACGCCATTTCTCGATGATGATCTGGGCCTCTCGTAATGAGTAGAAGATCTCTCCGTTTAGCAGTTCGTCGCGGAACCGGGCATTGAAGCTCTCAACGTAGCCGTTCTCCCAAGGTGATCCCGGTTCGATGTACGCCGTCCTGGCGCCGACCGCAGCGATCCAGTCTCTCACGGCTCGCGCGACGAACTCTGGGCCGTTGTCGGACCTGATGAAGCCAGGCACACCGCGCAGGATGAACAGGTCGCTCAACGCATCGATGACGCTGTTCGCGTTGAGCTTCCGCTCGACCTTGATCGCTAGGCATTCTCGGCTGAACTCGTCGAGGATGTTCAGCGTCCGGAAGGCTCTGCCGTCATCGGTCCGACAATGAACGAAGTCATAGCTCCAGACATGGTCAGGATGCTCGGGTCTTAGGCGAATGCACGATCCATCGTTCAGCCAGATCCGGCTCTTCTTCGGTTGCTTCGATGGCACCTTCAGCCCCTCCCGTCGCCATAGCCTCTCGACACGGCCATCGCTGACCTGCCAGCCGGCGTCCCTCAGCAGTGCTGCGATCCGCCGATAGCCGTAGCGGCCGTAGTGCCGGGCCAATTCAATCATGTCCGCCACCAGACGTTCTTCGTCTGCTCGCCCCTGTGGCCGGCGCCGCTGTGTCGAGCGATGTTGGCCAAGGACGCGGCAGATGCGCCGTTCCGATACCGACAGCTGACTGCGGATCTGATCAATGCACGCGCGACGACGGGCGGGGCTCAGAAGTTTCCCCGGGCAGCCTCAGTCAAAATGAGCTTGTCCAACGTCAGGTCCGACACCGCTTTCCTCAGCCGCTCGTTCTCCTTCTGGAGCCGCTTCAGTTCCTTGAGTTGGTCGGTCCCCATCCCGCCGTACTGTCGCCTCCAGCGATAGTAGGTTTGCTCCGTTATGCGCACCTCGCGGATCGCATCCACACGCGCCATGCCTTGGCCGACGAGAACGTCAACCTGCCGCAGCTTCGTGACAATCTCCTCGGGCTTGTGTCGCTTGTTCGCCATTCCTGGTCCTCCGTTTGCTAACCATAGCGGTGGACCAATTCAGTTGGGGAGGCTCAACCGCGCAAACAGGCCGGACACATGACTGCTTCTGACAATCGCACAAATCAGCTCAAAAAGGACTTGCCAAGCGGGAGCCATCCACACAGGACATTCGCTGATGATCGAACGCAGTAGTGATAGGTTGCCGATACCATCGAATTGGGCGCAGATCCTTGTTTGGCTGTAGGAGCCAACCATTTCACCCCACTCAGCAGCCTCTATCCTCGCACCCTTTCGCGCCAAGTGACCGCCCCCCTAGACTGTGCGCGATGAGGTCAACCGGTTGATTTCAGCTCGGCGCGGTTGAGAATTGCGAAACCACGAGGTTACTGCCTAATTTTTGCTCACCCCTTATCAACATATTGAAATTTAATACAAATGTCTCAACGAAAATTTCAGCCCAACGAAACTAAAGAGTCAGAAGAGCGAATTGGGCGCATTTTTTTTGCGTCGCAGCATTGACCTAATCAGCCGAGAAAGTAAGTTTTACGACATGGATAGTCTGTAAGCGACATTTTTGGCGGCAAAAATTCGGCGCTCGGCGCGGACGCCGCACACCCGGTCCCTTCACACGAGGATGAAATGAAGCATCAATATTTCGATGCAGGCGGCGTGCCGTCTGCAGCCCACGCATTCAAGCGCTCGGCAGTGGTAGGAATCGGCTCGTGGGGAACAGCGCTGGCGGCCACATTGGCTGAAAATGGAACATCCGTGCGCATCTGGGGTCGGCGCGCGGATGCAATACAGGACATAAATACAAACCACCGGAACGAGGCCTACGTCGCTGACGCGCCTCTTCCGCAGTCACTCTATGCTGTTCACAAGATGTCAGATGCCGTTCGCGATGCAGACGTCGTGCTGATCGTTGTGCCGTCGAGCGCCATTCGTTCGGTATCCCGTCAGGTCAGCGAGTACCTTGCGCCTGGCACGCCGGTCGCGATCTGCGCCAAGGGGATCGAAGCCGAAACCGGGCTTCTAATGACTCAGATTGCTGAAGAAGAATTGCCCGGCCATCCGGTCGGCTGCGTTTCGGGACCGACTTTCGCGCGGGAAACCATCTTACGGCATCCAACGGCTGCAACAGTCGCCTTCCCGTTTTCCCCGCTCCACCGGATCTCGCCGGAAACGAGCCCCGCGGTTCGCCTCGCGGTGTCGCTGACGACAGAGCACTTCCGGGCCTATGTTTCGGACGACCTTGTCGGCGTCGAAATCGGCGGTGCGGTCAAAAACGTGATCGCGTTGGCCTGCGGGATGCTGACCGGTGCGGGCTTTGCGGATAACACCCGTGCGGCGCTTATCACGCGCGGTCTTGATGAGATGAAGCTTCTGAGCAACGCGCTCGGCGGGCGCCGCGAAACGCTGACCGGGCTCTCCGGTCTTGGCGACCTTACGTTGACCTGTAGTTCCACCACGTCGCGCAACATGTCGCTTGGTCTGCAGTTGGGCAGGGGCATCCCGCGTGAGGAATGTTTCGACGGCCGCCCGGTCGTCGTTGAAGGCGAGGCGAATGCCGTCTCGATCACCGATCTGGCCCGCAAGCTCGGCGTTGACATGCCAATTTGCGAAACGGTGCGCGCGATCCTTCACGAGGGCGCCGACCTCGGCCAGGCCTTTGCCGCCCTCTGGGCACGCCCCATCGAAGCCGAGCCGATGGCGATGGACTTCGCCATTGCTCACCCCGCAACCGACCAAGACATTGCAACACTTGCAGAAAGGATCTCATGACCCGGCACGAAACGTTCGCCGTTAAATCCATCCCTGAAAAGGACATGGTTCTTGCGACCGACCTTGATGGCACCTTCCTAGGAGGGCCCCAAGAGGAACGGACGCAATTCTATGCCTGGATTGAAAACAACCGTGACCGGGTTGGCCTCATCTTCGTGACGGGCCGGGATCCCGGATTCATCTCGAAAGAGGTGCGAAAGGGCCTGCCTGCCCCGGACTATGTGATCGGCGACGTTGGCACGACGATCGCGACCTTCGACACGGATGGCCACGTCGCTCCGATCGAGGAACTTGAGGTCGAGATCGCCGATGCTTGGAGTACTTCAGGTCTGACCGTGCCCGGCGCGCTTCGCCAGATCACGGGGTTGAAAGAACAATCGTCGGGCTTTCGCTACCGCATGAGCTACGACATGGACCCCGATACATTCGATCCCAAGGCGTTGGATATTGTCGCGGATCTTGGGCTGGACGCGTTGACTTCTGACAACCGGTTCTTCGACGTTCTGCCCAAGGGCGTGAGCAAGGGGCCTTCGCTCCTCCGGCTGCTGACGTATCTCGGCGTCGACAACGCCAAGACGCTGGTCGCGGGTGATACCTTGAACGACCTCTCGATGCTGGACCTTGGTCTTCCGGCGGTCGCAGTCGGCGGCTCGGAACCGGCCCTGATCGAAAAGGTCAAGGATATGCCACACCTTCATTGTGCCACGGGCGTTGGCGTGACCGGCATCGCCGAAGCGATCCTGCATCACGGTCTTCTGACGCAAAACGCAGCTTAAGGGGGCGTAGCATTGTCATCGGATCTTGTCATCGTCTACCACCGCCAACCTTACGAAGAAGCCATCGAGAACGGCAAAGTCGTCCGCCGTGTGAACAAAAGCCCGAATGGGATTGTTCCGACGCTGAAGAGTTTCTTCGGAAGTGTGGACCATGCGTCGTGGATTGCGTGGAAGCTGGCTGAGGACCCGTCGGCTCCGGATTTCGAGCAGAAGGTCGAGATAACGGACGAATATGGGCAGTACACCGTTTCGCGCCTTGCGCTCTCCGAGACGCAGGTGCGGGAGTTCTACCATATCACCTCGAAAGAGGCGTTCTGGCCAATCCTCCATGCATTCAAGGAACGCTACAACTACGACCCCGTCGATTGGGAAAACTTCCGCGATGTGAACCGCCGCTTTGCCGAGGCTGCCGCCGACGAGGCCGCCGAGGGCGCTTTGGTCTGGGTGCATGACTACAACCTCTGGCTGGTGCCGGGATACCTGCGGAAGATGCGCCCGGACGTGCAGATTGCGTTTTTTCACCATACGCCGTTCCCGTCTGCGGACATGTTCAACGCGTTGCCGTGGCGGCGCGAGATCGTCGAAAGCCTTCTGGCCTGTGACGACGTCGGCTTCCACATTCCGCGCTACGCGGCGAATTTCGTCTCTGTTGCCAGCAGTCTCTTCGATGTCGACCTAAGCGATCGTATCCCGGTTGATCCGGCGTTCCTGAGCGAGGCGACGGCCCTGACCGAACGCGCCATTCGCGAGACGATCACGCATAACGGTCACAACACCGCGGTCAGCGTTTGCCCGGTGGGCGTGAACAACGCTTATCTCGATGAGGTTGCTCATGCGCCCGAGACGGATGCCAAAGTCGCTGAAATCCGCGAGGGCTTGGGCGACAGCCAGTTGATCATATCGGTCGGTCGGACGGATTATACCAAGGGGGGCGTTCAGCAGCTTGAAGCCTTCGAACGTGTGCTGGAGGCAAACCCCGAATTGTGCGATCAGAAGCTACGGCTGATGCATATTTCGGTCTCCGCCAACCGCAACATGACCGCGTACGCCGAAATCCAGGCCGAGATCGAGCAGGTCGCCGGACGGATCAACGGCAAGTTCGGGACATTCGATTGGCAGCCGGTGGCGTTGGTGTCGCGCGCACTGCCGCTGGAAGACCTCGTCGCCTATTACCGCGCCTCGGACGTGGCATGGATCACGCCACTGGCCGATGGGATGAACCTTGTCTGCAAGGAATACACAGCGTCCCGCTTTGATGAAGACGGCGTTCTTGTACTTTCTGAATTCGCCGGGGCGGCGGTGCAATTGCACGATGCGGTCATGACCAACCCGTTTTCGCACCGCTCGATGGATCGGACGATCCTAGAAGCGCTGAAAATGGACCGGTTCGAGCGCAAGCGTCGGATGAAGCGACTGCGCGCGGCTGTGAAGGCGGATGATATCAGCACATGGCGGCCCGGGACTTTGGACCTCGGCGTGGCAATGAAACGCTCGGCTGTCGCCTGACGCACATGCCCTGACCAATACCCCACGGACCTCGTCCGAAGCGCGCCATGGCCATGGCGCGACCGGAGGAGATTTGAAAGGACTTGACGATGACAACGAAAGTACAAACCGCCATTTTTCCCGTCGCTGGCCTTGGCACACGGTTCTTGCCGGCGACCAAAGCGACGCCGAAAGAGCTCCTGCCGGTGCTCGACACACCGCTGATCCAGTACGCCATCGACGAAGCGCGCGCCGCAGGGATCAAGCGGATGGTGTTTGTTTCGCACACATCCAAGCCCGCGATCGAACGGCATGTCATGGACGACATTCGTCTGCGTCGGGAACTCGAAGCCCGGGGCAAGCCAAGGCTGGCCGAAGAACTGAAAGAAGCTGCGTTCTGCCCGAAATCGGATGACGTCGTCTTCACGATGCAGGACGAACCAAGGGGGCTTGGCCACGCAGTACTCTGCGCCAGGGACCACGTGCTCGATGGTCCTGTTGCGGTGATCCTGCCGGATGACCTGATCCTCGGTGCGCCCTGCATTGGCGAGATGGTTGAAGCCTATGACCGTGGGCACATGGTGGCGACGATGACGGTCGCGCCCGAAGATGTCTCGAAATACGGTGTCCTTGCTGTGACCGGTCATGACGGACGCATCACGCACGCCCATGGCATGGTCGAAAAGCCTGCAGCCAGCGAAGCACCATCGCGCAAAGCGGTCATCGGTCGCTATGTACTGGACGCGGATATCTTTGATGCGCTCGAAACACAGGCACCGGGGGCTGGCGGCGAAATCCAGTTGACCGATGCCATCGCCAAACGCGCGCAGGAGCGTCCGATTTCCGGCTTCTCC
Organism: Paracoccaceae bacterium; assembly: GCA_013042605.1. Taxonomy (GTDB): domain Bacteria; phylum Pseudomonadota; class Alphaproteobacteria; order Rhodobacterales; family Rhodobacteraceae; genus JABDPT01. Next base: position 10,780 of record JABDPT010000272.1, read on the forward strand.
TTTTCGGGCACACGGTTCGACTGCGGCTCGAAATCCGGTATGCTGGAGGCAACGCTCCACCTTGCCGAGCAGGACCCCGAGCTAGCCGATGTGCTGTACGCCTACGCGGGTGCGCACACCCGGACGCAATCGGCCGCCTGATCCCCCTGGCTTGCCCGCTATTTGACGGCCACTTCGGCAATGTCTGCTTTGCGCTGTGAGCACAATTTAATGACGATCGAACCAAGGTCTGAAAAGTCCGCGGAGCGGAAATAGGCACAACTTTAGCGAACGGCGGCTCTGAGCCCACTACGGAAGTGCAAAAAACATGTTGCGTGCGCTCGCAGCATGCCTGCCTGCCGCGCTGCCGAATTCCTCCCGCAGCATGGCAGAGAGAAATGCGGTCATTGTGGCAGCGCGCAGCGAATTTACGACTTTGAATGCCTTGGTCGCGAACAGATCGGTCATCATGAAGCCCGCCAAATGGTCCTACCCATTTCTCCGGCGATGGTGATTGAGCCTCACGGTTTTACATCGCCTGTTGACGAGGGTGTCTGCCAGTCTTTGAAGCCATTGAAGAACAGGCCGCCGGCGCACCGGTCTGGAACGATGAGCTTTACATGGAAGGGCATCGCGGGGCGCTGACCTCGCAAGGCTGGATCAAGCGGGCCAATCGCAAGGCGGAAATGGCGCTGCACGAGGCCGAGGCGCTGGCGGCGATGGCCGGGCAGCATCCCGATCTGACCCATGCGTGGGAGCTTGTGTGCCTCAACCAGTTCCACGATGTGCTGACCGGCACCGCGATCCCGGAGGTTTTCGAGGATGCCCGCAAGGATTACGCGCAGGTCGAGGACCTGACCGAAGCGGCGGCGGGGGCTGCGGCGGCCGCACTTGCGGGCGACGCGCCGGTGGTTTTGAACACCATGCCACTGCCCGCCACGCGTTTCGTGACCGTCGAAGGCGACACCGATCTGCCGGGGCAGGCGGTGGAGGGCGGCACGCTTCTCCGCCTGCCCGATCTGGCACCCTATAGCGTCACCCCGCTCGTTCCGGATGCGGTGGCCGCGCCCGGTGACGCGGTGACGGCCGCGCAGCAGGGCGACACCTGGACCCTTGAAAACGCGCTTTTGCGCGTCGTCGTGGGGCCGAACGGACAACTGCAGGAGGTGACCGACAAGGCCAGGGGCAGGGCGGTGCTGGCACCCGGCGCGACCGCCAATATCCTTCAGGTCTTCGAAGATCGCCCCGTGTCCTGGGACGCGTGGGATATCGACCCGTTTTTCGAGGATCGCTGCGACCATATCGACGCCCCTGCCAAGCTGACGCTGGTCGAGAGCGGTCCGCTGCGTCTGTGCCTGCGGGTCAAAACACGTTATCGCGACAGCACGGTGACGCAGGACATAATCCTGCGCGACGGGTCGCGCCGGATCGACTTTGAGACAGTCGTCGACTGGCAGGAAAGCCACCTGCTCTTGAAGGCCGCGTTCCCGGTCGACATCCTGTCACCCATGGCCACCTATGATATCCAGTGGGGGCAGATCGAACGGCCCACCCACCGCAACACGACATGGGATCTTGCGCGGTTCGAGGTGCCGGGGCAGATGTGGGCGGATCTGAGCGAGGGCGATTATGGCGTCGCCCTGCTCAATGACTGCAAATACGGCTATGACATCCACGAAAACGTGCTGCGCCTGTCGCTTATCAAATGCGCGACGATGCCGGATCCGCAGGCCGACAAGGGCGTACACCGCTTCACCTACAGCCTGTTGCCGCATCCCGGCGGTCTGGCGGCGGAAGTGCAGGCCGAGGCGATGGATCTGAACTATCCCTTGCGGGTTCAGGCGCCGGGCAAGGGCGGCGCCCGCGCGGTGCAGGTGACGAGTACGGCCCCGAATGTCATCATTGAAACTCTCAAACCCGCCGAGGACGGGCGCGGCCTGATCGTGCGGTTCTACGAACGCGCGCGCCAGCGCGGGCCGGTTGCGCTGAACTTCAATATTGATGTGGAATGCGTTGAAAGATGTGATCTTCTTGAGGTTGCGCAAGAGACGCTCAAGACCGATGGGGCCCGGGTCACAATTGACCTCAACCCGTTCGAAATCGTGTCGCTGCGCATCGTCCCGAAGTGATCAGATGGTCGCGGCCACCGCGCGGCTGAGACGCGACACCAATTCACCGATCTCATCCTCGGATATGATGAAGGCGGGCGCGATCAGGCAATGATCGCCCTTTTGCCCGTCGACCGTGCCGCTGGCGGGATAGACGATCAGCCCTTCGGCCATCGCCGCCGCCTTCAGCCGCCCGGCGACCTTCTTTTCCGGCGCAAAGGGGCGCTTGCTCTCGCGGTCGGCCACGAATTCCAGCGCGCGAAAGAGGCCCCGCCCGCGAATATCGCCGACATGGGGGTGTTGACCGAATTCGTCATGCAGGGCCTTGTTCAGCGTGTCGCCCATGACCTTCGCCCTCTCGACCAGACCGCGCTCGCGCATCGCGGTGACCACTGCACGCCCGGCGGCGGTGGCCAGCGGGTGACCGTGATAGGTGTGCCCGTGTTGAAACGCGCCCGATCCGCTGACGATGGCGTCATAGATCTTGCCCGAGGCCAGCATCGCCCCGATAGGCGCATAGCCCGCGCCAAGCCCCTTGGCGATGGTGATGATATCGGGGCTGATCCCGTCCTGTTCGCAGGCAAAGAACGTGCCCGTGCGCCCCATGCCGCACATCACCTCGTCAAGGATCAGCAGCACGCCGTATTGGTTGCAGATCTCGCGGATGCGCTTGAAATAGCCCGGCACGGGCGGCACGGCGCCGGCGGTAGCGCCGACGACCGGTTCGGCGATGAAGGCCATGACGCTGTCGGGGCCGAGGCGCAGGATCTCTTCCTCAAGCGCATTGGCGGCGCGCAGGCCATAGTCGTCGGCGCTTTCCCCATCCTTGCGGTGGCGGTATTCATAGCAGGGCGCGATGTGATGCGTTTCGATCAGAAGCGGGGCGTATTTCTCGCGCCGCCACGCGTTGCCGCCCGCAGCCAGCGCACCCAGCGTGTTGCCATGATAGCTTTGCCGCCGCGCGATGATGCGGTGGCGGCCGGGCTGCTCGATCTCGATCATGTACTGGCGTGCAAGCTTGAGCGCGGCTTCCACCGCCTCGGACCCGCCTGCGCCGAAATAGACGCGCTCAATCCCTTCGGGCGCTTCGTCGATCAGCAGGTCGGCAAGCTCTTCTGCGGCTTGCGAGGTGAAGAAACCGGTATGCGCAAAGGCCAGATCGTCAAGTTGCGCATGTATCGCGGCGCGAACATCCGCATCCGAATGACCTAGACACGACACCGCGGCGCCGCCCGATCCATCAAGGTACCGGCGACCGTTGCTGTCCTCGATATAGCATCCCGACCCGCGAACGGCGGTCGGCAGCGTGGCGGCGGAGCGCCCGAAAACGTGACCGGCCATGCGTGTCAGTCCCCGCCGCGCACGACAAAGACCGATTGCTTGGCATGGCGCACCACGCTCGCGGCGTTGGGGCCCAGCAGATAGTCTTTGAGGCCGGGCTGATGCGAGCCCATGACGATGGCGTCGATGCCCAGCTTTTCGGCGGCGGTCAGGATCTCGTCATAGATGCGCCCGTGCAGGACATGGGCGTGCACCTCGACCCCTTCGGGCACATTGGCCGACACCCATTCGCCAAGTGCTTCGCCGATCCTGTGCAAGGCTTCTTTTTCGAACCCCGGCTCGAAATAGCTGCCCACGACGGACATGCCGAAGTCGGGAACCACGGTGACGACGTGCAGCGGCGCGTTGCCATCCTGCGCCATCTTGATTGCCACGGGGGCGGCGCGGGACCAGCTGTTTTCAGCGGACAGGTCGATCGGCAGAAGGACAGATTTGAACATGTGAACGCCCCCTTAGAAGGCTGGTTTGGTTTGGCGCCGCTTCTGAAGCATGATCACAGCCCCCAAAAGCAGCAGGGCCGGAATATAGAATATCTGCTCCGGCAGTCGGTTGACCGGGGCCAATACTGACGCAAGTTCGACAGGCGTGTCGGCATAAAAGTCAAAATCTGCCAGTTTTTCCGCCGTCACGGTTCCGAACATGGGCTCATCAAGCCGCACGGTGTCGCCTTCCGCAAAGAGCAATATGCCCGATGCGTCGATGCGTTCGGCGGCCGATCCTTCGCCCACGATATCCATCACGATGGTCGTTTCGGCGGTTTCCCCGGTGTTGAAGTCGGGCCCGCGCACCAGCAATCGAAGCTGATCGCCGTCACCCGCGGCCTCGACCGCCTGTTCGAATTGCGCGGGCGGGATCGTCTGGAACGGGCTTTGCACGAGGTTCAGCCAGACATTCGGCACGAAGAGGGTGAAGGCCACCAGAAGAAGCGCTGCACTTTCATAGATGCGGGATTTGGCAAGGAAATAGCCTTGGGTCGCGGCCGCGAAGAGAAGCATCGCGAAGGTCGCCACGATGAAGACGAAGACCGCCTGCAAGACGCCCGCCGTGGTGCCTAGATCGACGCCATAGAGGATCAGCGTCGGGTTGTAGATGAAGAGGAAGGGCAGGGCGACGGTGCGCAGGCTGTAGAAGAACGCCGTGAACCCGGTTCGGATAGGGTCGCCGCCCGACACTGCGGCGGCCGCGAAACTGGCCAGCCCCACAGGGGGCGTCACATCCGCCATGATCCCGAAATAGAAGACGAAGAGGTGCGCGGCGATCAGCGGGACGATCAGCCCTTCCTGCGCGCCCAGCGATACCACGACCGACGCCATGAGCGATGAGACCACGATATAGTTCGCCGTCGTCGGCAGGCCCATCCCGAGGATAAGCGAAAAGAGCCCGACAAAGACCAGCATCAGGATCAGGATGCCGCCCGACAACTGTTCGACCAGCCCAGCCAGTTCGGTGCCGATGGGGGTCTTGGTGACGGTGGCCACGATGATACCGGCGGCGGCGGTCGCCACCCCGATGCCGATCATGTTGCGGGCACCGGCGATCAGCCCCTCTTTCAGGTCATCGATGCCTTCGACGAACTGCGTCGCCATCTGGCCAGCCTGACCCCGGAAAATCGCCTTGAGCGGCTTCTGGGTGAGGATGATGAACAGCATGAGCGACGTGGCATAGAATGCGGATTTCGCCGGGCTTTGCTGTTCGACCATCAGGAACCAGATCAGTACGAGGATGGGCAGGATATAGTGCAGGCCGGTGGCATAAACCTCGGCCACGGTGGGCAGCACGATCTCTTTTGCGTTGGGGTCGTCGACCTCAAGATCGGGACGGCGCGCGGCGATGGCGACCAGCCAGATATAGAGCAGGCCAAGAGCCGCCATCATGATCGGGGCGGCAACCGCGGGCACCGCTGCGTTGAGGAACCCGACGATGTAGATGAGCGCCGTAAAGGCCGCGCCGAAGACCGCGAAACCGATGAAGAACTTGATGAACATGCCCAAAAGCGGCTTGGACTCGCCCAGTGCGGGCATGTCTTTCTTCAGCGCTTCGAGATGCACGATATAGACCAGCGCGATGTACGAGATCACCGCCGGGATGAAGGCGTGTTTGATGACCTCGACATAAGAGATGCCGATGAATTCGACCATCAGGAAGGCCGCGGCCCCCATGACCGGCGGCATGATCTGACCGTTGACCGAGCTGGCCACTTCAACCGATCCGGCCTGTTCAGCGGTAAAGCCCACGCGCTTCATCAGCGGGATCGTGAAGGTGCCGGTGGTCACCACGTTGGCGATGGACGAGCCCGAGATAAGGCCGGTCATGGCCGATCCGACCACGGCCGCCTTGGCCGGGCCACCGCGCAGGTGACCGAGACCCGCGAAGGCCAGCTTGATGAAATAGTTGCCCGCGCCCGCCTTATCGAGAAGCGAACCGAACAGGACGAAGAGAAAGACGAAGGCGGTCGAAACACCCAGCGGGATGCCGAAGACACCCGCCGTATCGAGCCATTGCGCGTTGATCAGCGCGGTGAAGGACAGCCCCTCGTGTTCGACAAGTTCCGGAATGAGCCAGCCGGTGCCGAAATAGGCATACATCAGGAAGATCGCGCCCACGATGGTCAGCGCGGGGCCAAGCGCGCGGCGCGCGGCTTCAAGAAGGACCACAAGCCCCACGGCGCCGATGATGACCTGTGTCTGCGTCGGCAGGCCAGACCGCGCGGTCATCGCCAGCGTGTCGGAGAACCAGAAGATATAAAAGGCGGTGCCCGCCGCCGTCAGGGCCAGGATCCAGTCTCCCACCGGGATGCGGTCGCGTGGCGAATTCTTGAAAGCGGGATAGGCAAGAAACGCAAGGAAGACCGCAAACATCAGGTGGATGGGCCGGGTTTGCGAGGCGTTGAGAACCGGAAGATATTGTCCGAACCAAAGCTGTGGCTGGGCGATCCAAAGCTGGAACAGAGACCAGACCAGTGCCGTGACCGATATCAGAAGGGCGACGGACCGGTTGGTCGGCGCACGCGCCCCGGAATCGGTGCTTGCCACCAGATCCTGAAGCTCTTCATCGGAAAACTGGCGACCCTCGCGCCCCTCTGACGGTTCGGCCATCCCCTATCCCCCTGTTTGTTTTGGTGCGCCGTTTGGCGAAGGGAACGGGGCGGCGGCCGCCCCGTTCGGTGTTGGTGGCGAAATCGCCCTTAGTTGATCAGGCCCGCTTCGCGGAAATACCGCTCGGCGCCTGCGTGAAGCGGGGCAGAGAGGCCGTCATTGGCCATCTGCGCCGGATCGAGGTTGGCAAAGGCCGGGTGCAAGCTCTTGAATTGGTCGATGTTCTCGAACACCGCCTTGACCACCTCATAGACCACATCATCGGGCACATCCGCCGAGGTCACGAAGGTCGCGCCAACGCCGAAGGTCGTCGTGTCTTCGTCATTGCCGCGATACATCCCGCCGGGGATGGTGGCGACGCGGTAGTACGAGTTGTTCTCGACCAGCCCGTCAATCGCGGGGCCGGTCACGTCCACGAGCACCGAGTCACAGGCCGTCGTTGCTTCCTGGATCGACCCGGACGGGTGGCCGACGGTATAGATCATCGCGTCGATGTTGTTGTCGCACAGCGCCTGACTTTGCTCGGCGGCCTGAAGCTCTGCGGCCAGCGCAAAGTCATCCGTCGTCCAGCCGAGCGCTTCCATCACGACATCCATCGTGCCGCGCTGACCGGAGCCCGGGTTGCCAAGGTTCACACGCTTGCCTTTGAGGTCTTCGAAGCTCTCGATCCCGGCATCGGCGCGGGCCACGACCGTAAACGGTTCGGGGTGAACCGAGAAGACGGCCCGCAGGCCTTCGAACGCGCCGGTTTCTTCGAAGCGCGAGGTGCCGTTATAGGCGTGGAACTGCCAGTCGGACTGGGCCACGCCGAACTCAAGCTCGCCGCCGCGAATGGCGTTGATGTTGAAGACCGACCCGCCGGTCGATTCCACACCGCAGCGAATGCCGTGATCGGCCCGGCCGCGATTGACCAAGCGGCAGATCGCACCGCCGGTCGGGTAGTAAACACCCGTCACGCCGCCGGTTCCGATTGCGATGAAGGTTTGCTGAGCAGAGGCCGCACCTGCGGCCATCGCGGCGGCCGCAAGGGCGCCTGCAAGTTTCATGTACATTAAATTTCTCCCATACGGATCTCTTAGGCTGAGACCTCACACAGGAGCGTGCGACAGCTAGGCGGGAACGGTCAACCCCGCAAAACATGCCAAAACAGGGATTTATCGGCTGTCTTGGCAGGAACTGCGGGGTTCTACGCGTAGGGTTTACGCAAGGTCAGCCTGAGCTTGCGCGACCACCGGCCCCAGCGCGTGGGCGCGTCCGGGGCTTTGGCGGGTGCCGTCCACCACGGTTTGCGCGATGATTCGAGCCGTTGCCGCCGACAGCGTCCAGCCCAGATGCCCGTGGCCGGTGTTGTAGAACACGCCCGGCGCGCGCCCGCGCCCGACGCGGGGCAGCATCGATGGCATCATCGGGCGCAGACCCGCCCAGGGGGTGACATTCTCGGTCGAAATCCCGGGAAAATGCGTCTCGCACCATTTGGTCAGCGGACGGATACGGTCGTCGCGGATGTCCTTGTTGGCGCCGTTGAATTCGGCGGTGCCGGCGATGCGGAACCGGTTCGCGCCAAAGCGGCTGGCCACGATCTTGGCCCGGTCATCGAGAAGGCTGATCCAGGGCGCTGCGGCCTGGCTTTCGGCGTCATCGAGCGAGACGGTGATCGAATAGCCTTTGACGGGATAGATGTTCACCCGGTCGCCCAACTGGCGGGCGAAATCGCGGCTTTTGATGCCCGCGCTGACGACGACGCCGTCAAAGCGGTCTTCGCGGCCACCGGCCGTCACGCGGACGATGCCGTCATGGCTGGATACGTGATCCACCTCGGCCTCGAACCGCATCTCTGCGCCACGGCGCACGCAAGCCCGTGCAAGGCCCATGGTGAACTTGTGAATATCGCCGGAACTGTCGGACGGGGTCAGGAACCCGCCGATGATGTCGCCCTGAAGTGCGGGTTCTATGGCGCGCACTTCCTCGGCGGACACCTCGCGCCGCTCAAGCCCGCCTTCGGCCAGCAATGCGTTGACCTTGCGCGCATGGGCCAGATCCTTGGCGCGGTCGTAAAAATGCAGGATCCCGCGCTTTTCGAGGTCGAAGTCGATGCCTTCCCGGTCCGCCATTTCAAAAAGCACCGCCCGCGCCGCAATCGCCAGCCGCACGGTTTCCACCGTGTTGCGCTTGTAATGCGGGATATTGGCCAGAAACTCGGCCATCCAGCGCATCTTGTGCAGGGTCGGGGCCGGGTTGACGAGCAGGGGGGCATCCGCCTGCAGCATCCATTTCAGGCCCTTGATCACGGTCGACCACTGCGTCCACACCTCGGCGTTCGACGCCGAAAGCTGTCCGCCATTGGCAAAGCTCGTTTCCATCGCGGCATAGCGGTGGCGGTCGAACACGGTGACTTCACAGCCGCGGTTAAGCAGTTCATAGGCGGTGGTCAGGCCGGTCACACCGGCGCCGATGACGGCAATTCTGGTCATGTCTTCACAACTCCTGCACGGGCGGCGATTGCCGCATGCCCCCTCCGTGCCTGGAACCTGAGAGCTTCGCCCGTCAGACGGGCTTTCTCCTACGGTGGGCCTTTCGGGCCGCTTTCCGGAGTGTTTGAGCCATGCCGGTCCTTGGACCTGAGAGTTTCCGGGGCGGTTGCTCCTTCGGCGGCGGGGTGACCCGCCTTCTCCCGGCATAGCCTGAACGATGTGCGGCGCTTAGGGGATGGCGTTGATTCGTGCAAGCGAAGTTTCCGCGCCGGTCACGACGCCGGAACCGGTGTGCTTTTCGAGAGAGCGTCGCGGGACACCGGCCCGGGTCACTCCAACCGGATCGAGTTGCGCATCTCGTCAAGAACCCGGACCGCATCGGTCCCTTTTGGCGCGGCGTCGACGATGAAAATCGTCTCCTCACCGATGACGATATAGGTCATGGTCATCACGGTGTGGTTGTTTTCCTGACCGCTGAGAAAGCTCATCGTCGCAGCGGTCGTCCCCTCGATATCCATGGCTTGCGTCGGGCGCGTAATCTCCATGCCGGAACCGATGACCCATGTCACCCACCGCGAGATCTTCAGCCCGCGCTCGACCGTCTTGAGCTCTTGCACGGGGGTGCCGTAAAGCGGACCCTCCTTTGAAATCAGCATCACGGCGAAGGACTCATCCGGGCCACTTTGAAGTTCGACAAGCGTGTCTTCCTCGGCGATATCGAGGTTGAAAAGGCTGTCCGCATCCACCTGATCAGAGATGTCCGCCGGGATCTCACCCCATGTTTCGGGGACATCCATGACAAGATCGGTCTCGGGTATAGGGAAGGCCGTGGTCAGCGAGGATGCGGGCGTCGGGGTCGCTTCATCATCCGCCGTTGCCGGCGCCGACCACGTGAGCGTGGTGATGATCGCGGCCAGTGCGGCCAACAGCAGGTTTCGCGGCGATCCGGGCGTCTTCATATCGGTGGTCTTTCCAAGCGCTATTTTCTTGGTGAAACGCTATCAATGCGCCGTTTTTGGGGCAATTCCCGTGGGGCGTATTCGTAAACAACGCCTTACGCGGCTTTCATATCGGCCCGCGCGTCGCGGATGATCGACCAGGACGATTGCAGGAACAGCCCGGCGATCCCGAAGGCGACGATCAGGTCGGGCCAGGCACTGCCCAGCCACGCGACCAGAACGGCGGCGACGACAACCGCCGCATTTCCGATGGCGTCGTTGCGGGAAAACAGCCAGACGGCGCGCATATTCGCATCGCCCTTGCGGAACTTCAGCAGGGGCAGCACGGCGGCGAAATTGACCATAAGGGCAATGAAACCGAAAAGCCCCATCAGCCCCGCATCCGGCGGCACTTGCAGGAATATCCGCCAGATCGTGCTTCCCAGAATGCCAAGCCCCAGCACACCGAGGAAGAGCCCCTGGATCAGCGCGGATCGCGCCCGCCAGACAAGGCTCCATCCGATCGCCAGCAGGCCCAGAAAGGTGATCAGGCCATCGCCGATGAAGTCGAGCGCGTCGGCCTTGACGGCCTGCGACCCGGCCAGAAACCCGCCGATCATCTCGATAAGGCCATAGCCGACATTCAGGATCACGACGATCCAGAGCGCGCGCCGATAGGCCGGGTCGTGATGGGCCGCGCCACGCGCTGCGTCGTCGCCCTCTG
>JABDPT010000021.1 GCA_013042605.1 Paracoccaceae bacterium
CCGCGACGACGATGGGCTTTCCATAGTCTTCAGAAATGAAATCATAGGGATGCGTGCCGATCACCATCGACACGTGGCCCGGGCCGACAAAGCCGTCAAGCACCATATGCGGGTCGTCTAGCAGCGCTTTGATGGGCGGTGGCACGGTGATGTGGTTGCAGAAGACGGTAAAATTGGTCAGCCCCTCGCGCGCCGCCTGCTGGATCGAGAGGGCGGTCGACGGCGTCGTCGTCTCAAAGCCCAGCCCGAAGAACACAACTTCGCGGTCGGGGTTGCGGCGGGCCAGTTCCAGCGCATCCAGCGGGGAATAGACCATGCGGATATCGGCGCCATCGGCCTTGGCCTGCATCAGCGACTTTTGCGTTCCCGGCACACGCATCGCATCCCCGAAGGTGGTGAAAATCACCTGTGGGTTCTCGGCCAGTTCGATGCACTCATCGACGCGCGCACGTGGCAAAACGCAGACCGGGCAGCCGGGGCCATGGATGAATTCGATGCCCTCGGGCGTCAGCTTATCAAGACCATAGCGAAAGATCGCGTGGGTATGCCCGCCGCAGATTTCCATGATATGCACGGGTTTTTCGCGGGTTGCCCCGATTTCGTCCACGACACGTTCGATCGCCGCCAGCACGCCATGCGCCGCCTTGGGATCGCGGAATTCTTCGATATATCTCATGTGCTTGCCTCCAGCGCGGCATCGCCGGCGGCCATCGCCTCAAGCGTTTCCTGCGCCTCGCCAAGGCCACGCAACGCCTCAAGCGTCTTGGCCGCTTCCTCCTCGTCGATCTGGCTCATCGCAAAGCCCACATGGATCAGCGCCCAGCACCCGACCAGCCCCTCAAGCGGGCCGTTTGCGATGCAGGCGACGCTGACCTCGCGCCGAACGCCCGACACATCGGCCATGGCCATTTGCCGGTCGGCATCCGTGATCTCGACAATCTGTCCGGGGATTCCCAGGCACATGGCTTATCCTTCCTCAAGTTCGGTTTCGGTGTCGGGCTGCGCCACGCCGTAACGCTCAAGCTTGGCGCGCAGTCCGACGCGCGACAGGCCAAGTTCGGCAGCCGCGCGGCTTTTGTTCCATTTCAGGCGGGTCAGCGTTTCGCGCAATATTCGCGTCTCGATCGCCTCGACCCGGTCCTTGAGCGGGACACCCGCCCGCATCACCGCATCCTCGGTCGAATCACCGCCGTGATCGCCCGGTTCGGCTTGCAGGATGTGACGCGAAATCAGGTCGGGCCCCAGCACCTTGTCCTGCGAAAAGATCAGCATGCGCGTCACCTCGTTGGAAAGCTCGCGCAGGTTGCCAGGCCAGTCATAGCCATGCAGGAAATTGAGCGCGGCATCCGAAAACCCGTGCACCGGCTTGCCATGGGCGGCGGCGGCATCCAGCAGAAGTTTCCGTGCCAGAAGCGGAATGTCATCGGCCCGCTGGCGCAGCGGTGGCAGGGTGAGCGTGGCCACCGAGAGCGCATGATAAAGATCGCTGCGGAACACGCCCTTTTCGATCAGCGTGGGCAGGTCGGCGGCGGTCCCGGCCAAGAGCCGCAGGCGGGTCGAGACGGTTTCATGCCACCCCACGGGCTGAAACGCGCCTTCGGTCACCACGCGCAAAAGGGTCTTTTGAAGCCCGCAGGACAGGCTGTCGATCCCGCTGAGATAGAGCGTGCCACGGTCGGCCTTCTGAAACAGTCCGATCTTGTTGCGATGGCCGCTGGGCACCGACCCGTTGCGCGCACCGAACAGCTCCAGCGCCAGCAGATCGTCGGTCAGGCCAGAGCAATCGAAGGCATAGAACGACTGATCCGACCGCAGCGAGCCATAGTGGATGGCGCGCGCGAACTCGGCCTTGCCGGTGCCGTCCTCGCCGCTTAGCAGGATCGGCACATCGAAGCTGGCGAACTGACGTGCCGCTTCGACGATGGGGTTCATCGGCGATGTCGGCGCACGCAAGATCGTCTCGAACCCCGGCGCTGTCCGGGACGCCGCACGGCGGACCGACTGGCGCGCAGCCTGCCCCTTGTCGCGGAACCGCAGCTCAAGCGAGAGCCGGTCATTCTCGCGCGCCAACTGGAAATGCCGCGCGGCATTGCGCGCAGAGATTTGCCATTCCGACGGCGTGGCGAGATCGGCAATGATCTGAAACACGTCATGATCGGGCGACACCTCTGCGGGGTCGGGGCAGGCCAGAAGCCGCACCGTTTCGGGCCAGCTCTTGCGCATGTCCTGCAAGAACACCCGGCCTTCGTCGCTGTCGCAAATCGGGCCGGTGACCAGCACTTGCACATAGTTTTCGCCAAGCGCGGATCGCGCCGCGTTGAAATCGGTGGCCGTCAGGCAATCGAACTCTTCCCCAAGCGCGGCCTCGATCCGGGCCAGCTTGGCGGCATCGTCCAGAAGGACGAGCACGGTGGGAAGAGTGTGCGCGGCCACCCTATTCGGCCGCCTTGTCGGCGGTTTTCGCGGCCAGCGCGCTGCGCAGCCAGGCCACCCAGTCGTCCATGCCCTCGCCGGTGCGTGCCGACACGCGCAGGATCTCGATCCCCGGATTGACGCGGCGCAGGTTTGCCTCATAGGCGTCCAGATCGACATCGCAATAGGGCGCAAGATCGATCTTGTTCAGGATCGCCAACCGCGAGGCGGTGAACATATCGGGGTACTTCAGCGGCTTGTCCTCGCCCTCGGTCACGCTCAGGATCGCGACCTTGCAATCCTCGCCCAGATCGAAGGCGGCGGGGCAGACAAGGTTGCCGACATTCTCGATGAAGAGGTATCCACCGGCGGCAAGCTCCAGATGCTGCATCGCGTGGCCGACCATGTGGCCGTCAAGGTGGCACCCCTTCCCGGTATTGACCTGAATGGCCTGCGCACCGGTGGCGCGGATGCGGTCGGCATCATTGGCGGTCTGCTGGTCGCCCTCGATCACCGCCAGTGGGGCATCGCCCAGCGCCTCGATCGTCTTGCACAGAAGTGACGTCTTGCCCGAGCCCGGCGATGAGACAAGGTTGATCGCGAAAGCGCCAAGATGGCCCAGCGCGTGTCGGTTGGCGTCGGCATAGCTGTCGTTCTTGGCCAGAATATCCGTCTCGATCTCGATCAGCCGCTCTTGCGACATGCCCGGCACATGGGTGCCCGCCGCGCCTTCGCCAAAGTGGATATGGCCATGGGCATGATCGTGGTGATGATGGTGATGGTCGTGGCCCTTGCCCTCGACCGAGCTGTCACCGCAGCCGCATACAGTGCACATTCTAAAGCACCTCCAGGTCTTTTATTCGCATCTCGTCGCCCGCAACGGGCATCAGCTTGCCACCGCCGCAGATCGGGCAGGGCGAAAGTCGTTCTTCGATTTCAACGGTTTCCATGCAGTCATAGCACATGGCCTTCCCGGGCAGGTCGATCATCTCAAGCGCGGCTCCTTCGGCCACCGACCCGCGCATCACGACGTCGAAGGCAAAGGACAGCGCGTCTTTTTCCACGCCCGCAAAGCGCCCGATCTCAAGCCGCACACGCTTGACCCGCTCGACGTCATGGGCGCGCACCTGGTCTTCGATCACGCTGCGGATCCCTTCGCATAGCGACATCTCATGCATGGCCCGGCTCCTTCAGGCGCA
>JABDPT010000274.1 GCA_013042605.1 Paracoccaceae bacterium
ACCGCCTTCATGCAGTTCCTGCAAGGCGATCTCTTTTCCGATTTCCCCGATCTGAAGCTTATCATCCCGCATGGCGGAGGTGCCGTCCCTTATCACTGGGGCCGATACCGGGGTCTTGCGGACATGATGGGCAAGCCACCGCTGCGCGAGCATGTGATGAAGAATGTCTATTTCGACACCTGCGTCTATCATCAGGCGGGCATCGACTGCCTGTTCGAGGTCATCGACCTTGAAAACATCCTCTTCGCGTCCGAGATGTTCGGCGCGGTCAAGGGCGTCGATCCCGAAACCGGCCACAACTTCGATGACACCAAGCGCTATATCGACGCGCTAGACCTCTCCGAGGCCGACCGGAGAAAGGTGTTTGAAGGCAATGCGCGCAGGGTCTATCCACGGCTCGATCGGCTTTTGAAGGCACGCGGAAAGTAGTTATGCAACTGCGGCATAGCCGCCATGCATTTGAGTTCAATAAGTTGAAGATTAAGGAATTCTCCCTATTTTGCAGTGCAGCATATAAGAGGATTCTGCATCATGACGGCAGTTACAGCCAGCCAAGGCGTCGATATCCGCGCCATCGCAAATGCGTTCGCGCCGGGCACTTTCCGGTTCGACCCCCTTGGGATGGTGTCGGGCTTCAAGGCCTATCTCATCTATTCCGCTCTAGCGGCGAAATCCGACACTGAGCTTGCGGCGATGGGGCTTAAGCGGGAAACGCTTGGCCGTACCGCGATGGAAGCCGTGAACGTTTTGCGCGCGGGCTGACCGACGTAAAATTCCCCCTGCAAGCGCCCGCAACCGGGGGCGTTTTCGTTTCCGGGCCTCAGAACAGGGGGGCCGAAAGCCAGACCGCATCAGCCAACCCGAGCCAGCCTAGCAGCATTGTGGTATCCGCCGCCAAGGCCACCGCCCCCAGCACCGAAATCAGGATCGTCGCCACCACCCAGCGGTCGAACACCTCGTGTTCATGATTGATGATGGCGTTGAAGATCAAACGGAACACCACTGACAACCGCTGGATCGGCACGACCACCGCCACGGGCGCGACCGCCAGCGCGACGTAGCGAAAGAACTGCGACAGCGCCACGCAGAACGCCGACACCAGAAACCATCCCGCCGTTTCCCGCTGAAAGGGCCCAAGGCTCGACGGTCCGCCCAGCACCCCCACGATGATCAGAACCACCACCGTTGCCGCGGTATAGGAGACCAGAAGCCCGCCCACGGACGCGGCGATGCCGCCCTCCCCGATCCCCAGCGCGATGAACAGCGGCGACGTGCCATAGCCCAGCGCACACACGGCCCCCCAGAAAAGACCGGCGCTGTATTGCGGATCAAAGCCCTTGGCCTTGCCCGCGGCGGTGGTTGCCTTTCGCCGGCGCAGCACGATCATTGGCCCCACGATCACAAGCAGGATGCCGATCACGTTGACCAAATTGATGGTCTCGCCAAGGAAGGCGAATGCAAGCACCAGCGACACAAGGATCGACACCTGCTGAATGGGGGTTGATAGCGTCGCCCCCAAAAGCTGTGTCGCCTTGTAATTCCCATAGCGCCCGATGACGAAATGCACGATCCCCGCCAGCGTCATCCAGACCCACGGAGCGACGCCCCAGCCCGCCACGGCTTCGAACCCACCCATGACAGCGGCGAAGACAAGGAACATCGGCACCCCGAAGGGTACCGTGATCGCCATTGCCTGAAGCACGGATCCCTTGACGACGCCCCGGCGCACCGCGGCGTTGTTGAGCCCGAAGAACGCCGCCGAAGCGAGCGCGAGAAGCGCGCCGAACATCGAAGCGCGTCAGCCCGGTCTCAACCCTTGCCGCGCAGGAATTCCCGCACAAGCTCGGGCGTCAGCGTGACATCGGGGTCGAATTCGGGCGCATCCTCGATCTGTTCGAGGTCATTCAGACCCGAGTTCTTGAAGATCCGGTTGATGCAGGAAATCAGCCGCAGCGGCTTGTCGGGATCGGCGTTGAAATGCTGGTGGATCGTGTTAGGCGGCACATAGATCACGTCGCCCGCCTCGTATTCCCACTTCGACACTTTGTCCTGCGGCTTCCAGAAATACTCGTCGGTGATTTCCACCTCGCAATCCTGATGCAGGTCGTAACCCCGGCCCTCAAGCACATAAAGGCACTCTTCGGCCAGATGCCGGTGCTTGCCGGATTTCGACCCGGGCGGGACGATCTGCATATAGGCGTCCACCGTTTCCATCCGGGTGTTCATCGCCTCGTTGATCAGGTGCTTCAAAAGCCCTTGGCGCGACATCTCCCACGGCATTTCGTTGGGTCGCACGATCTTCTTGCGTTCCGCGTCCCGCGCAGGCCGGGCGGCGGCGTCATCCAGAAGTTCCTGGTAGAGCGGCGCGTTTTCCGTCCCGTCGATCCAGACATTCGTCTCTCCCCACGCCATCTCAGTAACCCTCCTTCGGGTGATTGAAATCCTCTTCCTCCTCGCGCACGACGAAATCCTCGCCGCCAAGCGCAGGCGTTGTTTCGCGGGGCACCACCGTCTTCTGGAACAGCATGTTCATGAAGACGAACATCGGCTTGGTCTTCAGCACCAGAGCCCGCGCGGGCTTGGTATCCGAAGCGTTGAAATGCTGGTGCACACAATTGTTGTGCACGATCGCCACGTCCCCCGCCTTCCAGTCATAGCGCTGTTCGTCGTGAATCTCATAACCCTCGCCATCGAGAATATAGAACGCCGCCTCGTTCACATGGCCGTGCTTCTGACTTTTTCCGCCGGGGCCGTATTCCTCCAGATGCAGGTGGAAAAGCTGGCTGATCCCGTCCTTCGGCTCCACGTAATGGCGCGAATAGGCCTGTGGTCCGTCGACGAACTTGATCTCCTTGGCCTTGCGCACGCGCGGCATGGACCGCAGGCGGTCAAGCTCCCATTGCAGGTTGTATTCACCTTGAATGGCACGGACGAAGATCCGGTCTTTCTGGCTGTGGTAATACCCCTCCGGGCCGGGCGCATCGGCCTCTGCCTCGGGCGCCGAAGCATCGGTCTGGGGGTCGTCTGTCGTCTTCTTGTCCATGAGTCTTCCTCCCTCGCTTCGACTTACCAGAATCGTATAAGCAGAACAACATTCCTCTATGCGGAACAATACGGCTTCGAGACTTTTCCCCATCGCCGCGCACGTTACATCTGCGGCACGCTTTGAATGAGGAGACCCATGGCCGACACCGCGAACCTGATCGAACTTTGCGCCAAGGACGACATTGCCGAAGGCGAGGTCATCAAGGTCGAACATGATGATCTGGAACTCGCCGTCTACCATGTCGAGGGGCAATTCTACGTCACCGACAACGCCTGCACCCACGGCCCCGGAGAGTTGTCAGACGGCGATCTCGAAGGCCATGTCATCGAATGCGACTTCCATCAGGGCAAGTTCGACGTCCGCGACGGCTCGATCGTCGCCCCGCCCTGCGTCGTCGAACTCAAGACCTACAAGGTGGTGCCCCACGACACCGCAGTGGTGATCGAAGCACCCGAGGCCTAAGCCGCCCCTGCGACTGGCGGATGCCGGGGTTCAGGCACGAAAGCCGTGCCCGCGCTTTCCTTGCACATAGGACTTGTGACGGCGAGCGGACGCGCGATGCAGATTTCGTGAAGTGCGGGTTTGCGAACAAAATTGTCACTCAGGCAACCTGCACAAGGGATCTGCCTGATCCGGCCGTTCCATTGAAAAACCGATCTGCACTAACCATATAAGAATGAGCTCCGGAAACGCCGGACCTGATCGATGCGACTGTCTCGAAGGCCAATCGCTCATCTCTTTCTCGGAAATCGTGCCTTTGGCCAAACCGCTCAATCCGTTGACCTGGCCGTCACGATCGATTTTCGCAGTCACTACAGCGAAAGGACAACCTATGGGCTATTCGTCCCCCAAGAAGCAGTTGGATTTGAAAGAGTTTCTCGACAAACCGGGCAAGCCCCGGCCCTCGAGATACAATTGGAAACGGAAGGCAATGCCGCCTTCGAAGACGGCTTCGCCTGAGAAGCCTGCAGCATCTGTGAGGTCGTGATGGGAAAAGGCAACAAAAAACGCGGAAACAGGGAAGCGAAGAAGCCAAAGCAGGAGAAGCCCAAGACGCTGGCAACGGCCAATTCCGGTGCGGCAAGGCCAGTCTCTCTGGGCGAGAAGAAAGGCAAATAAGCCTGCATGCGGGGGAGCAAAGGCCGCTCGCCCGCTCAATGACTGCTTCTCTAATTGGGCATTTGGGTCAAGCTCGTTTTCCTTCTTTCTCGTGGATCGTTGTCACTCATCCGGGTCACGCTTCTCTTCGCAGTCTGATTGATGACGTGATGTCATCGCTGCATGCATGTGT
>JABDPT010000275.1 GCA_013042605.1 Paracoccaceae bacterium
GCCGCCTGATATACCCGGGTACTGTCGGCAAAGCGGTCGCAGATCACGATGCGCCCGGCGGCCAGCGCGGGACCGATGGTCTTTTCAAGGTGATCGCGCCGCGCGGCGGTAAAAAGCAGGATCTCGGTCTCGGGCGACCAGCGGTCGGGGTCGCCCTCGACCAGCAGGCGCCGGATTTCTTCGGCCCCCTCCGACCCGCCGGGTTCGCGGGTCAGAAGAGGGTCGCGCCCGGCCGCGCGCAGATGCGCATCGAGCCGCCGCGATTGGGTCGATTTGCCCGACCCGTCGATGCCCTCGAAGGTAACGAAAAGCCCTTGCGCCATCAGCGCAGCGACTGGGCCTGCCCCAGTGCCTGACGGAAGAGAACGAGCGCCGCCGTGCGCAAGCGCGGCAGAAACCCGCCGCGCGCTACATCGCGATCCGACACAAGCGGGATGCGCGCATCCTCAAGCCCATCGCGCGGGACGACCAATTCGGCCACCGGCTGCCCCTTGCTGATCGGCGCTTCCAGCGGGCCACGATACTCGACCCGCCCGGCGGTGATCTCGGCGTTGGTTGCGGGCATGAGAAGGGTCACATCCTCGGGCGCGACAAGGCTGATCTGGGTGTGATTGCCCATCCAGACCTCGGCATCGGCGACCACCGTTCCCCCCTTCATCGCCGAACGTTCGACGAATTGGCGAAACGCCCAGGACACCATGCGTTCGGATTCCTCGGCCCGCGCTGCGCGGCTATCAAGCCCCGTGACGACAAAGACCACCCGCCGCTTGCCCTGCAGCGCCGATCCGACAAGGCCATACCCGGCCTCTTGCGTGTGCCCGGTCTTGAGCCCGTCGCCCCCGATGCCAAGCCCGAGGATCGGATTGCGGTTGAACCGATTGGCGGGCGAGCGTCCGTCGAAATCGTACTCGGCCATCGAGAAATAGCCGTAGTATTCGGGGAACTCGGTGATCAGCCGGGTCGCCAGAATGCCCAGATCGCGCATGCTCATGCGGTGGTTGGGGTCGGGCCAACCGCTGGAATTGACGAAGGTCGATCCGGTCATGCCCAGATCGGCCGCGCGTTCGTTCATCAGGCGGGCAAAGGCGTCTTCGGTACCCGCCAGCCCTTCGGCCACGACGATACAGGCGTCATTGCCCGACTGTACGATGATGCCCTTGATCAGCTCAAGCACGGTGGGCCGGTCGGTCTCATCAAGAAACATGGTCGACCCGCCCATCAGCCGGGCCTTGGTCGACACCTGAAATTCGGTCTCAAGCGTCACGCGACCATCGCGCAGCGCCTCGAACAGCATGTTCAGCGTCATGAGTTTCGACATCGAGGCGGGTGGCAGCGGTGTTTCGGCGTTCGTTTCGAAAAGGACCGTTCCGGTGGTCACGTCATAGATATATGCGGCCGTGCCACGCGTCTCGAACGCGGCCCATGCGGGCAGTGCGACGGTCAGGGCAAGAACGAAAGCGATCAGGCGGGGCGCGATCATGGCATGGACCTTTCGTTAGGATCAGTTGGTCACAAAATAGGCGTCGTCGAAGCCCAGTTCACGCACCTTCCGCAGGATCACGCGGCGTTCCGCGGCGGAGGTGGCGGGACCGACGATCACCCGCCAGAACACCTTGCCCTGGCTTTCCTGGCGCAGAATCGTGGGGATGATCCCGATATTGCGCAGGCTGGTGCCCGTATTGTTGGCATTCTGTTCGATGCTGAAGATACCGATTTGAATGAACGGGCGGTCAAGCGATGACGCGGGCCGCTGCGGCGTGATCGGCGCGGCGGCCGCGACGGTTGCGGGGGCCTCGGCTGCCGCACTTGCGGTCGGTGCCGCGGGCGGAGACGGTGGCACCGGGTCAAGTGCGGTGGCCTCGATCGCCCCTTCCGGCGTGGGTTCGGTGGGGGCCTCTTCGACAATCGGGGCAATTGGGATCTGCTCGCGCCGCAACGCCACGATGTTGAGCGCGGCCGGAATGCCCGCTTGCATGTCAAGTTCGGCCGCGGCGTCCGAAGATACCTGAATACGCGGTCCGGGCACGCCCCGATCCCGCTGGATCAGCGAGCCGATCACGAAACTTCCATTGTCTTCGTTGCGGATGATCACACGCTCGGGCTGGGAAACCTCTGGATGCGAGACCCAGACACCGCCCAGCAAGGGGCGTCCATCCCAAAGCCCGGCCTCGGCGGCTGAAAACGCGCCGGGCGCTTCGACGTCGCGTTCGACCAGTCCGGCCATGTCCATTTCGCTGGCTGGCCTGCCGGGTGCGGGCGACAGGAACGGGTTCAGCGCCAGCTCATCGCAACCTGTAATCAGTGTGACAGCCGTCAGAACGGTCGCGATCTTGCCCGTGAATAGCTTTACCATGCCTCGCCCCCTGGCGCTTTTGCGCGCACATTGTCGGTGTTCAGCCCATCTGCTCGTCCGGGAACCCTGCGTTGAGGCCCGGTGGATCGAAGCATACCGTGCCCATGCGGGCATGGAAAGGGTTGAGGCCGCGCGCGGCGGATTTCCAACCGGTGGTTGCGCCGCGGCGTCGGTTTCTGCGGACCAGACAGATGAATCGCTTTACACGCCGCCGCCTTTCCCGCTAAGCAACGCGCCGTCGGAGAGGTGGCAGAGTGGTCGAATGCGGCGGTCTTGAAAACCGTTGACCGTGAGAGCGGTCCCAGGGTTCGAATCCCTGTCTCTCCGCCACTTGACAGCCGGTGTCAGACCCCCGGACCATGGGGCGCAGTCGCCCCGTCCGCTACTTCCAACGCATGGGCCGCATTCCCCGGCGCCTCGCCATGGAACCAGTCCAGGAACCGGCGCTTTGCCTCGGCAAGGTTGCGTTCCGCGTCTTGGCTCAACCCATCGTGAAGCATCTCGAAATCTGTTCCGCCAATGGCCAGAACGAAAGCCGGGGGCGTGGCGTCGAACAGCATCGAGGCCAGGCTCAATACGGCCGCCGGATGCAGGCTGTGGCTGTCGATTGCCGTGTCCTGCGACGGCTTCAACGGGTCGAGCGTGCATCCTTGCGAGTGCCCGATACAGGAATCCACGAATATCACCCGCGTTGCCGACGAGACGGCAATCGCGTGTTCTACTTTGAGCTGGAAATCGGACATGACAACGAGGCCGGGGAGGGCCTGTTCCACGGCCCATCTCGCGAATTCGGGGCCAAGTCCGTCATCGCCGCGACCGGGGTTTCCGTATCCGATGAGAAGGGTCATGACCCCCGCAATCTCTCGTCGATCACCGCGCCCCCGGCATCTACGATCTCGACCTTGAGCGGCATCTGCCCCAGCGCATGCGTTGCGCAGGACAGGCACGGGTCATAGGCGCGAATGGCGACCTCGACCTCGTTCAGCATCCCTTCGGTGATCGTCGGCTGATGCGACAGCGCGCGGACCGCGACCGCCTTGACCGCCCGGTTCAGGCCCTCGTTGTTATGGGTCGTCGAAACGATGAGGTTGCAGTACGTCACCTGGTCGTTCTCGTCGACTTCGTAGTGATGAATGAGATTGCCGCGCGGGGCCTCGATCACGCCGATCCCGTTCTGGCGCCGCTCGCCTTTCGCGACAAGGTCGGTGCCCTGAAGGTCAGGGTCGCGCAAAAGCTCGCGGATCATCTCGACGCAGTGCAGAACCTCGATCAGGCGGGCCCAATGGTTGGCCAGAACCGCGTGCTGGGGCATGCCGTGGTTTTCGGCCAGCAATTCCTGCCGCGCGGCTTCGGCCAGCGGCGTATCGATGAAGTTGACGGCATTCATGCGCGCCAGTGGACCGACCCGGTACCAGCCGTCAGCCGGCCCGAGAGAGTTGATGAAGGGAAACTTCATATAGGACCAGGACCGGACGTCTTCGACCAGAACCTCGTGATACCGGGTATAATCAAGCTGGTCGAAGACCATCCCGCCATTGGCATCCACCGCGCGCAGGTTGCCGTGATAGAGATCAAGCGCGCCGTCACCCTCACGCACCAGCGACAGGTAGCTTGAGGAAAACGCGGCGAAGCTTTTCACAAGCTCAAGATTTTTCAGCGTATAATCCCGGACGAGCGTTAACGCGTCCTTGGCCCAAAGCTCCATATTGTCGATCTGGGCCAGCAAGGTGTCGCGGGTCTCGACCGGCAGGTTGCGGTTGATGCCACCGGGGATCGCGCCGGTGCCATGGATCTTCTTGCCCGCCGTCGCTTCGATGATGTCCTGTCCGAACTTGCGCATCAGGATGGCGCGGCGGCCAAGTTCCGGGTGTTCGGCGATGACCTCGAAGATGTTCCGCTTCGCGGCCGGCGCGCCGAAGCCGAAAAGCAGATCGGGCGACGCGAGGTGGAAGAAGTGCAGGACATGGCTTTGCATGACCTGCCCGTAATGCATCAGCCGGCGCATTTTCTCGGCCGTGGGCGGGAGCTCATCGACGCCGACGATCATGTCCATGGCCTTGGCGGCGGCAAGATGGTGGCTGACCGGGCAGATACCGCACAGCCGCTGAACGATGACCGGCACCTCCCATAGAAGCCGCCCGCGAATGAACCGCTCAAAGCCGCGGAACTCCACGATATGAAGCCGTGCTTCGTCGACCGCCCCATCTGCATCCAGATGGATCGTGACCTTGCCGTGCCCCTCGACCCGGGTGACGGGGGATATTTCAATCAGACGCGGTTCGCTCATGGCTGCATACCCATTGCTTTGGGCCTCCTAGTCAAACCGGATGGCTTCACGCTCAAAGCCGTGGAATTTCCCGGCCAGAAGCTTGATCAGCGTATCAAAGATGATGTCGCCCGAGGGCGCGCATCCCGGAATATTGTAATCGATCTCGACCACCTCAGTGCAGGCATAAACCTCATCAAGTAGCAGCGGCAGCGCGGGATCATTGGGAATATTATGGGTGGTGTTCTGAATATAACGCCCGTCGATGAATGCCTCTTCAAGGCATTCGCGCAAGGGTTCGTCGGAATGCATGATCGCGTTTCGCATGGCCGGTAGCCCGCCCATGATCGCGCATTGACCGAGCGCGATCAGCACGTCGCAATTGCGCCGGAAATCTTGCAGGACCTCGACGTTTTCCTCGTTGCAACAGCCGCCTTCGATGATGCCGATATCGCAGCGGCGCGTGAATTTCTTGAAATCGGTCAGGGGCGAGCGGTCGATATCGACCTTCGACATCAGATCGATCAGCCGTTCGTCCATATCCAGGATTGCCATGTGGCAGCCGAAACAACCCGCCAGGGATGCTGTCGCGACGCGGGCTTTACGAAGTTCACTCATCGCGCTTTGCCTCGATGTCTTCGCCGATCAGGGAGTTGTCGAATTCCCGTTTGCCGATAGGTATGGCAAACCCCTCACGCTTGCGGATGATACATCCCACGGGGCAAACCTCTGATGACATTGCGAAATCAGTGACCGCCGCATCGGTATCGGCCAGATCGTCGCCGTTGACAGAGACCCGGCGGTGGATGCCACGCCCGACATAGCCGAAGACGCCCTTGCCATCGACATCCTGACTTGCCCGGATGCAACGGCCGCAGGAAATGCAGCGGTTGGTGTCCAGCGCGATATCGGGATGCGACGCATCGACGGCGCGGCACGGTTCGAGATAGGGAAATTTCGTGGGCTCGGTCATGTCGAGCCGGTATGCCATCGCTTGCAACTCGCAATTGCCGCTCGCCTCGCAGATCGGACAAAGGTGATTGCCTTCGTGAAACAGCATTTCCACAAGGTCGCGGCGCAGCTTCTTGATGTGCGCGTTTTCATTCTCGACGACGAGACCGGGTGCGGCGGGCTGGGTGCAGGACGCTACGC
>JABDPT010000158.1 GCA_013042605.1 Paracoccaceae bacterium
GGCCCGAATGCCTTGAATGGCGCGATGATCTTGCCGTGCCGAAACCCTTGGCGGGTGAGGTCTTGATCCGCGTCGGCGCCAGTGCGGTCAACAATACCGACATCAACACGCGGGTCGGCTGGTATTCAAAAGGCGATGGCGCGGATGATGCGGCCTGGACGGGTGAAGCGCTCCAATTCCCGCGCATTCAGGGGATCGACGTGTGCGGGCGCATCACCAAGGTGGGTGATGGCGTCGACGCGGCGCGTATCGGCGAGCGTGTCCTCGTCGAGCCGTGCCTGCTCGAGGCGCGGGGGCGGGTGCTGGACCAGCCCTGGTTTCTGGGTTCTGAATGCGATGGCGGGTTTGCGGAATACGTGACCGTTGCGTCGCGCCATGCCCATGTCATCACTTCCGATCTTGATGATGGCGAATTGGCCTCGTTCGCCTGCTCCTATTCCACCGCCGAAAACATGATCGAACGGTCACGTGTGGCGGCGGGTGAACGTGTGCTGATCACCGGCGCGTCCGGGGGCGTCGGGTCGGCGGCGATCCAGCTGGTGCAGGCCCGTGGGGCGGTGCCCATCGCGGTGACCTCGCCGGGCAAGGAGGCATCCTTGCGCGAGATTGGCGCACAGGAAACAGTGCTGCGCGATGCCGTTCCAGCAGAGGCGCTGGGCGCAGGCTCTGTCGATGTCGTGCTCGATCTGGTCGGTGGCCCGGCCTTTCCCGGCCTGCTTGATGTGTTGCGACCCCGCGGGCGCTATGCGGTGTCGGGCGCCGTGGGTGGCCCGGTCGTCGATCTCGACCTGCGCACGCTATACCTCAAGGACCTCACACTTGTCGGGGCCACGGTTCTGGACCCGGCGGTCTTTCCAAACCTCATCGCGCATATCGAAGCGGGCCGCATCCGGCCGCTTGTCGGCGCACGCTTCCCCCTGCGCGAGATCGCCAAGGCGCAAGAGGTCTTCGCGGCCAAGACCTATACCGGCAAGATCGTTCTGGATGTAGAAGGGGCGTGATGCTGAGCGAGACCGACCAACGGCTGCTGCGCGTGGCCTACGACGAGGCCAAGACCGGCTTTGACGAGGGCGGCTGCCCCATCGGGTCGGTTCTGGCGCGCGGCGGCGAGGTGGTCGCGCAAGGGCGCAATCGCCGCGTGCAGAACGGCGATCCGATTGCCTATGGTGAAATGGACACTCTGCGCTGTGCCGGACGCCAGAAAACCTATGCCGATACAACGCTTTATACCAGCCTGAGCCCTTGCATGATGTGTGCCGGAACGATCGTTCAATTCGGCATCCCGCGCGTGGTGATCGGCGAGAATACGAACTTTGGCGGCAACGAAGATTTCCTGCGTGAACGTGGGGTCGACGTGATCGTTGCCGACGACCCGGATTGCATTGCCCTGATGGCGCGGTTCATCACCGAACGCCCCGCGCTTTGGGCCGAAGACATCGCGGAGGAGGAACCCAACCCATGATAAAAACAACCCATGTCGGCAGTTTGCCACGCACGCAAAAAGTGGTCGATTTCATCTTTGCCCGCGAGAATGAGCAGCCTTACGAAATGGCCGACTTCGACGCCGCCATGGCCGAAGCCTGTTCCGACACCGTGCGGCGGCAGGTCGAGGCCGGGATCGACATCGTGTCGGACGGCGAAACCTCTAAGATCAGCTATGCGACCTATGTCAAGGATCGCTACACCGGGTTCGCCGGGGACAGCCCGCGCAACGCCCCCGCCGACCTCAAGCTATATCCCAGCTTTCTCGAGCGGCTGAGGGACGATGGCGGCACGCCACAATATGCGCGGCCCATGTGCGTTGGCGAAGTGCGTTCGAAAGGGCAGGGCGAGCTTGAAAAGGATATCGCCAACCTCAAGGCCGCGATGGCGGAACATGGTGCGGCGCGCGGTTTCATGAATGCGGCCTCGCCCGGCGTGATCTCGCTCTTTCTCCAGAATGATTTCTATCCGAGCCGCGACGCCTATCTTGCCGCGCTCGCCGATGCGATGCGCGATGAATACCGCACGATTGTCGATGCGGGCCTAGACCTTCAACTCGACTGCCCCGATCTTGCGCTCTCGCGGCATATGCTTTTTGCGGACCTCACGGATGCCGAATTCGTCAAGATCGCCGAGGGGCATATCGAGGCGCTAAATCACGCGCTTGAAGGGATCGATCCGGCGCGGGTGCGGGTCCATATCTGCTGGGGCAATTACGAAGGCCCGCATGTTTGCGATATCGACATGGACAAAGTGTTTTCAACGCTGATGAAGGCGCGCGCATCCTACGTGTTGTTCGAAACGTCGAACCCGCGTCATGCCCATGAATGGACGGTGTTCCGGGACCGCAAGGCCGAGATCCCGGACGGCAAGGTACTGGTGCCCGGTGTCGTCGATACCACGACGAACTTCGTCGAGCATCCCGAGCTTGTGGCCCAGCGGATCGCGCGTTTCGTCGATATCGTCGGGGCCGAGCGGGTGATTGCCGGGTCGGATTGCGGTTTTGGAACCTTCGCGGGCTTCGGTGCGGTCGATCCCGAGATCGCCTACGCCAAGCTTGGGGCGTTGGTCGACGGGGCGAAGCTGGCCTCGTCCCGGCTCTGATCCCATGGCCGAGCCGCTGGTCCTGTTACCGGGGATGATGTGCGACGCCCGGCTTTTCGCGCCGCAGATCGCGGCGCTATCCGGGTTTCGCGCGGTGCAGGTCGCGCCGGTCACCGGGTTCGAGACAATCGAAGAGATCGCCGCCGCCGCCCTGGCCGATGCACCGCCGCGCTTTGCTCTGGCCGGGCTTTCGATGGGCGGGATCGTGGCGATGGAAATGGTCCGGCAGGCACCCGAACGGATCACGCGGCTGGCGCTGATGGATACCAATCCCCTGGCCGAAACCGAAAAAGTTGCCGCCCGGCGCGAACCCCAGATCGCCGCCGTGCGGGATGGGCGGCTCTTGGAGGTGATGCGCGACGAGATGAAACCGAACTATCTCGCCCCCGGGCCGGGCCGCGATGGCGTGTTGTCCATCGTCATGGATATGGCGCTGGCTTTGGGGCCAGAAGTGTTCGAAGAGCAATCCCGCGCTTTGCAGACCCGCCCGGATCAAGTAGAGACCTTGCGCGCGCTTGGCGTCCCCGCGCTGGTCTTGTGCGGACGGCACGATGCGCTTTGCCCGGTGTCCCGGCACGAACTCATGGCCGAGATCATCCCGGACGCAACGCTGGTGATCATCGAAGATGCCGGTCACATGCCGACGCTGGAATGCCCCGCTGAAACGCTCGACGCCCTGCAACGCTGGCTCGCGGGTTAGGCGCGGTGGCGGACCGTTCAGGTGCCGGGCTGTCAGATGTCCGCCGATGCGCGCGCAAGCTTCGCCTGCTGGCCCGCCGAAAACTGCCACCGGGTCTGCGACTGGTCGTCGGTCTATTGCTGATGGTGATGGGCGTGTTCGGGTTTCTGCCCGTGCTCGGCTTCTGGATGATCCCCTTGGGCGCCGCCATCGCCGCCCTCGATTTCAAACCGATCTGGAAGAAGCTGGCCCGCCGCTAGGCGCGCCCGCTACTTGACCGACGCGATCCGACGTTTCCTGGTCGTTGGACCACCCGCGTTCGCGTCGATGAAATCAAGCACCAGCGGGCGGATGTTGTTGCGCCAGCTCTTGCCCGCGAAGATGCCATAGTGGCCCGCGCCGGGTTCGACATGCGATGCCTTCTTCGAATCCGGCAGACCCGTCAGAAGTTCAAGCGCGGCCAGACACTGACCCGGCGCGCTGATGTCGTCTTTTTCGCCCTCGACGGTTTTCACCGCGACAGAGGTTATCTTGCCCATGTCGACCTGATGCCCGTCGACGATAAAGGCGTTGCGCGCGATCTCGCGTTCCTTGAACACGCGTTCGACAGTCGACAGATAGAACTCGGCGGTCATGTCCATCACGGCGAGATATTCGTCATAGAACTTGTTGTGCTTGTCATGGTCGCCGCCGTCGCCCTTGGCGACCTTCACGATCTGATCGAAGAACGCCTTGCCGTGACGTTCGGCATTCATCGACATGAAGGACGACAGCTGCGCAAGACCCGGATAAACCATCCGACCAACCCCGGGATATTTGAAGCCGACGCGCTGCAAGGCCAGATGCTCCAGCTGCCCCATTGTGACGCTGCGACCAAAGTCGGTCACATCAGTGGGCGCGGCATCGGGGTCGATCGGGCCGCCGATCAGGGTCAGCGAGCGCGGCTGTGCATCCGGCTCAAGCTCGGCAAGATAGGCGGTGGCGGCAAGGGCGAGCGGCGCGGGCTGGCACACGGCGATCACATGCGTGTCGGAGCCAAGGTGCCGCATGAATTCCATCAGGTAGAGCGTATAATCTTCGATATCGAACTTTCCCATGCTGACGGGAATGTCACGGGCGTTGTGCCAGTCGGTTACCCAGATATCGGCTTCGGGCAAAAGGCTTGCCACGGTCGAACGCAGCAAGGTGGCATAGTGGCCCGACATCGGCGCGACCAGCATGATGCGGCGCGATTTCGCCGGGCGACCGGCCACGTCGAAATGGATCAGGTCGCCAAACGGGCGTTTCACGGCAATCTCGGTGGTGACCACATGGTCGCGGCCATCTTCGGCCACGACGCTGTCGATACCCCAGTCAGGCTTGGCGACCATGCGGGCAAAGCTGCGTTCGGTGACTTCGCCCCAGGCGGCCATCAGTTGAAAGAACGGGTTCGGGATCAGGCCGGTCGCCGGATAGGACGCAAGTGCAAGTGCCGACGCGCCCATCCACTGGTTGGTATTGCGGATGCTTTCGTAGATGTCGTAGGTGGCCATATATCGCACGGGCGTTCCTTCCCCAGGGTTGTTCCCGGTTCAATTGGTCGCTTTGCCCCCCGCAATGTGCGACACTAATATCAAAGCAGCGTCGAAAATGCTGCACCTGCAAAATAGCCCGGAAAGCCTGCCATGACAACTAAAGAAAACGACGCAGCCACCGAAGAGACTGACGGTGCACTGCATCTTGAGCGGTTGAACGCGAACCTGGCAAAGGTTGAAGAGCTTTCGTCGCGGCTTGTTGCCGCGCTGGCGGAAAAGAAATCCGTCTCGCCCAGCTTGCAAGGCCCCAGCCAGGACCTGTTTGCAAAGGCCGCCGCCGCCTACATGACTGAAATGATGTCGAATCCCGCCAAGCTGATCGAGCATCAGATCGGGTTTTGGGGAAAATCGCTTAGGCATTATGTTGCCGCGCAGCATTTGCTGGCGCAGGGCAAGCTGGAAGCCCCCGAAGAAATCGCCCCGCAGGACCGCCGCTTTTCCAACCCGCTTTGGCAGACGCACCCCTATTTCAACTTCATCAAGCAGCAGTATCTGCTGAATGCCGAAGCAATGGATCAGGCGATCCAGGATATCGACAACCTTGATGACGCCGAAAAGAAGCGCGTCGAGTATTTCAGCCGCCAGATCATGGATATGTTCAGTCCGACGAACTTTCTCGGCACGAACCCCGAAGCCCTGGCGCGGGCCGTTGAAACCGATGGGGAAAGCCTTGTGAAAGGGCTTGAAAACCTTGTTCGGGACATCGAGGCCAATCAAGGCGACGTTCAGGTCACGCTGGCTGACAAGGATGCCTTCAAAGTCGGTGAAAACATCGCCTCTGCCGAAGGGTCGGTGGTGTTTCGGAACCGGATGTTCGAGCTGATCCAATACGCGCCGACCACCAAGACGGTGCACAAGACGCCGCTGATCATCTTCCCGCCGTGGATCAACAAGTTCTACATCCTCGACCTCAAGCCACAGAACAGCCTGATCCGCTGGATCGTCGATCAGGGCTATACCCTGTTCGTCGTAAGCTGGGTGAACCCGGACCCGTCCTATGCCGACGTGGGCATGGATACCTATGTCGAAGAGGGGTACCTGACCGCGATTGCCGAGGCCAAGAAGATCACCGGTGAAAAAGAGGTGAATGCAATCGGCTATTGCATTGCCGGCACGACCCTGTCGCTGACGCTGGCGTTGATGGCCAAGCGCGGCGACAAATCGGTCAAGTCCGCGACCTTCTTCACGACGCTAACGGATTTCTCGGATCAAGGCGAGGTGGGCGTCTTCCTGAACGACGATTTCGTCGACGGGATCGAACGCGAGGTGGCAGAAAAGGGTATCCTCGATTCGTTCTTCATGAGCCGGACGTTCAGCTTCCTGCGCTCGAATGACCTTGTCTATGGTCCCGCGATCCGCAGCTACATGATGGGCGAAAAGCCCCCCGCCTTCGATCTTCTCTATTGGAACGGGGATGGTACGAACCTTCCCGCCCGCATGTCGGTGGAATACCTGCGCGGGCTCTGTCAGGGTGACAAGCTTGCGACCGATGGCTTTCCCCTGTGCGGAGAGACGCTGACCCTGAAGGACGTGAAAGTCCCGCTTTGCGCCATCGCGTGCGAGACCGATCACATCGCGGCCTGGAAGTCGAGCTATGAGGGTGTGCGCCAGATGGGGTCACGGTCCAAGACGTTCATCCTGTCGGAATCCGGCCATATCGCCGGCATCGTGAACCCGCCGTCCAAGAAGAAATACGGGCACTACACCAACAGCGATCTGAAGCTTGATGCCGACGCGTGGCTTGAAACCGCGACCTTCTATGAAGGGTCATGGTGGCCACGCTGGGAGGCATGGCTTTCGAAGAAGTCCGGTGCGCAGGTGCCCGCCCGTGCGCCGGGTGATTCTGGCCAAAAGGTGCTTGGTCCAGCCCCTGGAACTTACGTGATCTCGGCGCCAAAGGCCTGATTTTCCAACGCTAAAAATTCTTGCTGCACTGCAGCAAAAAGGACTTGAAATGCTGCGCCGCAGCAGCTATATCTTTTGCAGTCGCAGCATAGCGGGACTGTCCCGCAAACTAGCTAAGGAGAATTCAGATGGCTAAAGCGCAGGACTATTCGAAAGTGTTCAAAGACATGATGGGTTCGTTCCCTGTTGACATGTCCGCCATGCAGGACGCGTACAAGACGCAAGCCTCGCTCGGCGAAAAAATGTCGAAAGTGGCTCTCGAAGCTGCTGAGAAGTCGACCGAGATCTCGTCGAAGTGGACGAAGGACACGCTGTCCAAAGTTGGCGCCGTGACCACCGTCAAGGACGAGCCCGCAGACTACGGCAAAGCAATGACCGATTTCGCTTCGGCCCAAGCCGAGATGGCTGCCGAGAACATGGCTGCTTTCGCTGAAGTCGCGAAAAAAGTTCAGATGGAAACCGTCGAGCTGATGCTTGCCGCTGGCAAAGACATGTCGGAAGACGCGACTGCCGCTGTCAAGAAAGCAACTGCTGACGTGACCGCCGCTGCCAAAAAGGCCGCGACCGCGAAGTAAGTTCAAGTTTTGATCGCCCGCCTCCTCCCGGCCGGCATCATGACTGGGCGGGTCCGCAAGGGCCCGCCCTTTTTGCATGGCGCATACGCGCTCTTTCTTTTTTTGCTGCAGCAGCTTAAGGTTTGCTGCACTGCGACAATTCGGGAGGCTCATCGTGGCCGAAACCTCTGCTCCGCTGCTGATCAAACGCTACGCCAGCCGTCGCTTGTATAATACCGAAACCAGCGATTACGTGACGCTTGAGGATATTTCAGGGTTCATCCGCGACGGGCGCGACGTCCAGATCGTCGATCTGAAATCCGGCGACGACCTGACCCGGCAATACCTGCTTCAGATCGTGGCAGATCACGAAAGCCGGGGCGAAAACGTCTTGCCGCTGGCGGTTCTGACCGACCTCGTGCGCAGCTATACCACGCAAGCCCAATCCGTCGTGCCGCAGTTTCTGGCGATGAGTTTCGACATGCTGCGCGACGGACAGTCGAAAATGATCGAAAACCTTGCAAACCCGATGTCGGCCATGCCCGGCTATGACGCGATGAAGGCCCAGCAAGAAGCGTTCATCAAGGCGATGACCGGCGGAATGACAAACTGGTCGGCCCCGACGCAGGACAGCGACGACGGGGAAGAGCACGAAGACGATCTTGAGACGATCAAGAAACAGCTCTCCGACCTTCAGGCCCAGCTTGCCAAGCTTGGCAAGTAAGCCGGTTCAGGTCACCTCGGCGAACACTATGTCCAAGGCCGCACTCAGCTTTTCGAACATCTCGTCCATCTGCGCTTCGGTCATGATGAATGGCGGACAAAGCACGATGGCCTGCCCCAGCGGACGACAGATCAACCCGTGATCGGTACAGGTGTTGGCGATGCGTTCGCTGACGCTCAAATCGCTGGCAAAGGGCGTCTTCGTCGGCTTGTCGGCCACGGCCTCCAGCGCCCCCATCAATCCTTTGCCGCGCGCTTCGCCGATATGGGGATGCTGCGCCAGTTCGCGCATCCCGGCCTCGAATTTCGGGGTCAGGGCGCGGACGTTGTCGAGCAACCCTTCGTTCAGAATAATGTCGATGGCCTTCAATGCAATCGCCGATCCGACCGGGTGCCCGGACCCGGTGAACCCATGCGGAAATTCTTCGACGCTTTCCGACGCCGCCTGCAATCGGTCGGATAGCTCCGGCCCCAGGATCACGGCGCCCATCGGGAAATAGCCTGCGGTGATGGCCTTCGACGCGATGATCGCATCCGGCATGAAGTCATAGGTCTCGCAGCCCCAAGTGTTGCCTGTGCGACCGAACCCGCAGATCACCTCATCCGCGACAAGCGGGATGCCGTGGCGCTTCAGGATCGGGGCAATTGCCTGAAAATACCCCTCGGACGGGGGGATCACGCCGCCCGCACCCATTACCGGTTCGGCCACGAAGGCGGCAATCGTGTCGGCCCCTTCGCGGGCAATCACGTCTTCCAACTCCGCCGCCATGCGCGCGGTAAACTTGGCCTCGGACTCTCCCTTACGCCCCTCGCGCCAGTAATGCGGGCAGCTCAGGTGCAAGAACCCGTCAAGCGGCAGGCCGAACAATTCGTTATAGGGCTTGCCCGTCATCGACGCGGCCACCACCGTCACCCCATGATAGCCGTTGATCCGGGTCAGGATCTTGCGCCGCTCAGGCTGCCCCTCGGCCCGGCCGAGAAACCAAAGCATCTTGACCAGCGTGTCATTCGCCTCGGACCCCGAGTTGGTATAGAACACCTTTCCCCGCGAGAATGGCGAAACATCGACCAGCATTTCCGACAGGGTCACCGTGGTATCCGCCATGCGCCCGAAAAATGCGTGATAGCCGGGGAAGCGGTCGTATTGCGCCTTCGCGGCCTCGGCCAGACCGGGGTGATCGAACCCGGCCACCATGTTCCAAAGCCCCGAATTCGCGTCGAGGTATTTGCGCCCGTGCACGTCGAAGACATAAGGCCCTTCGCCATGGGTCAGAACAACCGCCCCACGATCATGGATCGTCGGCAGATCGGTAAACCCATAGAACGAAAATGCATCCGCACGGGATTCCCAACTGTTCAGATTGTCATCGGGCATGGGCCACCTCATTTGCGCGTCGCGCCACGCTAGCGCCGGTTTTGGGGGCGCGCAATCGGCCAAGCGCCAAGGCAGGCAAGTCTGCTCATCGGGTCGCGCAGATCGTTTCGAATTGGTCGGCGGGGCACAGCAAACTGCGGTGCCTTATCGGCGCGTTGCAAAGCGGTATCGCTGGTAATTTCCGGATGGTCGTTAACCTCGGTTATACGCCCAGACGGTCGCGCATCGCATACCATGTCATCGCCAGCGCCAGAAGCGGGCTGCGAAAGCCGCCGCCGCCGGGAAAACGGGGGCTGGGCAGTGCGGCCATCGTGTCAAATCGAGCGGTGTCGCCATTCAGCGCATCCGCAAGTATGCGCCCCGCCAACGTCGCCAGTGCAACGCCGTGACCGGAATAGCCAGAGGCAGACCACACCCCCGGCGCCGGACGTGAGAAATTCGGTAGCCGGTTCATCGTGATCGCCAGCGTGCCGCCCCACGCATGCGTGATCTCGACGTCCCGTAACTGCGGATAGATGGACAGCATCGGTTTGCGCACGAGCGCCGCGATATCGCGGGGGAAGCGGTAGCCATAGCTTTCACCACCCCCGAACAAGAGCCGCCCATCTTCGCTTTTGCGCCAGTAGTTCACGACGAACTTGTCATCGGCCACGGCGATATCCCGCGCCAGAATGTCGTCGGCGCGCGCGCCCAAAGGCTCGGTCGCGATGATGAAATTGTTGATAGGCATCACCCGTGCGGCCACGTCGGGCTGAAGCCCGCCGATATACCCGTTTGCTGCTACGATGACGTGACCCGCCCGCACCCGCCCCCTGTCGGTGGCCACCAGCGGTGTCGTGCCCGGTTCGATCCGGTGCACCTGCGTCATTTCATGGATGCGTGCGCCCGCGGCCTGGGCCCCGCGTGCCATCCCAAGTGCCAGGCGCAACGGATGCACATGCCCCGCACCCCAGTCGATCAGCCCGCCCGCGAATACGTCCGATCCGACAGCCTCGCGCGCGCTGTCGCGACCCAGCAATTCGATCCGGTCATAACCATAGATCGTCGACAGATGCTCGGCATAGGCAAGCATCCCGTCTACATCGGCGGGTTTGCGCAGGACATGCGCCACCCCCGGACGAAAGGCGCAATCGATGCCGTGGCTGGTGATCAGTCGCTGTAATTCGGCCTTGGCGTCCTCTCCGATCTGCCAAAGCGCGCGCGCCGCATCCTGACCGACCATCTTCTCAAGCGCATCCTGCCCAAGCCGCTGGCCGGACCCGACCTGTCCGCCATTGCGCCCCGAAGCACCGAAGCCCGCGCGATGCGCCTCGACCAGCACCACGTCGACGCCCGCCTCGGCCAGCGCAAGCGCCGCTGACAGACCGGTATATCCGCCGCCGATGACACAGACATCGGCGCGCGTCTCCCCGCGCAGCGGATCGAAGGGGGGCAGGGGGGTGGCCGTTTCAGCGTACCAGCTTTGCGGGTACTGGCCGGGCCGGTCGTTGGCATAAAGCAGGTTCATACGTTCAAAAGAAGATGCTCACGCTCCCACGGAGAGATCACTTGCAGGAACTCGTCATACTCGGCCTGTTTGACGATCTCATAAACCTCGCAGAACCGTTCGCCCAGAACCTCACGGATTTCCGGCGCATCCTCGAAAAGCCCCAGCGCCTCGTGGATGCTGTTGGGCAGTTCCCCCTCGTTTTCATAGGCATCGCCCTTGTAAGATGCGCTGGGCCGCGTGCCGTTTTTCATGCCCAGATACCCGCAGGCCAGCGACGCGGCGATGCAGAGATAGGGGTTGCAGTCCATCCCGGCCAGACGGTTTTCGACCCGGCGGCTTTCGGGTTCCGAGATCGGGATGCGAATGCCCGTGGTCCGGTTGTCGCGCCCCCAGGCAAGGTTGATCGGGGCCGCGTGATCTTTCACATAGCGGCGGTAGCTGTTCACATAAGGCGCCATGATCGCGACGACCTGCGGCAGGTGCGTCTGCAATCCGCCGATGAAGTGGAAAAACGCGTCTGTCTCACCGCCGTGCGGCCCGGTGAACAGGTTCTGCCCGGTCTCGAGATCCGACACCGAATGGTGCACATGCATGGCCGATCCCGGCTCGCCCTCGATCGGTTTGGCCATGAAGGTGGCAAAGCAGTCATGCCGCAGGGCCGCCTCGCGGATCAGGCGTTTGAAAAAGAATATCTCGTCGGCCAGCTTGATCGGGTCGCCATGGCGCATGTTGATCTCGACCTGTCCCGCGCCGCCTTCCTGCGTGATGCCGTCGATCTCGAACCCCTGCATCTCTGCGAAATCATAGATGTCGTCGATAACAGGGCCGTACTCATCCACCGCGCTCATCGAATAGGCCTGCCGCGCGGCGGCCGGGCGGCCTGACCGGCCCATCATCGCCTCGATGGGTTTGGCGGGATCGATGTTGCGGGCGACAAGAAAGAATTCCATCTCGGGCGCCACGATCGGTTTCCAGCCCTCGCCTTGATAAAGCTCGACGACCCGGCGCAACACATTGCGCGGCGACATCGGGATCGGCTCGCCTTTCTGGTCAAAGGCATCGTGAATGATCTGAAGCGTATAATCGGCGGTCCACGGCGCGGCCGTCGCGGTCGAATAGTCGGGTTTCAGAACCATGTCCGGCTCGGTGAACCCCTCGGCCCCCGCTGCTTCGCCCCAGCCGCCGGTGATCGTCTGAAAGAAGATCGAGTTGGGCAGAAAGAACTGAGATTGAGAGGCGAACTTGCTGGCCGGCATCGCCTTGCCCCGCGCGATGCCGGGCAGGTCGCCGATGATGCATTCAACCTCGTCAAGCTTGCGCCCTTCAAGATATTCCCGGGCTGCTTCGGGACAGTGTTCAAGCCAATGCGTCATGCCGTGCCTCGCGAAAGAACCGGCCGATCCGGTCGGCCATTTCCTGATTGTCATTGGGGGTGCCCAAACGGCCCATCGTTTCCGCCAGCAGATCGTCGGGGATCAGCCCGCGCCCGCGCTGATCGACAAGGCTCGCCACGGCGGCATCGTCGAATTCGGGGTGGGGTTGAACCGTCAGAATATGGTCGCCCAGAACAAAGCCTGCATTCGCGCAAAACGGATGGGTGGCAATCGGTGTGGCCCCCGGCGGTAGGTCGGTCACCTGATCCTGATGCCAGGCATTCAAGGTCAGTGGCGTGTCGCCGAATTCATAAACCTGCGGACCCACGGCCCAGCCACCAGCGAATTTTTCCACTTTGCCCCCCAAGGCCTGCGCGATGATCTGATGCCCGAAACAGATGCCCACCATTGGCACGCCCGCGGCATGAGCCTCGCGGATCAGGTCCTCAAGCCGGGCGATGAACGGCAGATCGTCATAGGCTCCGTGGCGCGACCCCGAAATCAGCCAGCCATCCTCTGACGTGGCACTTTCCGGGAACTCCATGTCGCACACATTATAGGTGGTGAACTCCAGCCCCTGACCCGCCAGCAACGCCTGATACATCTCGGAATAATCGCCCAACGTCTCGCGCATTGCCTCGGGCAAGTGGCCGGATTGCAGGATACCGATTTTCATGGAACACCAACTGGTTGATTGCGCCCGACGCTATCCGAGCCGTTGACGGGCGTCAAACCGTCTCGAGGTATAGCCGCGTCATATCCTTGGGGTCGAGATCTGCAAAGCGCGCCTGTTCCTGCCGCTTGGTCATCGCAAGGTTCGCGATCAGATCGGCGGGCAGGATGCGCGCGATAGCAGCACTGGTTTCAAAGCGCTGCAATGCGGTTTCCCAGTCGGGTGCGAGCGTCGGCAACTTCAGATCATAGGCGCTGCCCGTGATGGGCTCGGGCGGCTCTTCCCGATCCTCAATACCGTTCATTGCCGCACCCAGGATACCCGCCAACAGCAGGTAGGGGTTCACATCCGCCCCCGCGACCCGATGTTCGATCCGCCGCGCAGCGGTCGGGCCACCAGGAATGCGGATGGCCGCCGTACGGTTCTCATACCCCCAGCAAATGCCTGTGGGC
The DNA here is from genome assembly GCA_013042605.1 of Paracoccaceae bacterium. Taxonomy (GTDB): domain Bacteria; phylum Pseudomonadota; class Alphaproteobacteria; order Rhodobacterales; family Rhodobacteraceae; genus JABDPT01. Next base: position 13,384 of record JABDPT010000158.1, read on the forward strand.
GCATGCGCCCCCTCGACATAGCGGTCATAGCTTGGCCCGTGCGGCGCAAAGAGAAGCGTGCTGTCGGCCATCGCCGCAAGGCATCCCGCAACAGCATGGTGCAGCACCGGCGTGCCGCCCTCGGTCCCATCGTCGAAGACGTTTCTGCCTTCCGCATCCGCCACCGAGAAGTGCACATGCATCCCGTTGCCCGCACTCTCTTCAAAGGGTTTGGCCAGAAACGTCGCCGCCAGCCCATGTTTGCGCGCCAGCCCCTTGACCAGCATCTTGAAAAGCCACGCATCATCCGCGGCGCGCATTGCGTCCTGATGGTTCAGGTTGATCTCGAACTGGCCTTTGCCCGCCTCGGCGATCGCGGCTTGGGCGGGAATGCCCATTTCGGCGGCGGCGGCGTAAAGGTCGGTGAAATACGCATCGAATGCGTCAAGCTCGGCCAGCGACAGGATCGCATCGCCGAAAAGCCGGGCGTTCGCGTCCGGCGGAATGGGCGCCTTGGGCGCGGTCCCGCTGTCGTCGACCAGATAGAATTCAAGCTCGGTCGCGGCCGCCACCGACCAGCCCCGCGCGGCAAAACGCGCCAGAACGCCCGCCAGCGCATGGCGCGGATCGCCGGAAAACGGCGTCTCGGGATCGGTATACATCGCCATCGGATAAAGCTCTGACGGGGTCTCCAGCCACGGCATTGCCACCGGCCCCCGCTCGGTCGGCAATAGCAGCCCATCGGCATCGCCGCTTTCAAAGACCAGCGGGCTGTCCTCGATGTCCGATCCCGAAATATCCACATTCAGCGCCGACAGCGGCATGCGCACCGCGCCCGAGGCCAGTTTTCCCGCATACTCCGCCGGCAACCGCTTGCCGCGCGCCTGACCGTTCAGGTCCGACACCGCCACGCGGATCGTCTCTGTCACCGGATGACCTGTGGGCGAATGCGCAGCTTCCTGCGCTGTTCCTGTGGCAAATGGCGGTTCAGCCGGGTGTTGATGATCCCGAATATTGTGATCACGCAAAGCGTCAGCATGATGAAATAGAAGGCCACGATGGGGTAGGGGACGAAAGGGTTGAACGTCTTGTCCGCGAAATAGTTCGCGTAATAAAGCGCATCCCCACGTTGTTGCCACGCCGGAAACCCGCTGAAAAAGACGAGCGTTGTGGCATGAAAGAGAAAGATCGCCTCATTCGTATAAGCGGGCCACGCGAGCCGCAGCATCGTGGGCCATGTCACCCGGCGAAACTTGGTCCAGCCGGACAGACCATAGGCATCGGCGGCTTCCATGTCGCCCTTGGGCACCGACCGCAACGCGCCATAGAAGATCTCGCCTGCGTAAGCCGCTGTGTTGAGAAAGAGCACGATCAGCGCACCCAGCCACGCGCGGGTCAGCCAACGGGTTTCGGCGGTGATCTCGACGAAGCCAAGGTTGATGTCGATGCCCACACGCGGCAGCAGGACGAAGGTCTCGTAAGCCAGAAAGAATTGGATGAAGAGCGGTGAGCCACGGAAGACAAAGATGAACCACTCCGCCGGTTTGCGGATCAGTGGGTTTCTCGCAGCCTTTCCAAGCGCCACCGCCGTGGCCAGGAAAAACCCGAAGGTCAGCGCCAGCACCCCGAAATAGACATTCCAGATCATGCCCGAGCCGATCAGCACGAAGTGTTCGCAAAGCGTGAAATCCGATCGCGGCAAAAGCCGCTCGCCATAGCCGATAGACCGCAACGCGTAATCCTGAAAGGTCTGCGCGCAACTCATGCCGCCGCCGCCTTGCGCTGGGCTTCACCGGCCACGGTCGCCTGCCCGTGGCTCAGCCGCGTGGTCAACCGGCCCAGCACGATCTCCGACACGCGGGTCAGGCCAAGGTAGAAGACAAGAAGTCCAAGGAAGTACCACAACCGCCAATCGGGATGCGGGTAATCGAAGGCGTTGGTTTTCAATCCACCCAGTTCGCGCGCCCAATAGACGATGTCCTCGACGCCCAACAGGAAAAGAAGCGGCGTGGCTTTCACAAGGATCATCCAGAGGTTAGACAAACCGGGCAGGGCAAAGACCCACATCTGCGGCACGAGGATGCGCCAGAACGTTTGCCGTCGGCTCATGCCATAGGCTTCGGCCGTCTCAAGCTGCGTGCGCGGCACGGCGCGCATCGCCCCATACAAGACGTTTGCGGCAAAGGCCCCGAACACGATGGCAAAGGTCAGGACCGCCAGGAAGAAGCCATAGGTTTCATGCACCCATTGCGGTGAGTTCGACAGCGGCAGCTTGGCCGCAGTGCAGACTACGAAATCATTGCCCTGACGCACGGGTTCCGGCCAGTCCGGGCATTTCACCTGATGGCGCAACCATTCGAACGCCTGGTCCAGCGCGATGACGAAGAAGAGGAAGAACGCGATATCGGGCACACCGCGTACAATCGCGATGTATCCCTTGCCGATCCACGCCAGCGGCGGGATGCGCGACCGCGCCACCATCGCCCCGCCAAAGCCGAAGGCGAGCGCCGTGGGCGCCGTGACGGCCAGCAAGAACAGCACCATGAAGAACGAGCCATAGAACTGCATATGGACGCCGGTCGTGAGATAGCACGAAAACCAGTGAACCGTGTCGAGCGTGGAGGGATCAGCGCAATAGGAAAACATCTGTCACATCAGTGCGGGGGCTGTCGCCAGCCCCCGCCAAAAAAGCGGGATATGCCCCGCTTGTGCCTCAGTAGGTTAGGG
>JABDPT010000276.1 GCA_013042605.1 Paracoccaceae bacterium
TCGGGGTGATCGGCGGATCGGGGCTATACGAGATTGACGGGCTTGAAGATGCGGCCTGGCAAACCGTCGAGAGCCCCTGGGGCGACCCGTCCGATCAGATCCTGACCGGGCGGCTTGCGGGCGTGGCTATGGCCTTTCTGCCCCGCCACGGGCGCGGGCACGTGCATTCGCCCACGACCGTACCCTACCGGGCCAATATCGACGCGCTCAAGCGGCTGGGTGTCACGGATGTCATCAGCGTTTCCGCCTGCGGCAGCTTTCGCGAAGAAATGGCCCCGGGCGATTTCGTGATCGTGGATCAGTTCATCGACCGCACGGTTGCCCGAGAGAAATCCTTTTTCGGTACCGGCTGCGTGGCCCATGTCAGCGTGGCCCATCCCACCTGCCCCCGCCTGGGCGCGGCCTGTCTCGAAGCGGCGCGGGCGCAGGGCATCACCGTGCATGACGGCGGCACGTATCTTGCGATGGAGGGCCCGCAATTCTCAAGCCTCGCGGAATCGAAGATGTACCGCGAACACTGGGGCTGCGACGTGATCGGGATGACGAACATGCCCGAAGCCAAGCTCGCCCGCGAGGCCGAGCTTTGCTATGCCTCTGTCGCGATGATCACAGATTATGACAGCTGGCATCCCGACCACGGCGAGGTTGACGTCAGCGACATCATCCGCACGCTGATGGGCAATGCCGAAAAGGCGCGTGGTCTGGTCGCGCGGCTTCCCGCCCTGCTTGGGTCCGATCGCGCGCCCTGCACGCATGGCTGCGACCGGGCGCTGGACTACGCGATCCTGACCGCGCCCGAAAAACGCGACCCGGCGCTGGTGGCCAAGCTTGACGCGGTCGCGGGTCGCGTCCTTTCGGCATTAGGAACCGCACATGCCCCTTGATCTCTGGCTGACCTTCGTCGCTGCCTCGACGGCCCTTCTTCTGATCCCCGGCCCGACTGTCCTTCTGGTGATGAGCTACGCGCTGTCGAAAGGCCGCCGCGTCGCCGTGGCCACCGCCGCCGGCGTCGCGGTCGGCGATTTCATTGCAATGGCCGCCTCGCTTCTGGGACTGGGGGCGCTGGTACTGGCCTCGGCCACGCTTTTCACGGTGCTGAAATGGATCGGGGCGGTTTATCTCATCTACCTCGGCATCCGCCTTTTGCGCAGCGCCCCGGCGCCGCTTGCCACGGTGCAGGCCGCGCACGTGTCCATACCGGTGCGGAGCATTTTCGGCCATGCAGCCGCCGTCACCGCGCTCAACCCCAAATCCATCGCGTTTTTCGTCGCTTTTGTCCCGCAATTCCTGCGCCCGGACGCGCCGCTTCTGCCGCAATTCGCCATCTTGATCGCGACCTTCGTCGGCCTCGCCACGATCAACGCACTGGCCTATGCACTCTTGGCCGACGGCCTGCGCACCCGGATCGGGCGGCCGTCCGTGCTTGTCTGGCTGAACCGCGCGGGCGGCAGCGCCCTGGTGGCGATGGGTGTGATGACCGCCGCGCTGCGCCGGTCCTAAGGACGGCAACGCCCGGTCCGGCCCGCCTCAAGATCGATCAGCGCGCGCAGGTCGCGGGGGCCGATCGCCCCCAGCACGGCGGTGTTTCCCACCACAAGCGCCGGGGTCGCGGCAAAGCCGAAGCGGCGGGCCACGGACGCCGTGGACACAAGCTTACGACTGACCCAATCGCTCTCCAGATCCTCCTCGAACTGCCCCGTATCAAGCCCGATGCTTTCGGCCAGCGCCGTCGCATAAGCGCGATCCGGCTGAAACCGCGCGCGCATCAGCCGGGAATGAAACGCAAGGTATGCCCCCTGCCGCCCCGCCGCGAGGGCCGCGCGCGCCGCCTCGACCGAGACCGGGCCGAGAAGCGGGAGTTCGTGCCACGTCATCCGCACACGGCCCGCCGCCTCGTGATCGGCTAAAAGCACAGTCAGCACCCGGCAATAGGGACAGGCATAATCCGAAAATGACGCGACGGGCACCGCCCCGCCAACGCCCGGCCCGAACAAGGCCCCGCAAAGCGCGCTGTCCGAAATCGGCGCAGGCCGCGCCACCCCCGCGCCGAAGCCCGCGAACGGATCCGCCCCGCCTGCGCTGACCGCTCCCGCACTCAGCCAACGGAACCCATCAACCCCTGCCATGTCTCGAAAGGCAAAACGCGCGGGTCGCGCGCGCCAAAGCCCGATGCCGCCCAATCCCACGGCCGCGACGGCAAATCCGGCGCCAATCGCCTGTCTTCGGTTGAGTTTTGTGGTCATCGGCGCAATTCCACCCTTGCCTTGAGGCGCGCAAAAGACAGAACTGTGCCACAGACCGCTCTTTAGGGGGACAAGGATGCAGCACCGCCGCAAAACCGTCAAAGACTACGTCCGGACCATCGTCGATTTCCCGCATGAGGGGATCATGTTCCGGGACGTCACGACGCTTTTTGCCGACCCGCGCGGGTTTCGGATGTGCATCGACCAGCTGCTGCACCCCTATGCGGGCGAGCAGATCGACAAGGTCGTCGGGCTGGAAGCGCGTGGCTTCATCATCGGCGGCGCGATTGCGCACCAGTTGAGCGTCGGCTTCGTACCGATCCGCAAGAAGGGCAAACTGCCCGGACCGACCATCAGCGAGGATTACCAGCTCGAATACGGCGAGGCGGTGATGGAAATTCACGACGATGCGCTGACAGCGGGCGAAAAGGTCCTCGTGGTCGACGACCTGCTGGCCACCGGCGGCACTGCGGCGGCGGGCATCAAGCTGATCGAACGGCTGGGCGGAGAGATCATCGGCTGCGCCTTCGTGATCGACCTGCCCGAGCTTGGCGGGCGCGCCAAGCTGGAAGAACTTGGGATGGACGTACACGTGCTCTGTGAGTTTGAAGGCGCCTAGGACGGCACAGCGCTGACCCGGCGAAACACCGCCAGCGCGCCGACAGAGACCACCAGCATCGCCGACCCGATCCAAAGCGCCGCCTCCGCCCCGCCGGTTCGGTCGGCGATACCACCCACAAGCGGGGGTGCCACCAGCATCGCCGCGTAATAGATCGAAAAGAACACGCCCATCCCGAACACCCGCGCCGCCGGGGCAAGCACGAGCGATGGCAAGGCCATGCTCGGCCCCGCCGACAGGCCATAAATCAGACCCGTCACGGCGAACACCACGGGCACAAGGCCCACCGGCACAAAGACCGCCAGGGGCATCAGGATCGCGGCCCCGACAAGACCTGCCAGAATGACCGCATCGCGCCGCCCGGTTCGGTCGGCCAATACCCCACCCAACGGGATCCCTATCCCGGCAAAGATGATGAAGACGCTTGTGGCCGAACTGGCCGCCGCCGCGGTCAGACCGCGCTCTGCCAGCAAAAGCGGACCGAACCCGAACACCATTGCAAACGCCGTGTTGTAAAGTGCCCAAAGCGCCGCCGCCGCCACCAACGCGACCACCGGAATGCGCGCAAGGATCGCAGTGGTCTTCGCGTCGCCCTCGGTGCCGGGCGCATGATAGATGCGAAGGAACAGCACCAGCGCCAGCGCGACAAGCCCCAGTACAAGGGCCCAGGCCGTGGCCAAACCACCCACGGTGGCAACCCCCGGAAGCACCAGCAAGGCCAGCGAAATCCCCACCGGCCAGGACGTCACGAAGACCGCCATCGCCGTACCGATCTCTTTTCCGGCGAACCAGTCCACGACCATCTTGGTCATCACCACATTGATCACCACGCCGCCGATCCCGGCCAACACGCGCCCGGCCACAAGCCAGCCCCAGTCCGACCCCGCCATCACCAGCACCGCCCCGATCAGCATCAAGGCAAGGCTCCAGCCGACAACGCGCCGGTCACCCATCCGGGCCGCAATCGCGCCCCCGGCAAAGGCCACGATCACGCCCGGCCCAAGATAAAGCCCGATCAGCAGGCCGATATCGAGAAGGCTCAGAAGGTATCTGTCCAGGATCAACGGCGACAACGCCGCCACGGATTGGAACTGAAACGCCATGACCAGCCGCGCGAAGAACAGGACGGACAGCATTTTCCAGCGTTGTGACATGGCGCGCCCCTTCCCGGTCGCGCATATGTTCCCGGCGGCGCGCCAAAGCGCAATCACAAACCGTCATTCGGCGCGCAGCACCGCCCCGGGGTTCATGATGCCGTTGGGATCGAGCGCGGTCTTGATCGCCCGCATCGCCGCCAGTTTGGCCGGGTCGCCGTAGCGTTCAAGCTCACCCACCTTGAGCCGTCCGACACCATGCTCTGCACTGAACGACCCGCCATGGCGCGCCACCAGATCATGAATGATCCGCGTCGCCTTCGGGACAAGATGCGCATAGTCGGAGGCCGCCCCGCCGGGTTGCGGAAAGAGGTTATAGTGCAGATTGCCATCGCCCAGATGCCCGAACGCATTGACCCGGATCGAGCGGTCAAGCCCCGCCACCGCGTGACTTCCCGCCTCGATGAAGCCCGCCAATTCGCCCAGCGGCAGCGACACGTCATGGCTTGCAATCGCGCCCAACCGCTTGTTGGCCGCCGGAATGGTTTCGCGCAGGGCCCAAAGATCGCGGCGCTGTCCTTCGGATCTCGCGATCACGCCGTCGGTCGCCTCGCCCGCCTCGAGCGCCTCGGCAAACACCCTTTCGAGTGCGGCATCCGCATCGATGCCCGGGGCCACCCCCGTTTCGATCAGAACCGACCAGTCGGGCGCCACGTCAAATGGCTGGCGCAGGTCGAACCCGGCCTCGCGCAGAAACGAAAGGCCCTGCCCCGCGATCAGTTCGAAGGCCGACACCGTATCCCCCAGCATCGCCCCGGCCCGAGCGAAAAGCGCCAGCGCCGCCGCCGGGTGCGGCACCGCGATCATCGCCGTGGCCCGTGCCGCGGGTCGCGGATAAAGCCGCAAGGCCGCCGCCGTGATCACCCCCAGCGTGCCTTCCGCCCCGATGAGCAGGTTGCGCAGGTCATAGCCCGTGTTGTCCTTGCGCAGCCGCCGCAGCCCATGCCAGATCTGCCCGTCGGGCAGCACCGCCTCAAGCCCAAGACAGAGGTCGCGCGCCGTGCCATAGCGCAGAACCGCCAACCCGCCCGAGTTGACCGCGAGCGCCCCGCCGATCCGCGCCGTGCCTTCGGATGCGTATGACAGCGGGAAAAGCCGCCCCGCCTCTTCCGCCGTCGCCTGCACCTCGGCAAGGGTCGCGCCCGCTTCGGCCACCAGCACGTTTTCGGCCGCATGCACATCGCGGATCGCCCGCATCCGCTCCAGCGACAGGATCACCGGCGCCGGGCCATGCGTGGCCACCTGCCCGGCGACAAGCCCGGTCCCGCCTCCGTAAGGCACCACGCCGACCCTGGCCGCATTGGCGGCTTTGAGAATGACGGAAACCTCCTCCACCGACCCCGGCGCCAGCACCAGCCCGGCCTGACCCGGGTATTTCCCGCGCGGCTCTTCCAGGTAATGCGGGGCGATATCGCGAAAGGCGGCATCGGATAGCTCGCGCCGCAATTCAGCTTCAAACGCGTCGGTGACAGGGTTCAGCATGTCAGCGTTTTCGCACCGCATCGGGGGCCGGGCAAGTCACTCATCCCGAAGGTATTGCGGCTCAAGCACCACGACCGTCGGCCGCGACGGCAAGCTGCGCAGCGACACCTCGATCGACGGTACCCCCTCGCGGCGGATGTCGAACTCGTCCTGCATGCCCGCCAGAAACCGCTCCAGCGACGCGCCCGAGAACCAGTGCATCGGGATAACGACCGAGGATCGCAGGCGCTTGAGCACCTGGATCATCGTCGGCAGATCAAGCGTCAGCCCGCCATCCACCGCCGCCATCACCACATCGAGCCGGCCCAGGGCGGCGTATTGCGCACTGTCGGGCGCGTGATGCAGGTGCCCCAGATGACCGATGCACAGCCCCGCCACCTCGAAGACGAAGATCGAATTGCCGCCCACCCGCACATCGCTGCCGAAACTGCCGCGCGTATCCGTGGGGACGTTGCGCACCAGCATCTCGCCCAGATCAAGGTAATGATCCGCCGGCACCCCCCGTTCCGCCCAGCCTTGCAGAAGATGCGGAATGCGCGGGTCCGGTGCCGCGGTCCAATGGGAGCTATGGGCGTTGTTCATCGTCGCGATATCCGGCGCGAAATCGGTCGTGCCCAGAAACCCGGTGTAATCGGTCACCGCGCTCAGCCCGCCGGCGGTTTGAAGAAGAAACATCGCATGATTGACGTAAGTGACCCGCACGCTAAACTCATCGGGCGGCGGCCCAAAGCTCGCGCGATGCAGGTATTCGATGCCCGGTGCTGCATCGGCGATCGCGATGCAATGGCTCGGGCGGCGGTCCTGCGCGGCGGCAAGGCCGGGCAGAATCAGGCAAAGGGCTATCAGAAACGGTCTCAGCATCGGCGCACCTCCAATTTGGACTTTAGCGCAAGTCGCCGCGCCGTCACCCCACCCCCCGTCCTTGGTCCGAAAATATCCCGGGGTCAGGGGCAGCGCCCCTGCCGGGTCG
>JABDPT010000022.1 GCA_013042605.1 Paracoccaceae bacterium
CGCGCGATCACATGCGGGCCGATGGTCGCCGGGATCAGGCCCAGCCGCGTCTCGGTCAGCCCGAACCGCGCCGTCTCGACCCCGATCGTGACGTCGCACACGCAGGCCAGCCCAACGCCGCCGCCGAACGCATTGCCCTGCACCCGCCCGATCACCGGTTTCGGCAAGGAATTCAACGCCTCAAGCATCCCCGCGAGCGCCCGTGCGCCCTTGCGCCGCGTCTCGGCATCCGCAGCAATCTGGTCGCGCATCCACCCAAGATCACCGCCCGCGCAGAAACTTTTCCCCTCGCCGGTCAGCACCACCACGCGCACGGTGTCATCCGCGCCAAGGCGATGCGCCGCCTGTGTCAGTTCATCCAGCATCTGGGCCGACAAAGCATTGTGCTTCTCGGCCCGCGCCATCGCCAGCACTGCCACCCCGCGCGCATCCACCTCAACCCTGATCGTCTCGGCCATCCTCACCCCTCTCGCATCGCCCGCGCCATCTCTGCCGCCCGCACCAGCACATCCATATGAAGCCCCGTCTCATGACCCGCGGCCACAAGATGCGCCGCCACCACCTCGGTCGCGACATTGCCCGCGGCCCCCGGCGCATAGGGACAGCCGCCCAAACCGCCAACCGCCGCATCGAAAACCCGCAGCCCATGCTCCAAGGCCACGTCGATATTGGCCAGCGCCCGTCCGCTCGTGTCGTGGAAATGCCCGGCCAACTGCCCGGGCTCGGCCACCTTCAACACGGCCCGCAACATCGCCGCCACCGTCTCGGGCCGCCCCTGCCCGATCGTGTCGCCCAGCGAGATCTCGTAACACCCCATCGCCAGCAACGCCGCTGTCACCTCTACCACCTTTTCCGGCGGTGTCGGCCCGTCATAAGGGCAGTCGGTGACGCAAGACACGTACCCGCGCAGTTTCACATTTCCGACCTTCGCGGCCTCTGCCACCGGGGCAAACCGCGCAAGGCTTTCCGAAATCGAACAATTGATGTTGGCCTGACTGAATCCCTCCGACGCCGACCCGAAGATCGCCACCTCATCGGCGCCTGCCGCCACCGCGCCCTCGAATCCGCGCATATTCGGGGCCAGCGCGGCATATGACACGCCGGGCGCGCGGGTGATCCCGGCCAGAACCTCGGCCCCGTCGGCCATCTGCGGCACCCATTTGGGGCTGACGAAACTCGCCACCTCGATGCGCCGGAACCCGGCGCGCGACAACAAGTCGATCAGCGCGATCTTTTCCGCCGCCGGGATCATCCGCGCCTCGTTTTGCAACCCGTCGCGCGGCCCGACCTCGAAGATTTCGACCGCCTCAGCCATCCCATGCCTCATAGAAATCGCGCGCATAAAGCCGTTCGGCCCCCTCGGGCGGCAATGACGCCTGAAACGCAGGGCGTTCGGTGATCCGCGCATACCACTTGGTCAGTTCCGAAAACGGCTCGATCGGCGCAAAGTGCCGCCCCATGTAAACCGCCTGCCCCACGCTGATGTCGGCGGCCGAAAACCCGCTGGTCAAAAGGTAATCGCGGTTCTCCACCGGCGTCGAAAGCTGCCCCTCGATGGCGGCATAACACTTGCCAAGCCGCGCCGCCTCAAGCCGCATGACGATGGGCGAGCGCATGGCGTCTTCGTAAAGCATGATGTGCTGCTGGGTCAGCGCGGCCACATGCTGGCTGATGGTTTCGGCGAAATGCACCCAGATCAGCCAATCGGCCCGGTCGAGGTCATCCACCCCGCGCCCCAGCCCCGCCTCCGGGTACCGCTCGCACAACACCTGCGTGATCGCCCCGGTTTCCCAGACCACATCCCCGTCGATCTCAAGCGCGGGCACCCGCCCGGCGGGGTTCAGCGACAGGTATTCCGGCGCGCGCAGCGACTTGTCGAAGGGATGCACGGCCAGTTCGAACGGCACGCCCAACTCGTGCAGCAGCCAAAGCGAGCGCATCGACCGCGACTGATGACAATGATGCAATCGAATCATGATGGGGTTTCCTCGTCTTCCAACCGGATCAGCGCCGCCCCCGCTTCGACCTGCGCGCCCGCGGTCACCAGAACCTCGGCCACAACCCCGTCGCGCGGGGCGGTCAGGCTGTGTTCCATCTTCATCGCCTCCAGCACCGCCAGCCGCGCGCCCTTGGCCACGGCGTCGCCGGGTTTGGCATGCACGGATTTCACCTGCCCCGGCATCGGCGCCTCGACGATTCCGCCACCATGCCCGCCCGCATCCCCCCGCGCCAGCGGGTCGGGCCGCGTGAAGACGTAGGCATTGCCCCAGAAAACGGCCACATCCGCCCCCTCGCAATACAGCGTCGCGGGCACCCGGTCGCCATCCACGCGCCAGGCCGCGCCGTCGCGGGTGATCTGGTGCGTGGCCCCGTCCACCTCGGCCATGAAGGCCGTCGCGGACTGGGTCGCAAGCCGCACCTCGACCGCCTCTCCCGCATGCTCCAACCACACCGTCTGGACCAGCGGCGCCCAAAGCGTGAACCCCGCAAGCGACCCCGGCGCATCAAGGCCCAACGCCGCAATCGCCGCCAAGGACCGGCTGCGCGTGCACGGGACCGGCGCGGCGGCCAAGGCCTCCAGATCCCGCGCGATCAGCCCGGTATCCACATCGCCCGCCACGAACTCCGGCTGCACCGACAGCTTGCGCAGGAACGATAGGTTCGTCACCGTCCCCACGACCTGCGTGTGCGACAGCGCCATGTGCAACTTGCGCAGGGCGATCGCCCGCGTGGCCCCATGCACGATCACCTTGGCGATCATCGGATCGTAAAAGGGCGAAATGACATCCCCCGCCCGCACCCCGCTATCGGCGCGCGCGTTCTCGGGGAATGACAGATGCTTCAGCGTGCCGGTCGCGGGCAAGAACCCCTTCGGCACGTCCTCGGCATAAAGCCGCGCCTCGAAGGCATGGCCGGTCAGCGTGAGGTCCCCTTGCGCCTTCGGCAACGGTTCCGCGGCGGCGACGCGCAACTGCCATTCGACAAGGTCCACCCCCGTGACCGCCTCGGTCACCGGATGCTCCACCTGCAACCGCGTGTTCATCTCCATGAAGAAAAACCGGTCCGGGCGCAGCCCGTCGCTGGCATCCACGATGAACTCCACCGTGCCCGCCCCTTTATAACCGATCGCCTCGGCCGCCCGCACCGCCGCCGCGCCCATCGCGTCGCGCATGTCCTCTGTCATGCCCGGCGCCGGCGCCTCTTCGATGACCTTTTGGTGACGACGTTGCAGCGAGCAGTCACGCTCGAAAAGATGCACTGCCCTCTGCCCGTCTCCAAAGACCTGAACCTCGATATGTCGCGGTTTTTCAACGAATTTCTCGATCAGAACGGAGTCATTGCCAAAGGCGCCCAACGCCTCGGACTTGGCCGAGTCGAGCGCATCCATGAATGCCCCGGGCCCCTCGACCATGCGCATGCCCTTGCCGCCGCCGCCCGCGACCGCCTTGATCAGCACCGGATACCCGATCGTGTCCGCCGCCCCCGACAGATGCTCGGGGTCCTGGCTCGCGCCGTGATAGCCCGGCACCACCGGCACGCCCGCACCCTCCATCAGTTCCTTGGCCGCATCCTTCAGCCCCATGGCGCGGATCGCCTCTGCCGACGGGCCGATGAAGACCAGCCCCGCGGCCTCGACCGCTTCCACGAAATCCGGGTTCTCGCTCAGAAAACCGTATCCGGGGTGGATCGCCTCCGCCCCGCTTGCCTGCGCCGCCGCAATGATCGCCTCGCCCCGCAGATAGCTGTGCGACGGCTGCGCCCCGCCGATATGCACTGCCGTATCGGCCATCGCCACATGCTTGGCCCGCACATCGGCATCGGAATAGACCGCGACCGTGGCCACGCCCAGCTTCCGGCAGGTCTCGATCACCCGGCAAGCGATCTCGCCCCGGTTGGCGATGAGAACACGCTTAAACATCCGCGGCTCCGCGCGATTGGCAGGATTGCCTTGTGCCCTTGAGATCAGGCTGCATAGATCGGCTCCTTGTACGACAGATTCGGCGGGGTCTTCGTCAGGTCCCAGTTTCCGGCGATGGCTTCGAAACATTCATCGCGGAAATAGAACAGGTACTGGCGCGGTGCTTCGGACCCAGGCGATACCTCGGTCCAGGGTTCGGGCCGCTTCTCGGCCTCGAAATCGCCCGCGACCTCATAAAACTCGCCCCATTTCGGCGCGCGCCCGGTAAACCGGCATTGCCCGCGATAAAAGCCTTCGTCGTTCACGGTCGTGAAGCGAAACCGCGCGCAGCGGTCGAAGGAAAGTGCGACATGCGGGATGTTCTCGTATTCTGGATAGACGAAATGATTAGGCTTGAAACGCAGCCAGAGCGTAGACCCATCCACGGCAACCGCCGGCATCGGCCCATTCGGATCGGCGTTCCAACCGTCATTCAACTGCGTAAAAACAGGCCCCGTCATAACCAAATCACTTCGAGGAGATTTGCAAAAGCCTTCGAAGGCTTTTGTGCAACTCCGGTGTACGGGTTGTGTACGCCTTGTGTACGCATTGTGCGGCTCACTTTTCTACATCCGGAAGAGGCCAAAGCGCGTCTCCTCGATGGGCGCATTCAGGGCTGCCGACAGCGACAGGAACAGCACGTCGCGCGTCTTGCGCGGGTCGATGATCCCGTCGTCCCACAGCCGCGCGCTGGCATAAAGCGGGTGCGACTGGCGCTCGAACATCTCGATCGTCGGGCGCTTGAACTCGGCCTCCTCCTCGGCCGACCATTCCCCGCCAGAGCGTTGAATGGCCTCGCGTTTTACCGTCGCCAGCACGCCCGCCGCCTGTTCGCCGCCCATCACCGAGATCCGGCTGCTGGGCCAGGTCCACATGAACCGCGGCTGATAGGCCCGGCCCGCCATCCCGTAATTGCCCGCGCCGAAGGACCCGCCCACGATCATCGTGATCTTGGGCACCGATGTCGTGGCCACCGCCGTCACCATCTTGGCCCCATGCCGCGCGATGCCTTCGTTTTCATATTTCCGGCCCACCATGAACCCGGTGATATTCTGAAGGAAAATCAGTGGGATACGCCGCTGGCTGCACAATTCCACGAAATGCGCGCCCTTCTGGGCGGCTTCGGAAAAGAGCACGCCGTTATTGGCGACGATCCCCACCGGACAACCGCGCAAATGCGCAAATCCTGTGACCAGTGTCTCGCCGAACCGCGGCTTGAACTCGTCAAAGCGCGACCCATCGACAACCCGCGCGATCACCTCGCGAATGTCATACGGCACCCGCGGGTCCGTCGGCACGACCGACAGCAATTCCTCCGGATCATAGGCCGGGTCTTCCGGACTAACCCATTGAACCGTCTGGGGTTTCGCATGGTTGAGCGACCCCACCGCCTGCCGCGCCAGCGCCAGCGCATGCGCGTCATCCTCGGCCAGCATATCCGCCACGCCCGACAGCCGGGTATGCACATCGCCGCCGCCAAGGTCTTCAGCGGTCACGACCTCGCCCGTCGCGGCCTTGACCAAGGGCGGCCCGGCCAGAAAAATCGTCCCCTGATCGCGCACGATGATCGTGACATCCGACATCGCCGGCACATAGGCCCCGCCCGCCGTGCACGACCCCATGACCACGGCGATCTGCGCGATCCCCTTGGCGCTCATCCGGGCCTGGTTATAGAAAATCCGCCCGAAATGGTCGCGATCCGGGAACACCTCGTCCTGATTGGGCAGGTTCGCCCCGCCGCTATCGACCAGATAGACGCAAGGCAGCGCGCATTCCTCGGCAATCTCCTGCGCGCGCAGGTGTTTCTTGACCGTCATCGGGTAATAGGTGCCGCCCTTCACGGTCGCATCGTTGCAGACGACCATCACCTCCTGCCCCATGACGCGGCCAATCCCGGCAATGGCCCCCGCACAGGGTGCAGCACCGTCATACATGCCATGCGCCGCCGTCGCGCCGACTTCCAGAAACGGGCTGCCGGGGTCAAGCAGGTTGGCCACCCGCTCGCGCGGCAACATCTTGCCGCGGCTGACATGCCGCGCGCGCGCCTTCTCGCCCCCGCCGGCGGCTGCGGCCTCGGCGGCGGCGCGG
>JABDPT010000283.1 GCA_013042605.1 Paracoccaceae bacterium
GAGATGGTGGAACTTTGCCTGCAATCGGCGCATACGCGGCTGCCGATCTTTTCGGGTGACCCCGAGAACATCGTCGGGCTGATCCACGCCAAGGATCTTTTGCGTGCGATCTATGCGTTGCAGGCCGGGGGCGGCGACGATCCGCTGGCCGAGTTCGATATCATGGGCGTCGCGATGAACCCCTATTTCGTGCCGGAAACCACGACGCTTGACGACCAGATGCGCGAATTCCTGCGTCGTCATACGCATTTCGCTCTGGTGGTCGATGAATACGGCGCTTTGCAGGGCCTGATCACGCTTGAGGATATCCTCGAAGAGATCGTGGGCGAGATCACGGATGAGTTCGACACGGATGTCGAATACCCGGTGCGCCGGACGGATACGGGCGATTATCTGGTCGATGGCGCCATGACCATTCGCGACCTCAACCGCGCGAACGATTGGTCCTTGCCCGATGATGAGGCCAACACCGTCGCGGGCCTCGTGATCCACGAGGCGCAGTCGATCCCCGCACAGGGGCAGGTGTTTTCGTTCCACGGCTTCCGGTTCGAGGTGCTGGCGCGCAAGGACAATCGCATCACGCGGCTCAAGATCCGGGCGCTACAGTAGCGCGGGGCGAAAGCCGGTCGCGGCGCAGTCTTCGATGAACTGAGCGTGATCGCCGCTGGGCAGGCGCGCGATCACCGACTGGAAGGCGGATTGCCCTTGGGGCCAGGCATCGAGATACCGCAGGCGGTGGTAATGCAGCAGGACGGGGTTCAGCGACGGGTCATGCGCGCGACGGGCGATGGGCAGGTTATAGACGTCGTCCAGCACCTTATGGCGAAATCCAAAGCGCGAGATTGCCAGTGGCAAGGTGATCTGATCCAGCCACGGGCGCTTTCCGCCCACGGCGAGTGACCAGTCGGCCTCTTGCGCCGTGGCCTGCCAAAGCGCGCCGAAGGTCTGGCCGTCGACCAGATCATGGGTGCGGAAGGCGACCATGCCCGCGTTGAAATAGGGGTAGAAAAGCCGCCGGCGCCCCCGCGTCAGACGCACCTTTTCGGTTGGGACCTCGAGCCCGAAATGCGCATAGGCCCGTTCCCAGCGATCATCGTCCTTCCCCCAGGACGCGACACCTTCGGGCACGACGGCGACCTCGTTTTCGCCGGGCAGGGCCGACAGCTCGAACGGGCGGCAGGCGATCATGTCGGTATCGAGAAAGACGCTGACCGGTTCGTCGCGCGGCTGGGCCGCCGCGAAGATCTTGTTGCCGTGCGGATAGGGTTTTTTCCAGACGCCGTCGGGCTGGGGCAGCGGGCGGATGTCGCAGTCGCACGCCGCCAGAAACCGCGTCGTGGCGGGCGTCAGATCCGAGGTTTCGGGCACATAGGCGATCAGCGTCGCGATCTGGTTGTGGTCGCGCAGGGTGCTGGCCAGAAACAGGGCCTGTTGTTCCAGCCGCGCGCCTTCGACCACGAAATAAAAGGCGACGTCGCTTTTCTTCATGGCATCGGTTCGCTCTGGCGGGCCATGGCGTTCAGCGCCCCTTGAAGAGCCCGCCCAGAATGCCGCGCACGATGCGGCGCCCGGTGGTGCCCTTGAGTTCCTTGACCACGACCTTGGCCATGGCTTCGCCGAAACTGTCGTTTCGCGACGACCGCGTGCTGCGCGACGAAGAGCGGGTGACGCGGGTGCCGGAATAGCGGCGCCCCGCGCGGTATTCCCGTTCGGCGGCCTCGGCCTCTTCCTCGCGCCGCTCGGCCTCTTCGGCTTCGCGGGCGGCGGCTTCGGCGCGGGCAGCCAGCACCTCATAGGCGCTTTCGCGGTCTTTCACCGCTTCGTATTTCCCGGCCACGGGGGAGGCGTTCACGACATCGCGCCGCTCGGTCTCGGTGATCGGACCAAGCTGTGACGAGGGCGGGCGGATGAGCGTGCGTTCGACGACGCCCGGCGCGCCCTTGGCCACCAGCATCGACGTCACGGCCTCGCCGACGCCGACCTGCTGGATCGCCTCTTCGGTCGAAAAGCGAGGGTTTTCGCGATAGGTCTCGGCGGCCATGCGCAGCGCCTTTCGGTCGCGCGCGGTGAAGGCGCGCAAGGCGTGCTGCACGCGGTTGCCAAGCTGACCCAGAATGTCTTCGGGGATGTCGTCGGGGTTTTGCGTGACGAAATAGACGCCCACGCCCTTCGAGCGGATCAGGCGCGCAACCTGTTCGACCTTGTCGACAAGGGCCTTGGGCGCGCCGTCGAAGAGCAGGTGCGCTTCGTCGAAGAAGAAGACGAGGCGCGGCTTGTCGGGGTCGCCCACTTCGGGCAGTTCCTCGAAGAGCTCGGACAGCAACCAGAGCAGCGAGGTCGCGTAAAGCCGGGGCGACGACATGAGCTTGTCAGCGGCCAGGATGTTGATGCGCCCGCGCCCGGTATGATCGGTGGCCATGATGTCGGTCAGTTCCAACGCCGGTTCGCCAAAGAATTGCGACCCGCCCTGGTTATCGAGGACCAGAAGACGGCGCTGGATGGCCCCGATCGACGCGGTCGAGACATTGCCATAGCGCAGCGACAGCGCGTGCCTGTTCTCGCCGACCCAGACCAGAAGCGATTGCAGATCCTTGAGATCGAGAAGCGGCAGGCCCTGTTCATCGGCAACCCGGAAAGCGATGTTGAGAATGCCTTCCTGCGGTTCGGTCAGTTCCAGAAGACGCGCGAAAAGAAGCGGCCCCATCTCGGCCACGGTGGTGCGCACCGGGTGGCCCGCTTCGCCGAAAAGGTCCCAGAAGGTGACCGGGAAGGCGTCATAGGTGTAATCGTCGAAGCCGATGGTGCCCGCGCGTTTCGTGAACGCGTCATGCAGTTTGAAATCCGGGGAACCGGCGCGCGCCAGCCCGGACAAATCGCCTTTCACGTCCGACAGGAACACCGGCACGCCGATGGACGAAAACCCTTCGGCCAGAATCTGAAGGGTCACTGTCTTGCCGGTACCGGTCGCCCCGGCGACAAGCCCGTGCCGGTTGCCGTACTTCAAAAGGAGATGCTGTTTCTCTGCGTAATTTTCGCCACCGCCACCGATGAAAATGCCGTCTTGCGCCATGCCGTTCTCTGCTTCCTGTCCCTGTTCTGAGCGCACCATAACTTGTTAACTAAATTCTGCCAGTCTGCATGGGCCCCGCATCCGGTTTCGTGCCGGGTTGCGGGGCTATTTCCTCCCTGTTGGACTGGCCGCGCCCGCTTGGCGCGGCCCTTTTTTTACTGGTCTCAAAGGGCTTTAGATTCCCTGTTGACTGCTTGCGACTGTTCGATTAGCGTCTGGCGCAATGACTAAGTCGGCCCGTCCGGCAGGGAGAAAAAAAGCGAAAAAGGGTCCTTCTCGGGCCCTTTTTTGTTGTTCGTGCCGGGCCTGCTGCGCCGCATAATGTGATGGCCAAGATCCATCGATTGAGACTGACAAGCCGGTCGCGGTCATGATAGGCCCGACCCCGAAACAGACAGAGTAGCTTAAGGACCGATTGCCATGATCCGCCCCATTCTCGCCGCGCTGGCCGCCGCCCTGATCGCCCTGCCCGCCGTCGCCCAGACCGACGGTTTGACCACCGGAGAGGTGGTCGATGAGGCGCCACAGGTCGGCCAGACCTATACCGCCGAAACCCACGGCGACTGGGACTTGCGTTGTGTGAAGACAGAGGAAGGCGACGACCCGTGCCAGCTTTACCAGCTTTTGCTGAATGAAGAGGGCGGATCGGTGATGGAGATCAGCATCTTCACCGTACCCGACGGCCAGCAGGTCGAAGCCGGGGCGACCATCATCACGCCGCTTGAAACCTTGCTGACCCAGCAATTGACCATGGTCATCGATGCAGACCCTGCCAAACGCTATCCGTTCAGCTTTTGCACGCAATCGGGCTGTATCGCGCGGATCGGGCTAACCGGGGATGATCTGGCGGCGATGCGGCGTGGCATCGAAGGGCGTCTGCGCATCGTCCCGGCCGCCGCGCCGGACCGTAACGTGATTGTCGGGCTGTCGCTGAACGGCTTTACCGCCGGTTTCAACGCGCTGCGCGCGTCGGCGGGGCAGTAAACCGGATCAGGGCGCGCGGCGCAGCGCCAGCACCGCGTTCAGCCCGCCAAAGGCAAAGGCGTTCGACAGCACGACATCGACCTTGGCGTCGCGCGCCTCGTTCGGGACGACATTCAGCGCGCATTCGGGGTCGGGTTCCTGATAGCCGATGGTGGGTGCCACGATCCCGTCGCGCAGCGCCATGATGCAGGCCAAAAGCTCGACCGCGCCGGTGCCGCCGATCAGGTGACCGTGCATCGACTTGGTTGACGAGATCATCAGCTTGTCGGCATGGCGCCCGAACACATCCGCCACCGCCGCGCATTCGGTCTTGTCATTGGCCGCGGTGCCAGTGCCATGCGCATTGATGTAGCCAACGTCATCGGGGTTGAGCCTGGCGTCGCGCATCGCGCCCGCGATGGCCCGCGCGGCCCCCTGTTTGGAAGGCATGACGATGTCGGACGCGTCCGACGTCATGGAAAACCCGACAATCTCGGCCAGTATCTCGGCTCCGCGCTTGCGGGCATGTTCCAGCTCTTCGAAAACGAAGACGCCCGCGCCTTCGCCCTGAACCATGCCCGTGCGGCCCAGCGAAAACGGGCGGCACGCGTCCTTGGACATCACGCGGAGACCTTCCCACGCCTTGACGCCACCAAAGCACAGCATCGATTCCGACCCGCCCGCGATCATCGCCCGGCTGGCCCCGGAGCGCACAAGCCAGAAGGCCTGTCCCATCGCGTGGTTGGACGACGCACAGGCCGTGGCGACCGTGAAGCTTGGCCCCTTGAGGTTCCATTCCATCGACACGTGGCTGGTGGCGGCGTTGTTCATCAGCTTGGGCACGATAAGCGGGTGCACCCGATTCTTGCCCTCTTCGTAAACCGCGCGATAGTTTTCGTCCTGCGTGTTCAGCCCACCGCCGGAGGTGCCCAGCACCACACCGGATTCCGCGGCCAACTGACCCGAGAACTCAAGCCCCGACTGGCCGATCGCCTCGCGCGCGGCTAGAAGGGTGAATTGCGTGAAACGGTCGTAAAGCGCCTGTTGCTGGCGGTTGAAATGGGCGTCGGCGTCATAGCCCTTGACCTGCCCTCCGATGCGGATCGACAGGCGTTCCACATCGCGGATATCCAGATCGCCGATCCCGCACTGGCCCGCCTGCATGGCGGCCATCGTCTCGGGCACCGACGCGCCCAGCGCGTTGATCGTCCCCGCGCCTGTGATGACAACGCGTTTCACGTGGTCTGTTCGGCCACGAGGCCCTCGACCGCCTTGATGATGGCGGCCACGGAAGAGATGTCGAATTCCGAGTTCTGCGGCTCGTTGGCGTTGAACGGCACCTGGATGTCGAAGGCTTCTTCGATGGCGAAAATGCTTTCGACCAGGCCAAGGCTGTCGATGCCCAGATCTTCGAGCGTTTGATCGAGCGACACGTCCGACGGCTCAAGCACGGCCTGTTCGGCTATGATCTCGATCACCCTATCGCTGACACTGGTCGACATTGTTGGCTCGCCTGTTCGCTTGGCGTCATTTAGTCATTCGTTTCCGGTTTTGAAACCGCTTTTTGTAGCGCCCTGACGTCGCGGAAGAGGCGCGGCAGGCGGCGCAGGTTCTTTGTCGCCTCGATCTGGGCCTCCATTTTCATGGCCGGGCTGCCAAGGATCACACGGCCCGCGGGCACGTTCGAGAAGATCTTGGTGGCCCCTCCGGCAACCACGTCGTCGCCGACAAAGATGTTATCGGAGACGCCGCACTGCCCGCCCAGAACCACGCGGTCGCCGATGCGGGCCGAACCCGCAATGCCGACCTGACCGCAAAGCAGGCTGTCTTCGCCGACCTCGACGTTATGGCCCAGATGGACGAGGTTATCGAGCTTCGTGCCCCGGCCGATGCGCGTGGCGCGGATGGTGCCGCGGTCGATCGTCGTGTTGGCGCCAATCTCGACGTCATCGCCGATCTCGACCCCGCCCAGTGAATGAATGCGGGTCCAGCTTTGGTCGCCCTGCCCGCCTTCGGCGCCAAGACTTTCGCGGGCGCGCTCGGCGCTCGATTTCTCGGACGTGACGAAGGAAAAGCCGTCGGCCCCGATCACCGCGCCGGGTTGACAGATGAAGCGGTCGCCGATGGTGACGCGCGCGCCGATGCGTGTGCCCTCAAGGATCAGCGCGTCAGCCCCGATCCGGGTTTCTGCGGCGATGGTGGTATGGGGGCCGATCCGCGCGCCCGGCCCGATCTTCACCCCGCGCCCGATCACCACGAAGGGGCCGATGGCCGCCTCGACACCGATCTCGGCGCTTGGGTCGATGATGGCGGTGGGATGGATGCCTTTGGCGATCTCGGGCCCGGGGTCCATCAACCGGGTTACACCCGACATCGCATAGCGGGGGCGCGGCACGATGATCGCCGCCTCAAGCCCCATCGCCTGCCAATCGGCGCCGTCCCAGACGATCGCCGCGCGCGCCGCGCCCTGGGCCAGCCCTTCGGCATATTTCGGCGCCATGGCGAGTGCCAGATGCTCGGCCCCGGCCTGTGCCGGTTCGGCCAGCCCTGTCACCGACAGGCTGCCGTCGCCCAGCACTTGCGCCCCAAGCGCGTTGGCGATGTCTTCGATGGTGAATGGCATGGGTCGGCCCCTGTGATCTCAGGGGCCGAGATTTACCCCCGAACGGCGCGAAGCGAAACCCCGGCGTTCTGCATCTGCTCAAAGATCCGCGCATCGCGGCCATAGATGTCGCGCCGGAACTGGGTGCGGCCCTTGGCTTGCGTGAACGCGGTCCGATAGACCAGGTGCACCGGCACTGATTCATCCAGCGGCACGATGGTCTGCTGACCGCTGTTCAGGATGCGCTGGAAATAGGGTTCGGGGTTCGACATCTGCCGCTTGAGCAGCACATAGGCGAAGTCATGCGGGTCAAAGAGCCGGACGCACCCGGATGAGAAGGTACGCACCTCGCGGCTGAAGAGGTTCCGCGCGGGCGTGTCATGCAGATAGATCG
This sequence comes from Paracoccaceae bacterium, assembly GCA_013042605.1. Taxonomy (GTDB): domain Bacteria; phylum Pseudomonadota; class Alphaproteobacteria; order Rhodobacterales; family Rhodobacteraceae; genus JABDPT01. The sequence continues at coordinate 7,030 of JABDPT010000283.1, forward strand.
CATGCGGGTTCGGGAACATGAACTTCACCGTTCCCAACGCGTTGGCCCGGCCCGGGGGCTGGCGCACGGTGAAGGGGAAGGTTTCCTCGGTATAGAGATTGAAGTCGATGCTTTCGCGCGACACCACGCGACCGTTGAGGTCGATCAGCTGAAGATAGGCGGCCGCCGACGGGTCTTGCTGTAGCCTGGGCAGGTAATCGCGCCCAAGGATCGAGCGTGGCACGGTCCAGTCGGGGTTGATCTCCATATATTCGATCTTGTCCGAAAACTCGGGCGTGCGCTTTTCGCGCAGGCGTTCGCCGACAACCGACTTGGTTTCGAACGTGACCTTGCCGTTGTCGATCAGCTTGGTGCGGAAATCGGCGAGGTTGACCCAGACGTGCCGGTCGCCCAGCCCGCCGGGCATGTTCAGCCAGCGCTCACGCTCCATCGCGACCATGACCTGGCTCAGGCGTTTGGCGGCAGAGGCGTTGATCTCGCCCCGTGTGCCGGGGCCGACGACGCCATCGGCGTGCAGCCCGTGGTCGCGCTGAAACGCCTGAACGGCGGCGACCATCTTGCCGTCATAAACATCGACCGAGGTCCGATTGAGATACCCCAGATTGATCAGGCGATTGCGCAGCGCCACGACCGCCGGACCCCGTGCGCCGGGTTCGATCTTGGCGTTGGGGACTTCGGCGCCCCAGCCGCCTTTGCCGATGATCTTTTCAAGCCGCAGCTTTTCCTTGGTCAGGCGGGTGTACTCGGCCGACGACGGTGGAAGGGAATTCAGGAAGGCCTTGGGCGACGATTTGGAAAACGCCTGCAACACGGCCTGCCGGTTGCGCAGCGGCACCTTGCGCACGATGTCGCTATCGGCGCGGGCCGGAACGACGATGCCGGTTTGCACGTCGCGGGCATACAGCAGGAAAAGACGGCTCATTTCGACCTCGAGCGCCCCAAGCTCGCGGTCGCTGCGCACGCGGCGCAGGTTGGTTTCGAGCACGTCCGGCTGATAGCGGGCGACGGGAAGCCCGTGGACATCCGCGTTTTCGATAGCCTGCAGGAAATGGCGGCGACGCTGGCGGTCGGACTTGCCGGACCCTGTCCAGATCGGCTGATACCCGTTGGCTTTGTAGAAGGCGGCGATGTCGCGATCGCCTTTCGACGCTTCGGCCACGGCCTGTTTGAAACCGATGGATTGCGCGAGTGCCGAAACCGGCATTACAAAAAGCGCCGCAACAAGTGCAGCGAACAACAGCCCAAGGCTGTTACGCATAATCGAAACCATATCACATCCCTAATCAAGCCGGCAGCTGGCCCTACGGCAGGCAGCCTAACCGATGGTGGCACAGTTCCAAAAGCCACACCGATCACATCTGCTTCAGCAGACGCCAAGCTGACGCAGATGTGCAACGGTTTCCAGCGAAACGGTTGTGTTGCGTAAAAATCGCGCAGATGAGCAAGTTTTCGCCGATACTTTGGCGAGGATACGACTTCTTCACCAAAGACCTTGGATACAGGGCCGGTGTATGAGATATCCCCAGTGCGCCTGGGGATGAGGCAGCAACAGATGCCGTGCGTAAGATACGGTAACAGGTTAGCGACGGGACGCGCAGAAGACCTATGAGAAATGACCATTTGACGGGCCTAACGCGGAGAGGCGTGTTACGTGCTTTTGCGGCGACGACAGTCGCGGCGGCACCGACCTTCGCCAACGCTTTCGGGTTCCTGCGGGGCGCCGGGGATATCCGCCGCATCACGATGTATTCGGGCCGGACGGGCGAGAGCATCGACACGGTGTACTGGATCGATGGGGAATACATCCCCGAAGCCCTGAACGAAATCAGCTATTTCATGCGGGACTGGCGCAACAGCCAGACGATCGAGATCGATACCCGCGCGCTCGATATCTGGGCGGCTGCCAAATCGCTGATGGATACCGACGAAGCGTATATGATGCTGTCGGGTTACCGGTCGCCGGAAACCAATGCGATGCTTCGGTCGCGGTCGCGGTCGGTCGCGCGCAACTCGCTGCACATGAAGGGCCAGGCTGCGGATCTTCGGATGCACAACCGGTCGGTCAAGCAGATGGCCCGTGCCGCGGCTGCCTGTAACGCCGGGGGCGTCGGCAAGTATTCGCGCTCGAACTTCGTCCACATGGACTGTGGTCCGGTGCGCATCTGGGGCGGCTAAGCGCCCCTTCGGCTTCCAAGGTCAGTTAGACCCGCCCGCCTGTAGGCTTCTCAGAAGACTGTCCCGCAATTCCTGAATAACCGTATCCAATCCGCCGCCGTTGCTTTGCGGCTGCGGTCGCGCAACGGCGGGCGCATTTCCTGCGATCCAGATTTCCAGCGTTCCGATCGCCGGGGCTGGCGAGAAGTTCGTGAAATCCCGCGCGACCGCGTCGATGGCAGAGGCGAGACGTGCCGCCAGCACCGCGTCTTCGACGTGGTAATAGCGGATCTGATCGCTGCCGATGGCGAAGTTGACGCGGTTGGGCGGGTTCACGGTAAAGCCCGCTTCGGTCAAGGTCGCGGCAACGCCGTTGACGACCTCGGCATTCACCGTGGCAGGCGCATGAATGTGGATCACCGCGTTTTCCGCGCCCGGCAAGGTGGCGATGGTCGTGATCGGCGCGTTCAGATCCGGTCGTGGGGGCGGCGGCGCCGACCCGGGCAAGGGTCGTAGATAGGTGCGTTCTAACGCCGCCCGCTCTGGTCGGATCGGTGC
>JABDPT010000284.1 GCA_013042605.1 Paracoccaceae bacterium
AGGAAGGCATAGCCGCCCGGCCCCATTTCGTGATCGACCGCGCCCAGCGTCAGGGTCAACGCCCCACTGACGACGAACAGCACCGCCTGTGCGGTGGCATCGGTCTCTGGCCGGTCGGACCCGCCGCCGGGGGTCAGTTCCATCACCGTCTGGCTGAAGGTCTCGGCAAAGCCCGACAGCGGCCGCGCCAGCACCCAACCGCGGGCGCCGGTCCAGTGCGGGAAGGCCGAGGTGACGATATCGGTCTGAACCCCGTGCGGGATGACGGCGTAAGCATTGGTGAATATCGCGCGGCCGGTCAGAAGCTGGCTTTGCGGCGGAAGGCCCCCCGGGGGCGTGGCATAATTGGTCATGGCACGCATCAGACGCGCGGCGGCCCGGAAAGGAAAGCACGCTGACGCCTGAAGCTATTTCAGGCGCGGTTTGACAATCAGCCCCGCATCCGTGCGCCATCGGCATCGAACAAGGGCTCGGTCACAAGTGTCGCGGGGCGCATGTCGCCCAGGATCTCGATCTCGACCTCAAGCCCTGCCTTGGCATGTTCGGTTGGCACGAACCCCAAGGCCACGGATTTGCCCGCGTGGTGCGAATAACCGCCCGAGGTGCAGAACCCCCGCACCGCGCCATCCAGCCAGATCGGCTCGTAAGCCACCACATCGGCATCCTCGGCCTCGACGATGAAGGCGCAGAGCTTGCGGGCGGGCGGCGTGGTCCGCTCGGCCTCCGCCGCCGCTCGGCCAATGAAGTCGGTGGCCTTCTTCCACGAAATGAACCGGTCAAGCCCGGTTTCCGCCGCCGTATAGTCCGGCGAAAACTCGCTCAACCAGGATCCGAAAAACTTGTCGAGCCGCAGCGACATCATCGCCCGCATCCCGAAGGGTGCCAGCCCAAGGTCCTGCCCGGCTGTCCAGAGCGTATCGAAAAGCGCGCGCTGGCTGATCGGATCACAGAAGATCTCATAGCCCAGATCACCGGTATAGCTGACGCGCTGCACGATGCAGTCGGCCATGCCCACGGTCATGCGGCGCACATCGAGAAAACGGAACGCGTCGCCAGAGACATCCGTCGACGTGACGCGGGAAAGGAGCCCGCGCGCCTCAGGCCCGGCGATCTGAAACCCGGTCAGGCTGTCAGAGGTGTTTTCGAACCGCACGCCGTCGTCCAGATGACTTTCGAACCAACGCAAGTGATAATCCTGGCTGCCATAGCTGGCGGTCAGGCGAAATTCGGTCTCGCTCAGGCAGGACACCGTGAAATCGCCGATCAGCCGCCCCGATGGCGCCAGCATCGGCGTCAGGCTCAGCCGCCCCGGCGCGGGGATGCGTCCGGCCATGATCCGGTCAAGCCAGGCCCGCGCATTGGGGCCGGTTACGCGGAACTTGCCGAAATTATGGGTCTCGTTGATGCCCACGGCCCCGCGCACCGCTAAAACCTCGCGCGCGGTGGCTTCCCACGCGTTCGATCGGCGGAAAGACGGCGTTTCAAAGCGCGGCTCATCGCCTTGGGCGAAGTAATTCGGCACCTCGAGCCCGAACTGTGCCCCCCAGACCGCGCCCATGCTGTCCCAGACGTCATACATCGGCGTCGTGCGGAACTTGCGCGCGGCGGGCAGCTCTTCGTTAGGGTAGCTGACGGAAAAGCGGCGCTGATAATTCTCGATTACCTTGGGAACGGTGTATCCCGGCGTCGTCCAGCGCCCGAAGCGCGCGACATCCATCGCAAAGACATCACGCTCCGGCTCGCCCTCGACCATCCACTGCGCGAGGCTAAGGCCCACGCCGCCGCCCTGGCTGAAACCGGCCATAACCGCGCAAGCCGACCAGTAATTGCGCAACCCGGGCAACGGCCCGACCAGCGGATTGCCATCGGGGGCGAAGGTGAAGGGCCCGTGGATCACCGATTTGACGCCCGCGTTTTGCAGGACGGGGAAGCGGGCGTAAGCGAAGGCGACGGAATCTTCGATCTTTTCGAACGCGTCATTGAGCAATTCATGCCCGAACTCCCAAGGGGTGCCGTCCACCGCCCATGGCTCGCAGTGCTTTTCGTAGAACCCGATGCACAGCCCCTTGCCTTCCTGCCGCAGATAGCTTTCGCCACCAGGGTCCATCACATGCGGGAACTCGCTGCCGCGGTCCGCAATCTGCGGGATTTCCTCGGTCACGATATACTGGTGCGCCATCGGCACCAGCGGCAGGTAGAGACCCGCCATCGCCGCCACCTCGCGCGCCCAAAGGCCGCCGGCATTGACGATATGTTCGGCATGCACCGTGCCCTGTTCGGTCACCACGTCCCATGTGCCATCGGCACGGGGATTGGTCTCCAGCACGCGGTTGTGCGTGACGATCTCGGCCCCGCCCATCCGCGCGGCCTTGGCATAGGCATGCGTCGTGCCCGAGGGGTCCAGATGCCCATCGAGCGGATCGTAAAGCGCGCCGATGATGCCGTCGGTATTCACCAGCTCGGCCATCTCCTTGATCTCGGATGGCCCGAGGATTTCGGTCTCAAGGCCCATGTACCGATGCTTGGCGCGCTCGGCCTTCAGCATGTCAAAGCGTTCGGGCGTGTCGGCAAGGGTGATCCCGCCAACGTGGTGCAACCCGCAAGACAGCCCCGTGATCTCTTCCAGCTCTTTGTAAAGCCGGATCGTATAGCCCTGCAGCGCGGCCATGTTCGTGTCGCCATTGAGGGTGTGAAAGCCCCCGGCCGCGTGCCATGTCGACCCGCTGGTCAGGTCCGAGCGTTCGATCAGCATCACATCCGACCAGCCCAGTTTGGTCAGGTGATAGAGGACCGAGGCCCCGACAACACCGCCGCCGAAAACAACTACTCTGGCCGTGGATTTCATTGCTTTGTCCCGTGATCCACCGTCTATCCCGGGCATCCTAGGCACGGTGCGCCCCCGCGCCGGACCGATCCCGACAGATCATGTCGCAAATGCCCCTTGGGGATGTTCAGCTTTCGCGCCCATATGCCACAAGTCGCGCCCGCAAGGCGGGTGCCGACGGGTGCCCGGCATCAAGCGCGAAAACATAGGCATGGGTCAGATAGAAACAGGCGGCATCGATATCCTGCGCTGCCTCTTTTTCGTCGGCCGCCTGGGTATAAAGCTCGGCCAAGGCCGACAGGTCGCGGCGCGCATGGGCCGCGAGCAGCGCCGTCTCAAGCGCATCGGCCACGCGCCTACTCGGCAGCTTGCGCAGCGGGTGTCATTTGCGAGGCGACCCAAGCGTGAAAGCAGTGCGTCGGCCCGTCCATCGCGGGCGAGAATTTGCCCCCGTCGAAATAGATGCCGCTGCGCCCGCGCTGCATCCCCTCGACCACGCCCACATCCTCTTCGAACACGCTGTACCACATCACTGCATTGCGTTTGCGCAGGGCGTCGAACGCGGGGCCGGTCACCGCCGCGTCGGCGTAATAGATGTTCACGTGCTCGATCGTGCGATCCTTTCCCACAGGCTCAAGAATGATCGAATAGACATGGTCGCGGTGCACGCCCAGCAGCACATTGGGGTAAAGGGCGATATATTCCGCGCCGGCGTCCCACTTATCCGACAACGCATCGAAATCCGGGAAGTTCTGGCCATCCCCGGACAGTGTCGGGCGATAGACGAGCGTACCCTGCCCCGAAAAACGGCCCGGTTCTTCGATGTGATAATGATCTTCCAGTCGCGAATAGCTGTTCAGCCCCGGATGCACCCACGGCAGGTGATAGCTTTCGCAATAGTTTTCGACCGCGAGCTTCCAGTTGCAGGCCACGTCGAATTGAAACCGGCTTTCCGGCCCGCCGTGGAAAATCGGTTTAGCGAATTCCTTCCAGCGCGCGATGGCGTCGGCGGCATAGTCTTCAAAGGCCGGGGCCGTGCCGCTGGGGTTCACGAACACCACGTCCTGCCAGACATGGCTGCGAATTTCGATCAGGCCAAGTTCATCGCGGTGAATGTCGTCATGGGTATTCTGGCCCGGTCCGCCGACATGGGGCGTGGTGATCAACTCGCCCGACAACGCATAGCACCAAGAATGATAGGGGCAGCGGATGACATTGCCGACCTTGCCGGGCTTTTCAACAAGGATCATGCCGCGGTGGCGGCAGGTGTTCTGAAAGACCCGCACCGCGCCATCGCGCCCGCGCACGGCGACCAGCGGCACGCCAAGGAAACTCACCGGCACCGCATCGCCCGCCTCCGGCACCTCGGCCCCCACGGTCAGCGCCGACCAGTTGGCAAACAGCACCGCGTCACGTTCGTCAGAGAACACGGCATCCGAGACATAGTGGTCATTGGGCAGGCCGCGCGCCTGCGCCACGGGTTTGAGAACGTCGCTCAGATCGGACAGGGTCATCGGCGGGCCTCCTTCGCATCTAGCCCCACCAGTTTTCCCGATTTCCGGCAAGCCGCCATTTTGGAAACGACACCGAATTGTCGCGAACGACGCCCAAGCCTCTTCCAAGAGGCTTGTCAGGCGTTTTCGAAAACGCCTGTCACAGCTCCACGATCCGCCTGTTCAGTGCCGCGTCCTGTGCTGCCTGCCCCATGCGCACCGCCTGCGCCCCGTCAAAGAGCGTGACCTCGGGCGTGCGTTCGCCCCGGACCATGCGCTGAAACTGGACATGCTGATAGAAGGTCGATCCATTGTGATCGCCCGCCGCCAGAAGCGTCGGGTCCACCGGGATATCGACGACCATCGGCCCCTTGGGTTGGCGCGGGCTGACCACGACC
>JABDPT010000160.1 GCA_013042605.1 Paracoccaceae bacterium
CGCCCGAACAGGGCATGCCGGCGGAATGAAACGGCTTCTCCTTGTTCTGATCCTGATCGCGACCCCGCTTTGGGCGGTGCAACCTGATGAGGTTCTGGACGATCCCGTGCTGGAAGACCGGGCGCGCGAACTGTCGAAGGGCCTGCGCTGTCTTGTCTGTCGCAACGAAAGCATCGACGAATCCAACGCCGATCTGGCCAAGGACATGCGCGTTCTCGTGCGCGAGCGGCTTGTGGCCGGGGATAGCGATCAGGACGTGATCGACTTCCTGGTCGAGCGTTATGGCGAATACGTGCTTCTGACGCCAAGTGCGACAGGCGCGAACCTCGCGCTATGGCTGGCCGCGCCCATCATGCTTTTGCTCGGTGGTGGTATTGCGGTCGTGTACCTGCGTGGGCGCGCGAAACCCGCAGCAGCCGAAGCGCTGAGCAAGGATGAAAAGACCCGGCTTGCCGAGTTGATGAAGGACTGACGCCGGGTCCCCCTTTCCTAAACGGATCAGTTCACTTATGACGGGTCCAAGACGAGGAAAAAGGGTTTCCCATGGACTATCAGACCATTCGCCTGACCATCGAAGACGGGGTCGCGACGCTTACGCTGAACCGCCCGGGCGTCATGAATGCGCTCAATACGCAGATGCGGGCTGAGATCCTGCATGCCGCCAAGGCCGCGCCGCGCGATGCGCGGGTGCTGGTGATGACCGGTGCGGGCACGGCGTTCTGTTCGGGTCAGGACCTGGGCGACCGCGCGAATGCCGCCGACCTCGATATCGAGCGCACCCTGCGCGACGAATACGTGCCGATGCTCGAGGCGATTTACGACTGCCCGATCCCCACGATTGCCGCCGTCAATGGGGCGGCCGCCGGGGCAGGGGCGAACCTTGCGCTGACGGCGGACGTTGTGATCGCCACCGAAAGCGCGGTGTTCCTGCAGGCCTTCACGCGGATCGGGCTTATCCCGGATGCGGGTGGAACCTATTGGCTGCCGCGGCAGATGGGCTTTGCCAAGGCGATGGGTGCCGCACTTTTCGCCGAAAAGATCACCGCGCAGCAGGCCAGCGACTGGGGCATGATCTTCGAAGCTGTCCCGGATGGCGATTTTGCCGCGCATTGGCGGGGCCGCGCAAAGCATCTGGCGCATGGGCCGACCGTTGCCTATGCCGGCGTGAAAGAAGCGCTACGCGCATCGCTCAACAACACACTGGACGAGCAATTGATGCTAGAGGCGCAGATTCAGGGCCGCTGCGGCAAGACGCGCGACTTCAAGGAAGGCGTGATCGCGTTCATGGAGAAACGGCCCGCGCGGTACGAAGGGCGTTAAATCCCGATCGGCGGAACACAGTCGGATTGATCGAGGCCTTGTACGAGGTCATCGGGACTGCATTCTTCGCCCGTGACCGGATAACGGTCTTGCTCCACACAACCCGCGGCCAACAGCAGCACGATCAGAAGCGCAACGGTTTTTGTGATGTTCATGGCAACCTCCTGACTTTTGCCTGAAGGCATTATGGCAAATGTTGTTGTGGGGGGATTGAGATGCCTCAACCCTTGGGTCGCGGCAGCGCGAAATACACGCTGTCCGACCATTCCCCGTTCACGCAAAAGGTGTTCTCGGCCCGACCGGTTTCGACAAAACCAAGCGATTTCAGCAACTCTACTGACGCCGCGTTGCGCGGGTCGGCGTCGGCGGTCAGTTCGGCGGTATCGTTGGTGTCGAAGAGATAGGCGTTGATGGCCGTCATCGCCTCGCGCCCCAGGCCCATGCGCCAGAAATCGGAATGCAGGATGAACCCCACCTCATAGGGTTTGTGCATGCCGCCCGTGCCGATGGCGCGGCCCTCATATTCAAAGACGAAATAGCTGAGATACGGATCGGATGACGCGATCAGGCTGTCGAGCCAGGCTTGGGTCACGGACAGGTCGGGATGGGGCGGGTTCGACCAATAGCGCATGGCGCGCGGGTCGGCATAGACGGCGTGCAGGTCGGTCAGATCCGACTGCCGCGCCGCCCGAAGCGTCAGGCGGGCCGTTTTGATCACCGGCCCGCCCTGCGTGTCAGCGGTTTTCGACATCCACGTAGTCGCGCATCGTTTCGCCCACATAAAGCTGGCGGGGACGGCCGATTTTGAGCTGTGGGTCGGCGATCATTTCCTTCCACTGCGAAATCCAGCCGACGGTACGCGCCAGCGCGAAGACCGGCGTGAACATCGAGGTCGGGAAGCCCATCGCATCGAGGATGATCCCCGAATAGAAGTCGACATTCGGATAAAGCTTCTTTTCCTTGAAATACGGGTCTTCAAGGGCCACCCGCTCAAGTTCCTTGGCAACCTGAAGCGTCGGGTTGTTGTCGATGCCCAGAAGTTCAAGAACCTCATCCGCCGATTGCTTCATGACCTTCGCGCGCGGGTCGAAGTTCTTGTAGACCCTGTGACCGAAGCCCATCAGGCGGAACGGATCATTCTTGTCCTTGGCGCGGGCCACGAATTCGGGGATGCGGTCGGGCGTGCCGATCTCGCGCAGCATCTCAAGACAGGCCTGATTGGCGCCGCCATGGGCCGGGCCCCAGAGACAGGCGATGCCGGCGGCGATACAGGCGAATGGGTTCGCGCCCGAAGACGACGCCAGACGCACCGTCGAGGTCGAGGCGTTTTGTTCGTGATCGGCATGCAGCGTGAAGATGCGGTCCATCGCGCGGCTGAGGATCGGGTTCACCTCGTAATCCTCGGCCGGGACGGCAAAGCACATGCGCAGGAAATTCGACGCATAATCAAGGTCGTTGCGCGGGTAAACGAAGGGTTGGCCGATCGAGTACTTGTACGCCCAGGCGGCAATCGTCGGCATCTTCGCGATCAGCCGGATCGAGGCCACTTCGCGCGCCCAGGGATCATGAATGTCGGTGCTGTCGGGGTAAAACGCGCTCATCGCGCCCACGACACCGACCATGATCGCCATCGGGTGGGCATCGCGGCGGAAGCCACGGAAGAAATTCTGCATCTGCTCGTGCAGCATGGTGTGGTTGGTGACGCGGTTCTCGAAGTCTTCAAGCTGATCCGCCGAAGGAAGCTCGCCGTAAAGCAGCAGGTAGCACACTTCGAGGTAGTGGGATTTTTCGGCCAGCTGGTCGATCGGGTAGCCGCGGTGCAAAAGCTCTCCCTTGTCGCCGTCGATGAAGGTGATCGTGCTGTCGCAGGATGCCGTGGAGGTGAACCCCGGATCGTAGGTGAAGACGCCGCCCTGACCGTAAAGCTTGCGGATATCGATGACATCGGGCCCGGCGGTCGGCGAGAAGATCGGCAGGTCCAGTTCGGTGTCACCAAATGAGAGTTTTGCGGTTCCTGTGGGTGTCGTCATGAGTTTCCCTTATTGGCGGCCCCGGGCGGGGTCGGTTTTTATCAAGGCCACCCGATTTGTCCGGGAGCGTCAGCGCGAAGATGCATCCTCCAGGCGAGCGATGGTTTCTTCGCGGCCAAGTACAAGCATCATGTCAAAAACGCTGGGAGTGACAGAGCGTCCCGCCAGGGCGGCGCGCAGCGGTGCGGCAAGCTTGCCCAGCTTGAGCCCGTGTGCTTCGGCAACCTGTGAGACAATGCCTTCCAGAGTATCGCGGTCCCAGCTATCATTTCGCAGGTGCGGCGTCAATTCGGACAGTATACCTTTGGATACCGGGTCCAGCGCCTTCTGCGCTTTTTCGTCGGGATCGATTGGTTTGTCGGTCAGAACAAAATGCGCCTTTTCAAGAAGTTCGCCGAAATCGCGCGCGCGATCCTTCAGGCAGTAAAGCGCGCTCTGCAATGCAGCATTCTTCTGCGCCGTCAGGGCCGGCCAGCCGTTCACCGCAAGATAGGCGGCGATCTCTTCGATCAGGGCGCCATCTTCCATCGCGGCGATGTGCTGGGACGACAGGCTGGCCAGCTTCTTGGTGTCGAACCGGGCCGGCGATTTCTTGATGCTATCGAGCTCGAACCACTCTAGCGCCTGATGCATCGTGAAGTATTCGTCGTCGCCATGGCTCCAGCCGAGGCGGGCGAGGTAGTTCAGCATCGCGCGGGCCGGATAACCGGCTTTCTGCCAGTCCTCGACGCCAAGCGCGCCATGGCGTTTGGACAGCTTCTTGCCGTCCTCGCCGTGGATCAGCGGGATATGCGCCCAGACCGGCACGTCCCAGCCCATCGCGTTGAAGACCAGCATCTGGCGGGCCGCGTTGTTGAGGTGATCGTCGCCCCGGATCACGTGGCTGACGCCCATGTCGTGATCGTCGACCACCACAGCCAGCATGTAGGTCGGCGTGCCGTCCGAGCGCAGAAGGATCATGTCGTCAAGCTGGTCGTTGCGGATCACCACGTCGCCCTGCACGCGGTCCTTTATCACCGTCTGACCGGATTGCGGCGCCTTGACGCGGATCGCGAAGGGCGCATCGGGGTGGGTTTCGGGCCGCGCGTCGCGCCAGGGGGAGCGAAAGAGGGTCGAGCGGCCCGCGGCGCGGGCCTCTTCGCGGAAGGCGGCGATCTCGTCTTGTGTCGAAAAGCACTTGTAGGCGGTGCCGGCGGCCAGCATCTGGCGGGCGACCTCGGCATGGCGCGCGGCGCCCTCGGCCTGGCTTTTCACCTCGCCGTCCCAATCGAGCCCCAGCCAGCGCATGCCGCGCAGGATGGCGTCGGTGGCCTCGCGGGTCGAACGCGCCTGGTCGGTATCCTCGATGCGCAGGTAGAACTTGCCGCCACGGCCGCGCGCGTAAAGCCAGTTGAAGAGCGCCGTGCGCGCTGTGCCGATATGCATGAAACCTGTCGGCGACGGCGCGATCCGGGTCACGGGGGCGCTTTGATCGGGCATCGGGATTAACCTCTGAGAAACCATGCCAGCATAGGCTTGCGCCCCGTGTAGCCAGATGCGCTGGAGAGAACAAGAGTGCGCGCAGAGACCCTTGCCGCCCGGATCATTGACCCTCAGCGCGGCCATCTTTTCCTGTGGGTGCCGGTCTGCATGGGGATCGGGATCGCGCTTTATTTTTCCTTGCGTTTCGAGCCGGAGCCGGGGCATTGGCTTGCGCTTGGTCTGCTTGGGGGCGCCTGCCTTGCGCTTTTGCGGATCGCGCCGGGGGCCGGGGCGTTTGGCCTCGGCGCTGCGCTGGTGATCACGGGGCTGGGCCTGGCCGGGCTGCGGGCGCATATGCTGGCCGGCCCGGTGCTGGGCTTTCGCTATTACGGGCCGGTCGAGGGACGGATCATCGCGATCGACCGGTCGGCCTCGGACAAGGTGCGGCTGACGCTGGACAGGGTGGTGCTGAAGCGGCTCGCGGCGGCGCGCACGCCCCATCGGGTCCGAGTTTCGCTGCACGGCCAGCAGGGGTTCTTTGCGCCCGTCCCGGGGCAGACGGTGATCCTGACCGGCCATCTGGCCGCGCCCAGCGGGCCGGCCGAGCCCGGCGGCTTCGATTTTCAGCGCCATGCGTGGTTTCAGCGTCTGGGTGCGGTGGGCTACACGCGCACTCCGGCGCTGTTGCTGCGCCCCGCCGAGGACGGCGCGCGGGGGCTTTTCGTGCAGCGCCTGCGGCAGGCGATCTCGGCCCGCGTGCAAGAGGCGCTGCCGGGGCGCACCGGCACCTTTGCCGCCGCGATCACCACCGGCGACCGCTCGGGCATGGACACCGCCACGCTAGCGGCGCTGCGCGCTTCGAACCTGGCGCATTTGCTGGCGATCTCGGGGCTGCATATGGGTCTTTTGACCGGCTTTGTCTTTGCCGCCATCCGCCTTGGGCTGGCGCTGGTGCCCTGGGCGGCGCTGCGCTGGCCGTGTCACAAGATCGCCGCCGGCGGCGCGCTGGTGGCGGGCGCGATCTACCTGGCGCTTTCGGGCGGCAATGTCGCGACCGAGCGGGCCTTCATCATGGTGGCGATGATGTTCCTGGCGGTGCTGTTCAGCCGCCGCGCGATCACCCTGCGCGCGGTGGCGCTGGCGGCCGTTCTGGTGCTGACGCTGCGGCCCGAGGCGCTGATGGGACCGGGTTTTCAGATGTCCTTTGCCGCAACGACCGCACTTGTGGCCGCTTTCGGGGCGATGCGCGGCTGGCGCTGGCAGCAGGCGCTGCCCGGCTGGGCGCGGCCGGTGCTGGGGCTGTTCGTCTCTTCGCTGGTGGCGGGGCTAGCCACCGCGCCTATCGCCGCGGCGCATTTCAACCAGGTGCCGCATTACGGGCTGATTGCGAACCTTGTCTCGGTGCCGCTGATGGGGGCGGCGATCATTCCCGCCGCGGTGCTGGCCGCGCTGCTGTCGCCCTTCGGGCTGGAGGCGGCCGGCCTTGCGCTGATGGCGCCGGGGATCGACTGGATCCTGGCGGTGGCCGACCGCATCGCCGGACTGCCGGGCGCGCTGTCGCGGATCGTGGCGCCGCCCGGGGCGGTTTTGCCGCTGATCGCGCTTGGCGGGCTTTGGGCCGTTCTGTGGCGCGGGCCGGCGCGCCATGCCGGTCCGGTGGCGGTACTGGCCGCCTTCGCGCTGTGGTCGCAGGCCGAGCGGCCGGCGCTGCTGATCTCAAGCAACGGCGGACTTCTGGGGCTTCTGACCGAAGAAGGCCGGGCGCTGTCCAAGCCGCGCGGCGACGGCTTTACCGCCGGGATCTGGCTGGAAAACGATGGCGATCCGGCCAGCCAGGACATCGCCGCGCAGCGCGCGGGGATCGCGCCCGGCAAGGGCGACGCGCGGGTGACGCTGGGCCCGCACCGGATCACGCATCTTACCGGCCGCGGCGCGGCTGAACGGGTCGGGCCGGCC
>JABDPT010000286.1 GCA_013042605.1 Paracoccaceae bacterium
GGGGTGACCTGCCCGATCGGGACAGGCGTCAGCTAAGGGGTCGGCCATGGCCAAGGGGCGCATTCACGTCACCGGGGCAAGCGGTTCCGGCGTCTCGACCCTTGCCCGGGGTCTTGCGACCGCACTGGGGTTACAGGCGTTCGACACCGACGATTTCTTTTGGCAGCCGACCGACCCGGCCTGCTGTCAAAAGCGCCCGGTGGCCGATCGTCTGGCGCTGATGGAACAGGTGTTTCTGCCGCGCTCTGACTGGGTGCTGGCCGGGTCTCTGTCAGGCTGGGGAGATGCGATCATACCGCGGTTCTCAAGCGTGATTTTCCTGACCGCACCCGTCTCTGTGCGTCTGGACCGACTTCGACGGCGCGAATGTCAACGGCATGGCGCGGCGATTGCAGCCGGTGGCGAGCTTGAAAAGGCGCATCAGGGCTTTCTTGACTGGGCCATGCGATATGATGATCCGGGCTTTTCGGGGCGCAGCCGGATGGGGCACGAAGCCTGGCTTGCGGATCTGCCCTGTCCTGTAATTCGTCTGGACGGGGCACAGGACGCGGGCCGGGTTCTTGCCGACGCACTTGGAGCGCTTGACGGCGTATCTGCCGGGGCCTAGGCACCGGCAACCAAGGATTTGCCCATGCCGACCTTCACCGCCCTCACCACACTTCACGGTGCCGCGCCCGCGGCGGCCTTGGGCGAAGCCCTCGAACGCCTTGATCCGGCCCCCACAGGGGTGGGTACCTTCGAGGTCGAGGACGGCTCGGGCAATTGGGAAGTCGGCGGCTATTTCACCGACCCGCCTGATGAGGCGGCGCTGGCCCTTCTGGCCGCCGCGTTCGAAGCCCGCCCGTTCGTCGTGTCCGAACTGCCCGAGGTCGACTGGGTCGCCAAAGTGCGCCGCGAGCTATCGCCTGTCCATGCGGGACGCTTCTTCGTTCACGGCAGCCATGACGCGCATCTGGTCCCGCCTGATGCGACGCCACTCCTGATCGAAGCGTCAATGGCGTTTGGCACTGGCCATCACGGCACGACGCTCGGCTGTCTACGCGCGGTCGATGACCTTGCGACGGATGGCGTTGAGGCCAAGCGTGTCGCCGATATCGGCTGTGGTACAGCCGTGCTGGCCATGGCCGCGGCGCATTTATGGCCGGATGCCACCGTACTTGCTGCCGATATCGATCCGGTTGCCGTTGAGGTGGCCAAAGCCAATGTCGCGGCAAACGGTCTGGTCGATCGCGTGCCGTGCCTTGAAGCCACGGGTTTCCGGCACGAAAAGCTTGAACAGGTCGCCCCTTTCGACCTTGTTTTCGCGAATATCCTCAAGGCCCCTTTGATCGCGCTCGCCCCCGACATGGCGCGCCATGTAAAGCCCGGTGGATACATAATTTTGTCAGGGATACTGAATGAACAGGCAGAAGAGGTACTGGCTGTTTATGCCGACAACGGGTTCAATCCGGGTGCAGTCAGTCAGATTGTTGAGTGGACGACGTTAAGTCTTCGGCGGAATTCTGCCTAAAGGGATTTTTAACCACGATCCGGTCATGATTGCCAAAGTTTCGCCGCAATGGCCCGGAATGACTGGAAATCCCAGTGGTTTAATTGTCTGGAGCACACCCATGCCGGACGCGAATATGCAAGATTTCTATCGGCGGATGGACCGGATCACCCGGCACCACCGAAAACTGTCACAAGGCTATGTGACGACCATGAACGAGGACGGTCTCATTGTCGCCGAACCTCGTACCTTGCGTCGGATCGTGCCGTGGCGGTCTTTGCTTTTCACGCTGTTTGTCGTGATGGCATTCAAGGGCTGGCTTTTCGCCAGTATCGGGCCGGCGGCGTATGAGGCCCGCGTCATCAGCCTTCAAAATGGGTCGCTTGTGATGCAGGCCGGCGCCTATGTGATGACGGCCGATCCGGTTACGCTGTGGATCGCCACTCTGTTTGGTCATACAGGCGGCTGAACAGGCGAAACTTCTATCAGGTTCGCTCACTAAGAAAGGTCGCGCTTTTGCGCGGCCTTTTCTTTTGTATGCTGGCGGTCTGAAACTGATGGCACTATCTTGATGTCTTAGGATCCGGGCCCGGTATTGCGGGACCGTCCAATGGAGAGCGCGATGCCACCCAAGCCTTTGATGTGCTCGACCGAAAACCTGTCCAAGGACCTGACGGGCAAGGTCTGCATCGTGACAGGTTCGACGTCCGGAATTGGCCTTGAGGTCGCGCGGCAACTTGCGAAACAGGGCGCGACAGTCGTCAAAGCCTGTCGCAATCTCGATGCGGGTCAGGCACTGGCCCGCGAAATCGCCGCCGAAACCGGCGCGCCGGTCACGGCCATGCGGCTTGACCTTGGGTCGCTCCAATCCGTGCGCGATTTCGCAAATGAGTTTGAGGGCACGCACACTCGGTTGGACGCCCTGATCAACAATGCCGGGGTCATGAACACGCCCGAAGGGCTGACTGTCGATGGCTTTGAAACGCAGTTTGGGGTCAATTTCCTTGGTCCGTTCCTGCTTACCAAGCTTCTGATACCGCTTCTCGGCGCATCGGCCCCCTCCCGGATCATCAACACGTCGAGCGTGTATCACGAGCGCGGAGACATCGACTTCAACGACTTGCAGTGGGAAGAGCGGCCCTACAATGGATTTCAGGCCTATCACGATTCAAAACTCGCGGTGGTCATGAGCGCACGCCGCATGGGGCAGGATCTTGCGGATACCGGCGTGACATCGGTCAGCGTCCACCCCGGTTGGGCGCAATCCAATCTGGTGAAGAATACCCTGCCGCTTTGGGTCCAGAACTATGCGTTGTACCCAGTGCTAAAACTGATGGGGATGATCACGCCGTGGGAATGTGCGCAGACCACGCTTCATTGCGTGTTGGATGAAGATGTTCCGAGACATAATGGGGCGTATTTCAGCCAGTGCAGCACGCTTTACAAGGTCAAGGCCGACAAACCCGGGGGATGGCCGTTAGAGCCGAGAAACCCGGCTGTTTCAGATGATGAAATGGGCGCGCGTCTTCACGATGTCGCAACGAAACTCGTGGGCCTTTAAGTCCGCAGCCGACCGTCTGGTCGTGTGCCAAGAAAAAAGCCCGCGCTCTTTCAGAGCGCGGGCTTGGATTATCGGATCATTTGAGCCCGGTGATCAGCGGTCACGGCATCTTCACCCGCGTTGATCACGTAGCCCGGTAACTCTGTTTCGTCGCTGGGTTAGTTGCCAGCGATATGATCAATGTCACCGCGAACAAGGCCGATGTCGTCCAGCTCACGGTCGGTCAATTCCGACAGGGAGTCACGGGTTACACGGGCGTCGTTCCAGGCGATGACAGCGTTGACAAGCGCAGTCAGGCGGCCCCGAAGGGTGAAACCGTCGAACTGCACGCGGGGCATTTCATAAAGAGCCATATGGGGCATCCTTCTCGTTCGGGTCCGATGCTTATTGCATCTGAACGGCACGTAATCGGGCGAATTCGCCCCCGCAAGCAGCATTTTTTGCATGCCTCCCATGCGATTTTTGCATGTGTCGTTTTTGGACATAAGCCCTTGCAGCTATTGCCACAATTGGGCATACCGGCGGTCGGATTCCGGCGTGCGGATGTCTGATTCCGACACCGTCGGTCACAGGCGCGTGCGCATGGTCGAAAACCGACATTTACGCGAAATCCTTGGCAGATGTTCTTGTTACGTGCTAGGCGTGCCCAAAAGGCAACAAGAGCAGGTGATGGATGCGCGTTTTGGGAATCGATCCCGGTCTTCGCGCCCTTGGATGGGGGGTGATCGACGTTGATGGGTCACGTCTTTCCCACGTCGCAAACGGCACCTGCCGGTCGGTCGGAAAAGAACTGGCCGCGCGGCTTCTAAGTCTTCACGAACAACTCACGGCGGTCTTGGCAACCTACGGTCCTTGTGCCGCCGCCGTCGAACAAACCTTCGTCAACCGCGACGGGGCCGGAACACTAAAACTGGGTCAGGCGCGGGGTATTGCGCTTTTGGTCCCGGCACAGGCAGGACTGGCCGTGGGTGAGTATGCACCGAACGCGGTCAAGAAAGCCGTTGTCGGTGTCGGTCATGCCGACAAGACACAGGTTGCCCACATGGTGTCGCTGCAACTTCCCGGCGTCACCCTTGACGGGCCCGACGCCGCCGATGCGCTGGCCATCGCCATTTGCCATGCGCACCACATGCAATCGGCCGGTCGATTGACAGCAGCGGTGAGGGCGGCGTCGTGATCGGGCGCATCGCCGGTCGGCTTGATTTTCGCGGCACGGACCATGTGCTGATCGACGTGGGCGGCGTGGGCTATATCGTGCATGTCTCTGAACGCACACTCGCGGCCTTGCCCGGTGTGGGCGAAGCGGCGGCGCTTTATACCGACCTTCTGGTGCGCGAAGACCTCTTGCAGCTTTTCGGGTTCACATCGCTTGTCGAAAAAGAATGGCACCGGCTGTTGATGAGCGTACAGGGGATCGGGGCCAAGGCCTCTATGGCGATCCTCGGCACGCTTGGGCCCGACGGGGTGAGCCGCGCGATTGCGCTGGGTGACTGGGCGTCGGTCAAGGCGGCGCCGGGCGTTGGGCCGAAGATCGCGCAACGGGTTGTGAACGAACTCAAAGACAAGGCCCCGGCCGTCATGGCGATGGGGGCGACACCAGGCCCCGCTGCGCCGACACTGGCCAGTGACGACCCGCTGATCGAACCCGCCGCGCCCCCCGCCATTCGCAATGACGGCGCACAGGCCGAGGCCTTGTCGGCGCTTGGCAACCTCGGTTATGCGCCGGGTGAGGCGGCAAGTGCCGTGGCACAGGCCGCGGGCGACGACCCTGCCGCCGACACACCTGCTCTGATCCGTGCCGCGCTGCGCCTCTTGGCGCCTAAAGGATAAGCCGCGATGTCAGAGCCTGATCCCGCCCTGCGCGCCGCCCCGCTTCCCGAAGATGCCGACCGCGCGCTACGCCCGCAGACCCTGGGTGATTTCATTGGCCAGGCCGAAGCCCGGGCCAATCTGCGCGTGTTTATCGAAAGCGCCCGCCTCCGGGGTGAGGCGATGGATCACACGCTGTTTCACGGCCCGCCCGGCTTGGGCAAGACAACGCTCGCACAGATCATCTCTCGCGAATTAGGGGTGAACTTCCGCATGACGTCGGGCCCGGTTCTGGCCAAGGCGGGCGATCTGGCGGCGATCCTGACCAACCTCGAAGCGCGTGATGTGCTTTTCATCGACGAGATTCACCGGCTGAACCCGGCGGTGGAAGAGGTGCTTTATCCCGCGCTCGAGGATTTTGAGCTTGATCTCGTGATTGGCGAAGGACCCGCGGCGCGCACCGTGCGCATCGAATTGCAGCCCTTCACGCTGGTCGGCGCCACAACGCGGCTTGGCCTTTTGACCACGCCACTTCGCGACCGCTTCGGCATCCCGACCCGGCTTGAGTTCTATACCGATGAAGAGTTGCACCAGATCGTCACCCGCGCGGCCACCCTTCTGGGTATTCCCGCCGACCCCGATGGCGCCCGCGAGATTGCCCGACGCGCGCGGGGGACGCCGCGTATCGCCGGCCGGCTTTTGCGTCGCGTCGTGGACTTCGCGGTGGTCGAAGGCGATGGGCGGCTTGACCGCGCCATTGCCGACAGTTCTCTGACCCGGCTGGGCGTGGATCATCTTGGCCTGGACAACGCCGACCGGCGCTATCTCCGGCTTCTGGCGGAAAACTACGCTGGCGGCCCGGTTGGGATCGAAACGATCTCGGCGGCGCTAAGCGAAAGCCGCGATGCGCTTGAAGAGGTTATCGAACCCTTCCTTCTGCAATCGGGGCTAATCCAGCGCACGCCGCGCGGGCGGATGCTTGCGCACAAGGCGTGGACGCATCTGGGCCTTGCGCCGCCCAAGCGTGACGGTGACCTTTTTGATGACGCCTGAAGAGGTGACGGCGCAGTTCACGCGCGGCGACGGCAGCTATCAGTTCGCTCGTTGGGGGCGGCCCATCGTGCCGGTTGTTTTTGGGGTGGAAGACGAAACGCTGCAGACGATCAAGGGCGCGATTGAGGCCGTGGTGGCGCTGGCCGGTCACAAGATGGCCGAAACCGACCCAGAGCTTGGCGCCAACCTGATGATGTTCTTCATTCGCAACTGGTCCGAACTGACCGAGACGCCCAATCTCGACCGGCTGATCCCAGACCTTGACCCGCTGGTCGACCGGTTGGTCGCAGCGGATGCGAACCAATATCGGATCTTCCGGTTCGACGACGCGGGCGCAATTCAGGCCTGTTTCGTCTTTCTCCGGATGGACGCGCATTTGTCGTCCGTTCCCGCAGATACGCTCGCCCTCAGCCAGGTCGTGCAGTCAATCCTGCTTTGGTCGGACCTGGCCTTTCGCGACGTATCGCCCCTTGCGGTGGTGCCGGAGGCCAACACCACGATCCTGCGGCCGGAAATCGCCGGGCTGATCCGCGCGGCCTATGATCCGGTGATGCCCGCCATGGCCAGCGACCCAAGCCACGCGCTTCGGTTGGCCGCGCGCATGACCGCACAACGATCGAGCTGACGTCTTTTGTCCCGGGCTGAATTCGAAGATAACTTTCTCAAGCGGTTCCGATCTCGAAAGGAGATGACGGAATTCATGGAAAGCGATCCTTCCGTGCAGTGGAAAAAGATGGAGGATGCCCCGGAGGAATTCGAAGACGACACGCTTTGGGTTGATGGTGGCGGTCGCGTTATCTGGCTTCAACCCTATAGCCGACCTGAGCTTTACGCGAGTGTGGACTATGTGCTGTCGCTGATCGACCTTCCCGATACTCCGGACCCTCGCTTGGTCGCATTTAAGGACTATGAGAACGATCCCGAACAATTGGCCAATTGCCTTTCAGAGGCAAATCAGCTGCTTGCCGGGTCCGACATCCGCGCCGCCGACAGCTTCATCGCGGCACAATTTCGCGCCTGGACGTCGGATGATGTCTTTTCCGACCCGGCCGTCTTTCGCGCTCTGACCGTTGTTCTTGGCGAGGCTCTAAGACAGGAGGTGGGCCTCGATGCGACGTGGTCGTTACGCCCGCTAGACCTGTCTGATCCCTTTGATGATCAAACGGAGGCAATCCGCCTGACAGCCGGGCTAGATCTTCCTCGAGACCGATTTTTTGAGATCAGCGATCTATTGGCGTCACAGCTTTTCGATCCGGACCTCGTTCCGAGAAATAGGGTAGGGTCAACGCTACTTCGCCTGCTCGTGAAAAAGGCATCGTCGCATCCATGACCCACAGCTTCCCCCTTCGCGTCTATTACGAAGACACGGACCTTGCCGGCATTGTCTATTACGCCAACTACCTGAAATTCATCGAACGCGCGCGAACCGAGTTTGTGCGGTCGCTCGGCATCGATCAGGCGCAATTGCGCGCCGATGAGGGTATCGTCTTTGCCGTGCGGCGGGTCGAAGCCGATTACCTCGCACCGGCGGTGTTCGATGATGAACTTAAGGTGCTGACCACGCTCAAATCCTCGACCGGCGCACGTATCGTCCTTTTTCAGGATGTCGTGCGCGGCGAGCAGACGCTTTTCTCTTCTGTCGTGACGTTGGTCGCCCTGAGGGCGGACGGGCGCGCCGCGCGTCTGCCGGCACCAATCCGCCGAGCACTGGACGTTGCGGAATAAACTCTTGCCGATGACGCGGTTGTGTTGGCTTTCCCCCTGACGATCCGTTAGTATCCGCGTAATTTCGAGCCACGGAAAACCGGGGCCAAAGGCAACAAGAGCAGGCAGATGGAAACCGAAACCCTTGCGCTCGCGCAGGAGATTGATTTCTCCATGTGGTCGCTGTTTATGCGCGCCACACTCACCGTAAAGCTGGTCATGGTCATTCTTGTCGTGGCCTCGTTCTGGGCTTGGGCGGTAATCATTCAAAAACTCATCGACTATCGCCGCGCCCGAACACAGGCCGATCTATTCGACCGCGCCTTCTGGTCGGGCCAGCCGCTTGATGCGCTTTACGATCAGATTGGCGAAGTGCCGCGCACGGCGTCCGAGCGTGTGTTCGTGTCGGGGATGGTCGAATGGCGCCGGTCGCACAAGGACGATGGCGGGTTGATTGCCGGGGCGCAGTCGCGCATTGACCGGTCGATGGATGTGGCCATCGCCAAGGAAGCCGAAGGGTTGAACAAAGGACTGGCGCTTCTTGCGACGGTCGGCTCCACCGCACCCTTTATCGGGCTCTTTGGCACGGTCTGGGGCATCATGAACGCGTTTATCGAGATCGCGCGTGAACAGAACACCAACCTTGCCGTTGTTGCGCCGGGCATTGCCGAGGCGTTGCTGGCCACAGGGCTTGGGCTTCTGGCCGCAATCCCGGCGGTGATATTCTATAACAAGCTGTCTTCGGATAGCGATCGTATCGTGGCCGGATACGAAGCCTTTGCAGATGAGTTCGCCACCATCCTCAGTCGTCAGTTGGACCGCTAGGATGGGTGCGGGTGTCATGGACAAAAGTGATGGTGGCGGGCGGCGCAAACGGCGGAGCCGGTCGCGCCCGATGTCCGAGATCAACGTCACGCCATTTGTCGACGTCATGCTTGTCCTTCTCATCATCTTCATGGTGGCCGCCCCGCTTCTGACCGTGGGCGTCCCTGTCGAGCTTCCGAAGACGGCGGCCGAGGTATTGCCTTCCGAACAGGAAGAGCCGTTGACGGTGACCCTGACCGCCGATGGGGGTATTGCGATCCAGACCACGGATGTCGACGCCGAGCAGCTTATCCCTCGTCTGCGCGCAATCGCGACGGAGCGTACCGATGACAAGATCTTCCTGCGCGCCGACGGGGCCATTCCCTATGCCCGGGTGATGGAGGTTATGGGCGCGCTGAACGCCGGCGGGTTTTCCAGCATCGGTCTTGTGACCGATACCGGTGGACCGCGGCTTGACGGGCGCGATGGGTAAGGGCGCGGCATGCCGACGGGGTTCGTCATATCAGGCGCGGCACATGCGCTTTTCGTGCTGCTATTACTCTTTGGCGGGCTTTTTGCGCGCGACCGGCTTCCCCCCGTTTCCGTGGCGGATGTCACGATGATTACCGAAGCGCAACTGGCCGCGCTTTACCCGCCGACCCCGTCGCCGCGGGTGGTCACTGACCTGACAACACCGGTCCCGCCGACGCCCGACGCCGAAGAGCAAGAGGCACCGACCCCCGAAGACACGCCCGTGATCGCGGCTTTGCCGGCTCCGACGCCCGCGCCCGAGGCAACGCCGTCTGAGCAACCCGCCATTCCCGCGCCGCTGCCGGAAGCCGAGGTGAGTGACGTGGGCCCAGAGGTCGAAGCCCCGCCGCCGCCGGATGACCGGCCCGAAGCCTTGACCGAAAGCGCCCCGCAACCCGCCCCCCGTGTCGCCCCCGAACCTGCGGCCCCTTCGGAACCGCTGACGGAAACTGCACCACAGGTCGTTCAGGAAACCGCGCCGTCGCCGTCGCCCGAACCGCCCGCCCCCGAGGCAGAGGCCGCCGCCCCCGAAGAGGCCACGACCGAGATCGTGACCGAGGCCGAAGAAACGGCCGCCGCGGCGCCCGCCGCGTCGCCGCGTCCGCGTAATCGCCCCGCGCGCCCGGCCCCCCAACCCGAAACCGAGGTTGCCGAAGACAGCACCGCCGCGGCCATCGCTGCCGCAGTGGCCGAGGCGGCGAGCCAACCGCAGGCGGCACGCCCGGTCCCGTCTGGCCCGCCGCTGAATCGCGGCGAACGCGAGGCGTTGCGCGTGGCCGTGCAAAGCTGCTGGGTCGTCGATGTCGGCTCGCGTTCTGCGGATGTCACCGTCACGGTCGGCATGACAATGACACGCGAGGGTACTGTCCAGGGCGGACAGATCCGGCGGGTGTCGGCCACCGGAGGAGACGAGGCCGCGCAACGGGCCGCCTTCGATGCGGCGCGGCGCGCAATTCTAAGATGCCAGCGCAGTGGTTTTCCGCTGCCGGTTGATAAATACGACCACTGGCGCGAAATCGAGATGACCTTCAATCCCGAAGGAATGAGGTTGAAATGACTAAGCTACGCAATTTCCTTATCGTGGTTTTGGCCGGTTTTGCCGCAATGGCACAGGCCCAACAGGGACCTCTTCGGATCGAGATCACCGAAGGTGTGATTGAGCCACTTCCCTTCGCGGTATCAAGTTTCGTTGCCGAAACGCCGGGGGCCAGCACCTATGCCGGCACGATCACGCGCGTCATTGGCCAAAACCTTGCCGGCACCGGGTTGTTTCGGGAAATTCCGCGCGATGCCTTCATTTCACGCGTCACCAATTTCGACAGCCCCGTGCAATATGCCGACTGGAAGGCGATCAACGCACAGGCGCTGATCACGGGATCGGTCAACGTGGCGAGCGACGGCCGCCTGATCGTCAAGTTCCGCCTTTTCGACGTGTTTTCCGAAGCGCCGCTTGGCGAGGGGCTTCAGTTCGTTGGGGAACCGGACGGTTGGCGGCGCATGGCGCACAAGGTCTCGGACCAGGTCTATAGTCGGATCACGGGTGAGGCAGGGTATTTCGACAGCCGGGTCGTGTTCGTATCGGAAACCGGGCCGAAGAACGACCGCCGCAAACGCCTTGCGGTGATGGATTACGATGGTGCGAATATTCAGTTCCTGACTGACGCCTCGTCCATCGTATTGGCCCCACGCTTCTCCCCGCGTGGCGACCGGGTGCTTTACACCAGCTATGAGACCGGCTTTCCGCAGGTCTTCGAACTCGACGTCGCGACCGTGCAGCGCCGCCAGCTTGACGTCCAGACCGAGGCGAT
Organism: Paracoccaceae bacterium; assembly: GCA_013042605.1. Classification (GTDB taxonomy): domain Bacteria; phylum Pseudomonadota; class Alphaproteobacteria; order Rhodobacterales; family Rhodobacteraceae; genus JABDPT01. Next base: position 10,760 of record JABDPT010000286.1, read on the forward strand.
GACCTTTGCGCCGCGCTATGCGCCGGATGGCCTGACGGTCGTCTATTCGCTGGCCCAGCGCGGCAATACCGACATCTACGCGCTTAACCTTCGCAACGGGCAGCGGACGCGCCTGACCAGTGCGCCGTCCATCGAAACCGCACCCAGTTTTTCGCCCGATGGCACGCAGATCGTCTTTGAGAGCGACCGCTCCGGCAGTCAGCAGCTTTATGTGATGTCTGCCCGGGGGGGCGAGCCGCGCCGCATCAGCTTTGGACCCGGTCGCTACGGCACACCGGTCTGGTCGCCGCGCGGTGACCTGATCGCGTTTACCAAACAGAACGAGGGGCGGTTCCACATCGGCGTGATGCGCACCGATGGCAGCGAAGAACGGCTTTTGACCGCGTCCTTCCTTGACGAAGGGCCGACATGGTCGCCAAACGGACGGGTCATCATGTTCACACGGGAAACGGCAGGGGCGACTGGTGCGCCCGCGCTTTTCTCGGTTGATATCTCGGGGCGCAATCTGAGGCGAGTGCCGATCGACGGGGCCGGTTCGGACCCGGCCTGGTCGCCGCTTCTTCCCTGATCGCGCATTTTCAATTCATCAAGGGAATGGTAGCTTCCTGAAAACAGGGCAGAGGAACAAGAGCGAATGATACATCTTAGAAAAGCGCTGCTGTTGACGGCGATCGTCGCTTTGGGCGCGTGTTCGACAAACGCCGGGCGGTTCGGTGCGGGCGGTCCGGGGGCTGGCGGCAGCCTTGGCGCAGGCGGGCTCGGCAGCATCAGCGACCCGACATCGGTGGCCTATTTCCAGGCAACGGTCGGTGACCGGGTTCTCTTCGAGGTTGATCAGGCCACGCTGACATCCACGGCGCAGGCGACACTAAGCGAGCAGGCGCTCTTCCTTATGTCGAATGGCGAATACACCGCCATCATCGAAGGGCATGCCGACGAACGCGGTACCCGCGAATATAACCTTGCGCTGGGCGCACGTCGTGCCAGTGCGGTGCAGGATTACCTTGTATCTCAAGGGGTTGCGCCGAACCGTTTGCGGACGGTCACATATGGCAAAGAACGTCCGCTTGAGGTCTGCTCGGACGAGGCGTGCTATAGCCAAAACCGCCGCGGCGTGACGGTTCTGACCGCCGGTCTGGGCAGCTAACGGAGTTCGGATGATGATCCGCGCAGCGTTCTTGTCTTCGGTTCTTATCCTTGTCGGGGCGGTCTCCGCCCCGGCGCAGGATCGTGAACAGACCCTTGCCGACATTCGGCAGGAGCTGACTGTTCTCTATGTGGAAGTGCAGCGGCTGAAGCGCGAACTTTCCACGACGGGCGGCGTGAATGTGCCGCTGGGCGGAACCTCGGCGCTGGACCGGATCGACGCGATCGAAAGTGAGCTTCAAAGGCTGACCTCGGCCACCGAACGCTTGCAGAACCGGGTCGACCGGGTTGTGACCGATGGCACCAACCGCATCGGCGATCTGGAGTTCCGTCTAGTCGAACTTGAAGGCGGCGATATCAGCCAGCTTGGCGAGACGACGACCCTTGGCGGCGATACCGGGCTTCCGCCCGTGGCACTTCCCCCGCCATCGTCGGGGGGTGGTGCGCAGCTTGCCGTTGGCGAACAGGCCGATTTCGACGTGGCCCGTGCGGCATTTGACGCAGGCAACTATGAAGATGCCGCCGAACGGTTCAATCAATTCACACAGACCTATACCGGTGGCCCCCTGACGGCCGAGGCGCATTTCTGGCGTGGTGAAGCACTGTCTGCCATGGGGTCACCCGGTCAGGCCGCCCGCGCGTATCTGGAAAGCTTTTCGGGCGATCCCGATGGGATGATGGCCCCCGACGCTCTTTTGCGCCTTGGCTTGTCTCTCGATGCATTGGGACAGGCCGACGAAAGCTGTCTGATGTTAAGCGAAGTGATGCTTCGGTTCCCCGGTTCAGCAGCTTCCGACGAAGCACAGGCCGCGCGCGCCGACATGGGCTGTGTGTGAGCGCATCTGACCTGACTGCCGCGCTTGACCGGCATTTCGCTCTATCCAGACCTTCGCGACTTGGTGTGGCCGTCTCAGGGGGCAGCGACAGCTTGGCCTTGTTGCACCTATTGCATGACTGGGCGCGCGTACCGCTTGCCGCCGTTACGGTCGATCACGGGTTGCGCCCGAACTCCGCCGGAGAGGCGGCGCATGTCGCCGCGATCTGCGATGGCTTGGGTATCCCCCACAGCGTTCTGAAGTGGCAGGGCTGGGACGGGCGTGGAAACCTTCAGGATCAGGCCCGCCGAACACGCTATTCGATGATGGCCGACTGGGCGCGCGAGGCGGGTTTGTCGGCGGTCGCCCTTGGACACACCCAGGATGATCAGGCCGAAACCTTCCTGCTGCGCCTTTCGCGGCAGGCCGGGCTTGAGGGTCTGTCGGCCATGCGCCCCCGGGTCACGCATTACGGCATGGCATTCGATCGTCCGATGCTGGCGCTGGCTCGTAACGATCTGCGGACGTATCTGACAGAACGCGGCGTCCGATGGGTCGAAGACCCATCGAACGAAGACGCCGCTTTTGAGCGGGTTCGGGTCCGGCAAGCGCTTGAGGTGCTGGCCACTCTTGGTCTCGATACCGCTTCTGTCGCGACATCGGTGAAGTATCTGCAGGATGCGGACGAAGCGCTCGCGGTCGTGACCAACCGCTATGCGGAAGACAAGGTGACCTCTGTTGCTGGTGATCTCATCTTTGATCGCACCGACCTGCGGCGTCAGCCCCACGACATCATGCGCCGCCTGCTTGCCGGCGGCCTTCGCTGGGTGGCATCGGCCGATTATGCCCCGCGCAAGGCCCCGCTCGCCGAGGCAATGAACCAAGTGATCGAAGGTGAGAATACCGCGCTGCACGGCTGCCGCGTTCTGGTGTCGGGCATGACGGTCAGGATTGCCCGCGAACTTGCGGCGGTGTCTGGCGTGGTCACACCCACGGACCGGCCCTGGGACGGTCGCTGGCGGCTGGATGGACCGCACGCGCCGGACCTTGAGGTGCGCGCTTTGGGTGAGGCGGTCAATGAATGCCCTAACTGGCGCGAAACCGGCCTGCCGCGGGCCAGTCTGCTGTCTTCTCCTGCGGTCTGGCGGGGTGACCGGCTGGTCGCGGCCCCGGTGGCCGGGCTAAACAATGGCTGGACGGCGCAAACCCGCGATGCGGGAGATTTCGCCACTTCCCTCATCGTGCATTGAACATCTGGGCTGAACCTCTATCTTAGCATGGTTGCCCGCGTGAACGCGGTTCGAACGGGTGAACGAAGGTTTCATAGGAGAATTTCCTTGGGAAATGCGCGCAATATCGCCTTTTGGGTCGTCCTCTTTCTGCTGATCCTGGCGGTCTTCAACCTGTTCTCCGGCGGTCAGTCGACGATGTCGTCACGCTCGATCAGCTATTCCGAGTTCGTGCAGGCGGTCGATAACGGCGAAGTGGCCAATGTCACGCTGGATGGTGAGCGGGTGATGTTCCGCGGCCAGGACGGCAACGATTACGTGACGATCCGCCCCGATGGCACCGATATCACAACCCGCCTGATCGACCAGGGCGTGACCGTGAACGCGCGTCCGCAGGAACAGTCGGGCTTTACCACGGTTCTGATGACCTTCCTCCCGTTCATCATCCTGATCGGTGTCTGGATCTACTTCATGAACCGGATGCAGGGTGGCGGCCGTGGCGGGGCCATGGGTTTCGGGAAAAGCCGTGCGAAATTGCTGACGGAAAAGCATGGCCGGGTGACGTTCGATGACGTGGCCGGGATCGATGAGGCCAAGGAAGAACTTGAGGAAATCGTCGAGTTCCTGCGCAACCCACAGAAATTCTCGCGCCTTGGCGGCAAGATCCCCAAGGGTGCGCTTTTGGTGGGCCCTCCGGGGACCGGTAAGACCCTTCTGGCCCGTGCTATTGCGGGTGAGGCAGGCGTGCCGTTCTTCACCATTTCAGGTTCTGACTTTGTCGAAATGTTTGTGGGTGTCGGCGCAAGCCGCGTCCGGGACATGTTCGAACAGGCGAAAAAGAATGCGCCGTGCATCGTGTTCATCGACGAGATCGACGCCGTCGGGCGGTCGCGTGGCGTCGGCTATGGTGGCGGCAACGACGAACGCGAACAGACGCTCAACCAGCTTCTCGTCGAGATGGACGGGTTCGAGGCCAACGAAGGCATCATCATCGTCGCGGCCACCAACCGGCCCGACGTGCTTGACCCCGCGCTGCTGCGCCCCGGTCGTTTCGACCGTCAGGTGCAGGTGCCCAACCCCGACATCAAGGGCCGCGAAAAGATCTTGGGCGTGCATGCGCGCAAGGTTCCGCTTGGGCCGGATGTCGATCTTCGGATCATCGCGCGCGGTACGCCCGGGTTTTCGGGCGCCGACCTGGCGAACCTCGTAAACGAAGCGGCGCTGATGGCCGCGCGTATCGGTCGCCGGTTCGTGACGATGGAAGATTTTGAAAACGCCAAGGACAAGGTGATGATGGGGGCCGAGCGCCGGTCCATGGTCATGTCCGAGGATGAAAAGAAGCTGACCGCGTATCACGAGGCAGGACATGCCATTGTTGGCCTGAATGTTCCGGATCACGACCCGATCCACAAGGCCACGATCATTCCGCGCGGCCGCGCGCTTGGCCTTGTGCTCAGCCTGCCAGAGCGGGATCAGCTGTCTGTCAGCTATCGCAAGTACACCTCGAAAATCGCCATGGCGATGGGCGGGCGTGTGGCTGAAGAGCTGGTGTTCGGCAAAGAAAACGTCACCTCGGGTGCCGCATCGGATATCCAGCAGGTGTCAAAGATCGCAAGGGCCATGGTCACGCAGTTCGGCTTCGCCGAAGAGCTTGGATATGTCGACTATGCCAATGAGCAGCAGTCCTATCTTGGCACCTATGGCGGTGGCGCAAGCCATTCGGGCATCACGCAAAAGACCATTGACGACAAGGTCAAAGAGATCGTCGACGAAGGTTACGAGACCGCCAAGCGCATCCTGACCGAACATCGCGATGATCTCGAACGTCTGGCGCAGGGTCTGCTCGAGTACGAAACGCTGACCGGAAACGAGATCACCAAGGTTATCGCGGGAGAGCCGCTCAACCGTGGCGACGACGAGGACGATACGCCAAGTCAGGGCAATGCCCCGTCTGTCACGGCGATCCCGAAAACCAGGCCCCGGTCCAAGCCGACCGATGACGGGCTGGAGCCCGAGCCGACGGCCTGATCGTCGCCCTCATGACGGAACAAGACTGGAACCCCGAAGCCTATGAACGGTTTCGGGGTTTGCGTTTGCGGCCCGCGATCGATTTGCTGGCGCAGGTCCCGACCGTACCGGACGGTGATGTGGTCGACCTTGGGTGCGGCGCGGGCGTGATGGGGGCCGCACTTCGCCAACGGTTTTCACGCCCCGTGATCGGCATCGATACTTCCCCCGCGATGCTGGCCAAGGCCGAGGCGACCGGAAGCTATGACCGATTGATCGAGGCGGACGCTGCGTCGTGGCAACCCGACACTCCGCCAACCCTGATCTTTTCCAACGCGGTGTGCCATTGGCTTGCCGATCATGATGCGCTCTTCCCACGATTGTTGCATCTACTGGCGCCCGGCGGGACGCTCGCCGTTCAGGTGCCCCGTCAATACGCGGCGCCGTCTCACGCCCTGTTGCGTGATCTGGCACAAGAGATGTTTCCGGACCGGTTCGATTTTGCCAACTGGACCGCGCCGGTGGCGACGGCCCCCGTCTATATGAAGATGCTAACGCCATTTGGTGAGGTCTCTGCCTGGGAAACTGAGTATTGCCAGCGGCTTGCCCGGTCGGATACCGGCCACCCCGTTCAGGCCTTTACCTCGTCCACGGCAATGCGCCCGTTCGTGGAAAAGCTTGGCCCCGACGAGTTGCGCCGATATCAGCGGGCCTATGACGAAGCATTGCATGCGGCCTATCCCTTGGCGGAAGATGGCAGTGCCATTATGCCGTTCCGGCGCGTGTTCTTCGTCGTGACCCGACCCTGACGGAGCCGAATGATGCCTGCGCTCAAACCCACATCTTTTTCCGCCCACATCACATGGCTTGGCTACGTGCCTGACCGCGCGGCGTCGCTTCGGTCGACACCGCTGAACGAGGCTTTCATCGGGTTCGGTGGGATAGAGGGCGAGGATCATGGCGGTCTGACCCGCCTGTCCTGCGGCCGTGTGACGGCGCTATATCCCAGGAACACCACCATTCGGAACACGCGCCAGCTTTCGGTGGTATCCGCCGAAGACCTCCCGATCGTTGCGAAAACCATGGGCATCGACGCGATTGACCCGGCGGATATCGGCGCGTCGATCGTGCTTGAAGGTCTGGCAAATGTCACCCATCTGCCCCCGTCCTCACGGCTTCAGGCCCCTGGCGGTGCAACCATCGTTGTCGATATGGAAAACCGGCCCTGTACCCTTCCGGCCCCCTATCTTGATGAGGCCAACCCGGGCAAGGGCGCGCTTTTTCGCGCCGCTGCCAAGGGGCGGCGTGGGGTCACGGCGTGGGTCGAGCGAGAGGGCCTCTTGAAGCTTGGCGATGAGATGCGGCTTTTCATCCCGGATCAACCGGCGTGGCCCCCGCTGGCCGAAACACGTCTCTGAGATGCCCTTCAAACGCGGCACGAGTTTCCGATAGGGGCCATTGCAGGCCTGGTTTCGACGCAACCGGCTGGGCAAATGTCGGAATTCATCCTGTGCAAGGTGGAAAGGCAGACTATAGCCGAAGGACACCGCATACGCCGGTACACCAGACAGGGAACGCAAGATGGCCGTGAAGTCCGATATTGAAATCGCCCGCGAGGCGACGAAACAGCAGATTCAGGATATCGGGGCCAAACTGGATATCCCGTCCGAGCACCTGCTTCCCTACGGCCATGACAAGGCCAAGGTCAGTCAGGCGTTCATCGACAGCGTGCAGGACCGCCCAGACGGCAAGCTGATCCTTGTCACCGCCATCAATCCGACCCCGGCGGGCGAGGGCAAGACCACAACGACCGTGGGACTTGGCGACGGGCTTAACCGGATCGGCAAAAAGGCGGCGATCTGTATCCGCGAGGCATCGCTTGGGCCGTGCTTCGGGATGAAGGGCGGGGCCGCGGGCGGTGGCTATGCGCAGGTCGTTCCGATGGAAGAGATGAACCTGCATTTCACCGGCGATTTTCATGCCATCACCAGCGCGCATAACCTTCTTAGCGCGATGATCGACAACCACATCTATTGGGGCAACGATCTTGATATTGACCTGCGCCGTGTGGTGTGGCGTCGGGTGCTTGACATGAACGACCGCGCGCTGCGCGACATCGTGACGTCGCTGGGCGGCGTGGCCAACGGGTTCCCGCGCCAGGCGGGCTTTGACATCACCGTCGCGTCCGAGGTGATGGCCTGTCTTTGTCTGGCCACCGACCTTGAGGATCTGCAAAAGCGGCTGGGCGATATCATCGTGGCCTACCGCCGCGACCGCAGCCCGGTTTTTGCCAGAGATATCAAGGCAGACGGGGCAATGACGGTTCTTCTGAAAGATGCGATGCAGCCCAATCTTGTGCAGACTTTGGAGAACAATCCGGCCTTTGTGCATGGCGGACCCTTCGCCAATATCGCGCATGGCTGCAACTCGGTCACGGCGACGACGACGGCGCTGAAGCTTGCCGATTACGTGGTGACGGAAGCGGGCTTCGGGGCTGATCTGGGGGCCGAGAAGTTCATGAACATCAAGTGCCGCAAGGCGGGCCTTGCGCCGTCGTGCGTGGTGGTCGTGGCCACGGTGCGCGCGATGAAGATGAATGGCGGCGTTGCCAAGGCGGACCTTGGCGCCGAGAATGTGGACGCGGTGAACGCGGGCTGCGCGAACCTGGGGCGGCATATCGAGAACGTCAAATCCTTCGGCGTGCCGGTCGTGGTGGCGATCAACCATTTCATTTCGGACACAGACGCCGAGGTCAAGGCCGTCAAGGCCTATGTCACCAGCCAGGGATCAGAGGCAATCCTTTGTAAGCATTGGGCTTTGGGGTCTGAGGGCACCGAAGAACTGGCCACGCGCGTGGCCGAGATCGCCGATCAGGACAGCGCCAATTTCAGCCCGATCTATCCCGATGAGATGCCGCTTTTCGAGAAGATCGAAACCATCGCCAAGCGCATCTATCGTGCTGACGAGGTACTGGCCGACCAGAAGATCCGCGACCAACTGAGACAGTGGGAAGAGGCGGGCTATGGCCACCTGCCGGTTTGCATGGCCAAGACGCAATACAGCTTTACCACCGACCCCACGGTGCGCGGGGCGCCCACCGGCCATTCAGTGCCGGTGCGCGAGGTGCGGCTAAGCGCGGGGGCCGGGTTCATCGTGGCGATCTGCGGTGAGATCATGACGATGCCCGGCCTGCCGCGTGTACCGTCGGCCGAGGCGATCATGCTGAACGACGAGGGTCAGATCGAGGGGTTGTTCTGAGCCGAAAACGGCCTGCACAATGCGTACACAACCTGTACACAACCCGTACACCGCGTGGTGCACTTCGCGGGTGGTGAGGACGAGGCACCAAGCCCCGCCACACCACCGCGCATCTGAGACACGAAGACGAGGGATAGGGCCATGACGGCGACGGTGATTGACGGCAAGGCGTTCGCGGCGAAGGTGCGGGCGCAGGTGACAGAGCACGTGGCGCGGCTCAAGGCCGATCACGGGATCACGCCGGGACTTGCGGTCGTGCTGGTGGGCGAAGACCCGGCAAGTCAGGTCTACGTCCGCTCCAAAGGTAAGCAGACGGTCGAGGCCGGGATGAAGTCGGTCGAGCACAAGCTGTCCGCCGACACGTCGGAGGCGGATTTGCTACAGGTGGTGGCCGACCTGAATGCCGATCCGACGATCCACGGAATTCTGGTGCAGCTGCCCTTGCCGACGCATCTGAACGAAGACCTCGTGATCAACGCGATCGACCCGGCCAAGGATGTGGACGGGTTCCATATCTCGAATGTCGGGCTTCTGGCGACGGGCCAGAAATCGATGGTGCCCTGTACGCCGCTGGGTTGTCTGATGCTGCTGCGCGATCATCTTGGCAGCTTGTCGGGCAAGGACGCCGTGGTCATCGGGCGCAGTAATATCGTGGGCAAGCCGATGGCACAGTTGTTGCTGGGCGACAGTTGCACCGTGACGATCGCCCATAGCCGCACGAAGGACCTGCCGGACGTGGTGCGGCGGGCCGATATCGTGGTGGCCGCTGTGGGCCGTCCACAGATGGTGCCGGGCGACTGGATCAAACCCGGGGCGATGGTGGTCGATGTGGGGATCAACCGGATCGATGCGGGGGTGAAAGAAGATGGCAGCCCGAGAACCCGTCTGGTCGGGGATGTGGATTTCGACAGCGTCGCGAAGGTCGCCGGGGCCGTGACCCCGGTGCCGGGTGGCGTCGGGCCGATGACCATTGCCTGCCTGCTTGCCAATACGCTGACCGCGTGCTGCCGTGCGAACGGGCTTGAGGCGCCCGAAGGGCTGACGGCCTAGGCCAGAGCGTCGAGCCGGTCGTAGCTGTCTGACATCCCTTCTTCCATGCCGGTTGCGATCATGGCATCGCGCGCCTCTTTGTCGGGCAATTGCATGCGCATGACCATAAGCGTGCCGTCGCCATCGGCTTCGAACATCGTTTCGATGTGATTATCCGGCGTCGGATCGGGCATGTGAAACCGCTCGACATGCACAATGCGATGCGGCGGCTCAAGAGATACGAAATGACCCGAGAGCGAGAAGCTTTCGTCGCCGTTTTCCCACGTAATCGCAATCTTTCCGCCCGGGCGGGCATCATATTCGATTTGGGATATCGTCCAACCGTCCGGCCCCAGCATCCATTGGCGAAGGAGGTCTATGTCGGTATGGGCCTTGAACACCTTTTCCGGCGGGGCGGCAAAGCGGCGTTTGCACAAGATGCCGGTGTCGCCGTCAAGGGTCATTTCGAGGGAATTCATTGGCTAATCATCCTTTGCAAGAAGGGCGTCGAGACGTTGGTAATTCGCTTCAAGCACGGCACGGTACGCATCCAGCCACGCGTCGATTTCCGCGAGGCGATGGGGTGCGAGGCGGAACATGCGTCGGGTGCCGTCGCGCCGATGCGTGACAAGCCCGGCACCGGTCATGACCTTGAGATGGCGCGAAATGGCCGGTTGCGAGATGTCGAACGGCGCGGCAAGCGTACCTGCGCTGGCCTCGCCCGCCCGCAGCCGGTCAAGTATTGCGCGGCGAGTTGGGTCGGCAAGGGCGGCGAGTGCGGGGGAAAGGGAATCATTCATAACAATTCATTTATATAACGATAGCGTTAAATGTAAATGGGGGTTGACCCGTGGTGTCGTCTCTGACCGGATCGTTCCATTCAGGATGGAGGCGAGACGCATGGCCAAACCCCGCAGTTATGCCGGTAAAGACATCGAGATTTCTTTCGACATGGGTCGGTGCATCCATGCGAGGAATTGCTTTTTGAAGTTGCCGCAGGTGTTTGACCCCGAGCGGCGGCCTTGGGTCGATCCGGACGCCGCACCCGTCGAAGAGATCACGGCGATGATCCGCACCTGTCCATCGGGCGCGCTGACGTTTCGGCGGCTGGATGGCGGGCTGGACGAAGCGCCCGCGCCGCAAAACCGCGCGGCGGTGCTTGAAAACGGGCCGCTGGCGCTGGCGGGAGAGTTGCGCGTCGATGGAGAGCCGATGGTGCGGGCGACGCTGTGCCGGTGCGGGCGCTCGGCGAACAAACCTTATTGCGACTATGCCCATGTGAAGGCGGGGTTCGTCGCCACGGGCGAGCCGGCACCACAAGAAAAGGAAGCGCCGCCCGAGGTGCCGGGTGGCACACTTGAGGTTATCCCGCATGAAAACGGGCCGCTTGAGGCGCGCGGACCGCTTGAGGTCACGTCAGGCACCGGTGCGCGCCTGCACCGCGGGTCGCGGGCGTTTTTATGCCGGTGCGGGCAGTCCGCCAACAAGCCGTTCTGCGATGGCAGTCACAAGCGCGTTGGATTCGAGGCGCCGGGGCCGCGCGACAGCTAAAGTGGCACGGGCATCATCGAACCCAGCAACACCGCGACCTGACGCCGTTCGCCACCGGCTTCGGCCCAGACCGTGGCCTGCGTGACCAACAGGCGACGGCCGGGTTTGATGACCCGCCCCTCGGCGACAAGCCTGTCGCCTTGAGCCGGGGCCAGCAGGTTGATCTTCATTTCGGTGGTCACGACCTCACTGTCATCGGGCATGAGCGTGAGTGCCGCATAGCCTGACGCGCTGTCGCCGAGGGCGAAGGTCAGGGCGGCATGGGCAAAGCCCTGTTGCTGGCGGGACCCGGGCAGGATGGGTGCGGTGATCCGGCAGGTTCCGGGGGCGAGATGCTCGAGGCTGGCGCCAAGCGTCTTCATCATTGATTGCGCGTCGAAACTGCGGCGCACACGATCGGCAACGGAGTCGGAGAGGTGCGTAGAATCGGGCATTGACGACATGGCGAAGGATCCCTGGGAAAGGCCGGCGCAGGGCGGCATGCTGGATTAATGCCGCAACACCCTTGAAATCCAAACCTTTTTCCGTAGGATTTTAGGTGGGAATGGATAGACGGTACTATGGGATTTCAAGGGGTCCTGCGCAATTATAGCGCAGATGTCTTTTCGCGCCGGGTGTTTTTGATCTGGCTGACGAGCTCTGTGGCAACCGCACTGACTGGGCCGTTCGGAACTTATAGTTCCATGGCCGGGGGGGGAGCGTTTGACCTATTGGTCGCTTGTGATCGGCGTTTCGATTGCAATGGGATTCGGCGTGCACAGGGTCGTGGTGGTTTGGAAACCCCATCTGTCCGTGTGGCCGGAGACGATCGTCAGCGCGTCTATCTTTACCTTGCTCTACACACCAATGCTTTATGCGACCACGCTCTGGTTTGCCGGAGAGAACAGTGGTGATGTGATTTCCCTTCAAAAGATGGCGTTTGTGGTGTTCCTCGTGCCGCTCATTGTGACAGGGTTTCGGCTTTTTCTGAAGACAGATGAGACGCTTAAGCCCGGGTCCGAGGAACGCCCGCGTCTGATGCGACGGCTGGGCGATGGCGCGGGCAAGCAAATCATGCATATGCACGTGCGCGACCACTATGTCGATGTTTTCACCGAGGCCGGAAGCACGGCCCTGCTGATGCGGTTTTCCGATGCGATTGCCGAACTTGAGGGTGTGGCCGGGCTCCGGGTGCATCGGTCATACTGGGTGGCGCTGGAGGCCGTGAAATCGGTGGAACGTCAGGGCGCGCGAATATTTCTGTTGCTGAAATGCGGGGCACGCGTGCCGGTCAGCCGCGGGTATCAAAACGATGTGGCGGCAGCGGGCCTGATTTGAAGCCTATCGACCTCACTCTCGCGGCATAGGCACGATGTGCACCGGGTCGCCGACAAGAGCGGCCATCGCCCCATTGCCGAAGAGGTCGCGCAAGACCGGCGCAGTCCAGCGCAGGCCACCGGTATAGGTGCCATAGGCGGGCAGGATCAGGCGGGCGGTATCGTAAAGAAAACACGCGCGGGAGATGCGGCGGCCGCGCACGGATAACTCGGCCTTTGGGTGGTAATGGCCCGATATCTCGCCCGCGGCTTCCCCCCGCGCGATGTGGCGGAAGGTGAGCGGGCCTTCGGTGTATTCCGACCGATGGGTGCCGCCCAGATCGACGGCGCCGGGGTCGTGATTGCCTTCGATCCAGGTCCAGCGGCGGCCGGCCTGAAGGCGGGCGAGCCATAAAAGCTCCTCTTCATCAAGGCTTTGGGCGGCGGCGAGATCATCGAAACTGTCGCCAAGGCAAAGCACATGCCGCGCGCGCGTGCGGG
>JABDPT010000291.1 GCA_013042605.1 Paracoccaceae bacterium
CAGATCGACGAGAAGATGGCCGAAGGCGCCGAGGGGCTCACCAAGAAAGAGCGTCTGGGCATGGAACGTGACCAGACCAAGCTTCAGGCATCGCTGGGCGGTATCCGCGAAATGGGCGGCGTGCCGGATCTTCTGTTCGTGATCGACGTCAACAAGGAAGACCTTGCCATCGCCGAAGCGAAGAAGCTGGGCATCCCGGTCGTGGCCGTGGTCGACACCAACTGTTCGCCCGACGGCGTGGACTACATCATTCCCGGCAACGACGACGCTGCCCGTGCCATCGCCCTTTACTGCGATCTGGCCGCGCGTGCCGCCCTTGACGGGATGAGCGCACAGCTCGGCGCCGCTGGCGTCGACATGGGCGCGCTGGAAGAAGGCACAATCGAAGAGGCGCTGGCGGAACCGGCTGCGGAAGACAAGCCGGCAGCCGAAGCCCCTGCCGCGGAAGCCCCCGTCGAGGAAGCCCCGGCGGAAGAGGCCAAAGCCGAAGACGCCAAAGCCGAAGACGCCAAAGCCGAAAGCTGAGGCTGTCACAGAACCAATTCAGGCCGCGGGGCAGGGCCCCCGCGGTCGATCCCAATTCTTTCGATCTGAGGAGAGCCAGGACATGGCAATCACGGCCGCACTTGTAAAAGAGCTCCGCGACACGACCGGCGCGGGCATGATGGACGCGAAAAAAGCGCTGACCGAAACCGATGGCGACATGGATGCCGCCGTCGACTGGCTGCGCACGAAGGGCCTAGCGAAAGCGGCCAAGAAATCGGGCCGCACGGCCGCCGAAGGGCTGGTGGGCGTCAAGGTTGACGGCGGCCGGGGTGTCGCCGTTGAGGTGAACTCGGAAACCGACTTTGTCGCCAAGAACGCCGAATTCCAGGAAATGGTTTCGGCCATTGCCGGGGCGGCACTTGGTGCGTCGGATATCGACGCTCTCGCCGCCGCGGATCTTGGTGGCAAGACCGTTGCCGACACGGTGACCGACAAGATCGCCAAGATCGGTGAGAACATGTCGCTGCGCCGCATGGCGTCGATCGAAGGTGGATCGGTTGTGTCGTATGTCCACAACGCCGCTGCTGACGGGCTCGGCCAGATCGGTGTTCTTGTCGCGTTCAACGGCGACGACGCCGCCACGGCGCGCCAGGTCGCGATGCATATCGCGGCGGTGAACCCTGCGTCGCTCAGCGAAGATGATCTCGATCCGGCTGTGGTCGAGAAAGAAAAGCAAATCCAGATGGATATCGCGCGCGAAAGCGGAAAGCCCGAGGCCGTGATCGAAAAGATGATCGTCGGCCGCATGAAGAAATTCCTGTCCGAAGTCACGCTGCTTAGCCAGCAATTCGTCGTGAACCCCGACCTGACCGTGGGTGCTGCCGCAAAAGAGGCCGGGATCGAGATCACCGGTTTTGTCCGCCTTGAAGTGGGCGAGGGGATCGCGGTCGAGAAAGAGGATTTCGCCGCCGAAGTGGCCAAGGCCGCTCAGGGCTAAGCCCATTGAAAGGGACGCGACGCACCCAAGGAAGGTGCGTCGCGCACGCCGAAGCCGGACGGTAGTCGAATTGGGACGAGGCGATACGAGACAGCCCCGGCGCGCATGCCGGCCTGCCGATTGAAAAGAACCCACAGACCGGCCCCCCGACGGGAATTCCCGGAAATAGCGGGCGCCCTTGGGGATGTTCCCTAGCAATAATGCCACCACTCACGGAACGTGTTGATCTTGGCGTGTTGGTCAGGGTTCCGAAAGTATGGCATTCCTTACCCGCACCGGTCAAAACCCTGCATTTGCGCAGGTTTCCGACATCACAAAACCGTTACTTTCCGGGCAGGAAGATGTGATTTTGCACCGCGGCCTTGAGTAAGGCTTGGGCCGAAGTCTCAACGCCCAGCTGTTCGCGTGCAAGCCGCAGGTGCTTTTCGACGGTGACCGGGCTTAGCCCCATCGCCAGGGCGATTTCCTGAACCGTGCTGCCACCGCCGACCAGCTGAAGAACCTCGCGCTGGCGCGGGGTCAGCTTTCGGCCGATATCGGTGCGGGGCAGGGCAGAGATTTTCAGATGCGCCGCCCGGTTCATCGTCTCGATCAACCGGCCATGCATGCCCCAGACGATATCCACCGCTTCTTGATCCAGCCCCTCGCGCGCGATCAACGCGATGGCGGCGCGGCCACAGGGGGGCGTCGCACCGAAACTGATCGTATATCCCACGTCGATCCGGTAGCTTTTGTTCAGCGACCGCACCTCGCGTTCGAGCGGGCACTGGTCGTTGTGAAGCGTCTCTGCCTTGCCCCACGACATCGCACCCGTGTTATCGGCCGCCCAACGCGACATCCGGGCATGCAGAAACAACTCGTCCCCGATATAGCGGTCAAGATAGGTGCGGGGCAGGTTGGATAGAATTGTCATGTCCTCGGGCGCGACATGGTTGTCATCGCCGGTTTCGTAAGTCAGGCCATAGAGCAGCCGGTCGAACCCGAACCCCGCCATCCGCTCAAGATGCAGTTCCCACACCTCGTCGATGCTGCGCGCTTCGAATAGACGTTCCAGATAGTCGATCATGTGTCGTTTTGCGCCAGATGCCCGGCCATCGCCCGAAGTGCGAGCACATAGCCCTCTGCGCCGAACCCGCAGATTAGGCCAATGACGACCGGCGCAAGATAGGACGTATGCCGAAAACTCTCGCGGGCATGGACGTTTGAGAGGTGAAGTTCAATCGCGGGCAGGGATACCGACGCGATGGCATCCATCAGCGCGATGGAGGTGTGCGTATAGGCGCCCGCGTTGATGACGATGCCGTCATGGCTGCCGCGCGCGCCGTGGATCGCATCGATCAGCGCGCCTTCGTGGTTGGACTGCATACACGTCACGCCAACGCCGATCTCGGCGGCGACGCGCGTACACAGCGCTTCGATGTCGGCAAGCGTTGTATGGCCGTAAACCTCGGGCTGGCGCGTGCCAAGCAGGTTGAGGTTGGGACCGTTGAGAACAAGTATCGATGTCATGGCAGCAACTCCTGTCCCTTGAGTGACCGATTGCCGGGCGGGTGTCGAGATTTGCGCCGCGGGTTTCGCGGGGATGTATCGGGGATGTCACGTTGAGTGGGGGCTGCGTGCCCGGGCCCCGCTGCGGCATCCTTGTTGCAACCAAGTAGAAATGTCACCCGGTGTGCAAAGCAGGATTGTCACCAAGGGGTGCGATGGGAGTAAGGCTTAGCAGCCCGGAGACCTCAAATATCGCAGGGCTGAAAAGCCTTGCGGTCAGTTATCGAGAACGGTTTTGTTGGGAACAACGCGCCTTTGATCATCGAGCATTTTGGTTCGCTTGCCGGGAAAACCTTTGTACTCGATTGCCGATCTACGTCCACGAACGTCGGTGATCGTGACAGTGTAAGTAGCCCCTAGGTATCCAGCCTCGAACCGGGTCTTAAACTCTTTGAAATCGGATGTTGAAGCGCAATGTTTTTGGCAGAAGTTTTTAAACTCGTTCCGAAAAACTGGAAGGGCGTGGAGAAGCTGGTCTGACGCGGTTCCTTCATCGAGTTGGCCTGTCAGGAAATCGACAACTAGGAAGCGACCCGGGTTGGATGATGCGTCTGCAAAGACATCTGTCGGATAGTGGCCGACAACGAAACCCTGTCCGCTTGCAAGAGAGTCAGCGAAATTGTGGGCAATGGCGTGTAGTTCAGAGTGCTTCATGAATGCCAGTAGAAAGCATCCGCAGGTGCGGTCAAGTCTATTGCTTAGCCACCAGTTGCTCCGCCCGTCTTCGTTCATAATATGCTTCCATCTTTGATGGTGCCCCTGGCGAACGGTGGCCAGTCTTTTTGTAACCGTTCTTTGCGCTGATCGGTTTGACCTTGGGCTTTGGCGCGGGTTTGTCCTGTTCTTCTTTGCTGAAAGCCAGAACTGCGCCGAGGCGCTTGTTCTCGGTAATGGCGGCATGCGTGATCCGACGTTCGGGATTGAGGATGGAATGGGGCAGGGCGACCCCTTTGGCCCGCACCTGAATACGTCCGTCAGCCAGCTCATATACATCGACATATTTACCCACGAGGCCGCGGCTCAGCTCGTTCACCTCCAGCTTGATCCGCTTCCGGTCGTATTTGATTGTCAAATCCTTGGTGACATAGCGTTTGTCACGCAGGCAGAAGATCTCGGCAAGGCAGTCAGGTTCGATGTTCAGTGCGCGGTGCAGGTTGTCAGGCCGGGCAGGAGCCTTTGCAAACTTGGCATTGTAGCGTTCAACGAAACCCGCCAGAAACGCGTTTCCATCATCCATGTTGGAGACGGCTGCGATGCGCAGTTCCTTCACAAGCCGATCCTGAAGTGTCCGGTTTGCGCGTTCGACGCGGCCTTTAGCTTGAGAGCTGTTTGCACACAGTATCTCGATGTTCAGCTCAGCCAAGGCGCGCCCAAATTGGGTCATGCCGGTCATGTGCTTGCTTGGCTTGGCAACCCGGAAGACGGAGTGTTTATCGCTATAGAATGCAACGGGCCGACCATGCTTGAGCAGGTAGCTTTCCAATGCGTCAAAATAGGTAAGAGTGCTCTCCGATTCCACGAACCGCAGTTCCATCAACGTACTGGTCGCATCGTCAATGAAGACGAGAAGGGTGCATGGATCAGCGCGGTCTTCAAACCACTGATGATCTGATCCGTCGATTTGGATCAGCTCGCCGAAACATTCCCGGCGGAGCCGTGGCTGATGGAAAGTACGGCGCTGCTTGCGTGACAGCCATATCCCATCTTCCTGCATCCATTTGCGCAGCGTCTCACGCGAGACTTTGAAGCTATGATGCTCGGCCGGCATCTCAGCCGCCAAGGTCGGCCCGAAGTCGGCATACTTCTCTTTGACCAATGCCAGAGCATAATCTCGCTTGGCATGATGGATACGATTGTTCGGAGGTTTGCCACGCGCCTTGTGCCGGATCGCGGGGGGCGCCATCCTGGCGATACCTCTTCAGAAGTCTGAAAACTTGGCGTCGTGTCAGCGCCAGCATGTTTGCAGCATTGTTGATTGTCAGGCGACCATCATCAACTTGTGCCAATACTTCTACGCGGTTCAGCTCGCGCTCGCTCATAATCACCCATCCCATGCCCGATCTCTCTGCCTGTTATCGTTGTAGGCGAGAGTGACATTCCTGAATTGCAGATAGGTGACATTTTAGCTTTGCTGCTACAATCCTAAAGGCGCATAATCATAATTATGTTAAATAACGAATAGGCCCGGATAGCTTGTCCCGCGCTATCTACCAAGGCTGCGGAGCTAAAAGCCACATAAGCCTCACCCCGCAGCCCTCTGATATCACGAAGACATATCCGTCACCCGATAATCGGTGACCAGCGCCCCGCATTCTCGTCATAGTGCTGGCGCAAGCGTTGCAGCGCAATGCGCAAGACGATCTGGCCGGACCGAGCCGACCAGCCCATCCGCTTTTCGGCGGCTTCCAACCCTTCGAGAAAGCAACAGCAGCGCAGCACCACATCGCCAAGGCCGGGCCCGAGATCGGCCAG
>JABDPT010000295.1 GCA_013042605.1 Paracoccaceae bacterium
CGCGCGCAAGCGGCGGCCTTGCTCGAGCGGTTGCAGAAAACCGGGCGCGAGGCGTTGCGCATCGGGCTTTCGGGCACGCCGGGGGTGGGTAAATCGACGTTCATCGAGGCGTTCGGCCAGTTGCTGACGGGGCAGGGGCTGCGCGTGGCGGTGCTGGCGGTCGATCCGTCCTCGACCCGGTCGGGCGGCTCGATCTTGGGCGACAAGACGCGGATGGAGCGGTTGTCGCGCGATCCGTTGGCCTTCATTCGCCCGTCGCCCAGTCAGACCGCTTTGGGTGGTGTTGCACGGCGCACGCGCGAGGCTGTGGCGGTCTGCGAAGCGGCGGGGTTCGATGTGGTTTTGATCGAAACCGTGGGGGTGGGTCAGTCCGAAACCATGGTGGCCGAAATGGCCGATCTTTTCGTGCTGTTGCTGGCGCCCGCGGGCGGGGATGAGTTGCAGGGCGTCAAGCGCGGGATCATGGAGATTGCCGACATGATCCTTGTCAACAAGGCCGATGGCGACCTCAAACCTGCCGCCATTCGCACGACGGGCGATTATGCGGGGGCCTTGCGTCTCTTGCGCAAACGGGAAGAGGACCCGCCGGATTTTCCCAAGGTGCTGCCGGTGTCGGCGGTCGAGGGAACCGGGCTTGATGCGGCCTGGAACGACATGCAGGCGCTCGCGGCCTGGCGCAAAGAGGCCGGGCATTGGGCGCGCCGCCGCACCGGTCAGGCGCAGCGGCGGTTCGAGGCAGAGTTGCGGGCGGCGGTTTTGGCACGGCTCGATGCCGACCCCGACATGCGGGCGCGCATCGCCCGGGCCGGGGCCCGCGTGGCGCAGGGCGAGGTGACTGTGTCGGCGGCGTTGCAGGATGTGCTGGCCGCCATTGACGACCCGGGCAGGGGCGACTGACCGAGATCAATCGCGCGGCACAGCCTTCTGTCAGGATTGCAGTGAAAGGGGGCCGGGCCATGACCGCAGCCAAGACCATCGACGACTATATTTCCGACAAGCCGGGGCCGGTTGCCACGCTGCTATCCGATCTGCGCGGGCTGGTGATGGCGAGCCTGCCCGACGCGCGCGAAGGCATGAAATGGGGCGCGCCGGTGTTTTTTAACGCAGGGCAGGTGCCTGTGATCTATCTTTACGGGGGTCGCGATCACGCCAATCTCGGCTTTGTCCAAGGGGCGACGCTGCGCGACCCGGATCACCTCTTGCACGGCACGGGGGCGTCGGGGCGGCACGTGAAGCTTTTCCCCGAAAGACCCATGCCGGAAGCGGCGCTTGCCGCGTTGATCGGACAATGCGCGACGCTCGCCGCCGGGGCGCCCAGCGGCTAGGCGGAAAGCCGGGCGATATCCTCACCGTACTCGGCCAGCGCCGCCTCGCCTTTGGGTGAAAGCCTGTAGACCCCGCGCTCCACCCGTTCGAACCAGCCATAATGATCATCCGCCATCAGCCGCGTCGCCGTCGCCACGCCCGTCGCCTTGGCCACGACTGCGCCCCTGGCCCCGTCTGTTCCGCGAAGATGAACGGCGCAACGCAGCGCATCCTGCCGATACGCGGTCATCAGGGTCTGACGGTTGGTTCCGCCGGTATTCGGGTCGCCCACCCGCCGCGCGAATTCGCGCAACAGCCGCGCGGTACGCTGCATGGACGCGCGCGGACGATAGGGCGCGGGATCGCACAGGATCTCGACGAACCCGTCGCGCAGCCGCACGAGGATCAGGCCAAGCCCCAGCCGCCGCGCCAGCTTGTGATTGTCCCGCAGGCTGCGTTGAAAGGCGCGCCCGCTGCCGCGCGGCACGGCGACGTAGACCGCATCCGTGATCGCCTGACGGGCAATCGCCTGGTGAAACAGGCTTAGCGAAAACCCCGCCTTCAACTCGACGATCACCGGGGCCTCGTCACCCCGGCAGGCCACGATATCGGCTGGCCCCACTTCGCCTTTCACCTCATAGCCCTGACCCTCAAGCATCGCCTTGACGGGGGCGTAAAGCTCGGTTTCCTTGGGGCGCGCGTTTCGGGTCATGGCGGCAGCCTAGCGTGGGTCCGCATGCCTGTCAGCCGAGGCGATTCCCCGCTTGACGCCTCGCGCCCGACCCCCTAAACCCCGCAGACGGATTCCGGGCAGGGCCATCGGCGCTGCCCCTTTGCATTGAGCGGGCGCATCATGCCGCCCCCAAGAGACGAAAAACAATAGGTGAGCCCATGTCGCGCCGTTGCGAACTGACCGGAAAAGGCCCGATGGCTGGCAACAATGTCAGCCACGCGAAAAACAGAACCAAGCGCCGGTTCCTTCCGAACCTGACCGAAACCGCGCTTATGTCGGAAACCCTGGGGCGGACCTTCCGGCTCAAGGTGTCGTCCTCGGCGCTGCGCACGGTCGACCACCGTGGCGGTCTGGACGCGTTCCTTGCCAAGGCGAAGGATGTCGACCTGTCGGCCAACGCGCTGAAGATCAAGAAGGACATCGCCAAGGCGCAGGCCACCGCCTGATCCGCGGCACTGTCCGAAACGGTAGAGGCCCCGCTGGGAACGGCGGGGTTTTTGCGTTTGGGGATGGCTGTTGGTTGCGCCCCGGGCCTGACCCGGGGCCCTTTGGCGCGAGGCCCCGGATCACGTCCGGGGCGTGAAGAGCTACAGGCGCGGATTTTCCGCCCCGGGCCTGACCCGGGACCCCGAACCACGAGGCCCCGGATCATGTCCCGGGCGTGAAGACCTATAGGTGCAGCATCCCGCCCCGGGCTCGACCCGGGGCCCCGAACCTCAAAGCCCCCCGATCCCCTCCGGGCCAGCCCTCACCCCACCACTTGAGAATTATCAACCCAAACCGCCCCTCTTGCGCGCATCATTACGCCCAAGAGAACAAGCAGAGGAGCTTGGGTTCGATGCATCTGAAAACAGCCATCAAATACTCCGACACGATACGCCGTTTCCACACCCTGTCG
>JABDPT010000298.1 GCA_013042605.1 Paracoccaceae bacterium
GCCGATCCAGCGCTCGACCCAAAGAAAGACGAAGCCGCCGATCAGGCCAAGGCCAAGTCCTGCGCCAAGGTGCAACAGGAACCACAGCGGCTCCTCCCGCGCCTCGCCCATGTTCATCAGGCCAACGACCCCGCCATAGCCCAGCACGCCCAGCACCGCGCCAGCGCCCATCGCATGTGCGTAGCCCTCTGACCCGCGCCGCGCGGCCCAAAGCCGTATGGCGAGAAACGGCAGGATCGAGACAAGGAACACCAGTGCGGCAAGCGCCGGAAAAAGCGCGATCAGGGCCAGCGGTGGATAGGCACCGGAATCGAGCATCAGCCCGATATTCACGACCAGAGCCACGGCCAGCACCGCCGCGCCATAGGCCAGAAGCGTGACCCGCCATCTCATGCCCTGATATCAGACCCCGCTTGCCGGTATGCCCGTCCGCTCGACCTTGCGCGGGGCGGTGAGCTCTTTCCAAGTCGAAAGCGCCTTGTTGACGGCCGTCATCGGCTCGCGTTTGACGAAGTCGCCGTGCCCTTCCTGCGTACGGATCTCGCCGTCATGCACCGCCACATGGCCGCGCGTCAGCGTGAAGCGCGGCAGGCCCGTCACATGTTTGCCCTCGAACACGTTGTAATCAATGGCCGATTGCTGGGTTCCGGCGTTGATCGTCTTTTCCTTTCTCGGATCCCAGACCACGATATCGGCATCGGCCCCGACAAGGATCGCGCCCTTTTTCGGATAACAGTTGAGGATCTTGGCGATATTGGTCGACGTGACGGCGACAAACTCGTTCATCGTCAGCCGACCGGTGACGACGCCATGGGTCCAAAGCATCGGCATCCGGTCCTCAAGCCCGCCGGTGCCGTTCGGGATCTGGGTGAAATCGCCCACGCCGGTGCGCTTTTGTTCGGTGGTGAAGGCGCAGTGATCGGTGGCGACGACAGAAAGCGACCCGCTGGCCAGCCCGTTCCACAGGCTGTCCTGATGCTTCTTGTTGCGGAAAGGCGGCGACATCACGCGGCGGGCCGCATGGTCCCAGTCTTCGTGGAAATATTCGCTTTCATCCAAGGTCAGATGCTGGATCAGCGGCTCACCGTAGACCCGCCGCCCGTTCTGGCGCGCGCGCCGGATCGCCTCATGCGCATCCTCGGACGAGGTATGCACCACGTAAAGCGGCACGCCCGCCATGTCGGCGATCATGATCGCGCGGTTCGTGGCCTCGCCCTCAACCTCCGGCGGGCGCGAATAGGCGTGGCCTTCGGGGCCGTTATTGCCCTCGGCCATCAGCTTTTGCTGCAGGTCGGCGACGATATCGCCGTTCTCGGCATGCACCAGCGGCAGCGCGCCCAGTTCCGCACAGCGCCGGAAACTTGCGAACATCTCGTCATCGTTCACCATCAGCGCGCCTTTGTAGGCCATGAAATGCTTGAAGGTGTTGATGCCCTTGTCCTTGACCACCGTCTCCATCTCGTTGAACACCTGTTCGCCCCACCAGGTGATCGCCATGTGGAAGGAATAGTCGCAATTCGCGCGGGTCGACTTGTTGTCCCACATCTGGATCGCGTCGAGCAGGCCCTGCCCCGGGCTGGGCAGCGCAAAGTCGACGACCATCGTCGTACCACCGGACAGGGCCGCCCGCGTTCCGCTTTCGAAGTCATCAGAGGAATAGGTGCCCATGAACGGCATCTCGAGATGGGTGTGCGGGTCGATCCCGCCGGGCATGACATAGCAGCCTGTCGCATCCAGCACGTCATCGCCCGTGAGGTCCTTGCCGATCTCGATGATCTGCCCGTTCTCGATCAGCACATCCGCCGCATAGGTCAGGTCGGCGGTGACGATGGTTCCGTTCTTGATGACTGTGGTCATGGGTGTCTCCCTGTCTTCGCGGGAGGTCGAGGCCCCCCTTCATTCGGGATGAGTGTGGACCGAGCCTTGGGCATGGGCAAGCCCGGCGGCGGCCAATTCGCGCGGGATCAGGCTTCGCCTTCCGGTTCGCTGGGCGGGAAGGTCAGTTTCTCGTAGGTCCAGGTGAAATACCCCGCCCCGGCAAGCGCGAGGATGACGAAGGGGAAAAGCAGGTAGAAAAGCCCATCCGGCCCCGGCAGATCGACGGAAAAGAGCGCATAGACCGCGCCGAAGGCCACGGCCCAGAGGAAGGCGGCGTAAAAGACCATGAGAGCCGCCACAAACGTGGCGGGCCGCACGCGCAAACGCGAAAAGCGCCCGCGCGAGGCGACGGGCATGGCGCGCAGCGCAGCGCAAAAGCAAGGCGTGCCGAAGAAAACGAGGAAGCCGAGCCCCGCCAGAATCCCCGCCCCCGAGGCCAGTGCGCCCAGAAACGCGGTGAGTGCGATGGCGCCGCAGAAGAGTGCGGTCCAGAACGCCCAGAGGGTGATGGCGATCGGACGTGGTTCAGAGGTTACGGGAACGGTCATGAAGTTGCGGAATCTCGGGCTGGTTCAGGGAGTTGTGACGCGCCAGAGGCCCCGGGGCAAGCCCGGGACGGGAGGGTTTGGGCTAGGGGCCTGATGCCATACACGCCCCGGACCCGATCCGGGGCCCCGCGCGGCGAAGGACCGCCGGAGGTCCCGGGTCAAGCCCGGGACGGGTGGCACAGGGCTGGGTGTGTGATGCTATTCACGCCCCGGACCTGATCCGGGGCCTCCCTCCCACGCTTCCCAAACGAACGCCCGCTGTCGCGTCCCTCACGGTATCTCCCGCGTCAGATTCCGCCAGTCTGGATTGACCTCCTGGATCAGCGCATCCTTCCACGCCCGCCGCCAGCGTTTAATCCGCCGCTCGCGAAGGAGCGACGGTTCGAAATCCTCATGCGTTTCGAACCAGACGAGCGTTTTGATCCCGTATGTCGCGGTGTGGGCCGAGAGGCCCGCCCGATGCGCCTCGACCCGCGCGCGCAGGTCGTTGGTGCGCCCTGTATAAAGCGCGCCGCCGGGGCGGGAGGCCATGATGTAGACGTAGTGGGGCACCCGGCGAGGGTGGCGGACCTTGGTTAATGCGTGGTTAAGGCTTGGGTGTGATGCAACACACGCCCCGGACCCGATCCGGCGCCCCGCGCGGCGAGAGAAGGCCGGAGGTCCCGGGTCAAGCCCGGGACGCGAGGGATTGGGCTAGGGGCGTGGTGCCATACACGCCCCGGACCCGATCCGGGGCCCCGCGCGGCGGGAGAAGGCCGGAGGTCCCGGGTCAAGCCCGGGAGGGAGAGACAAGGGACGCGCCCTTACTCCACGATCCCCGCCGTCTCAACCACCGCATGCATCAGGACATCCGCCCCGGCGGTCGCCCACTCTTTCGAGATCTCTTCCGCCTCGTTATGCGACAACCCGTCGACGCAGGGGCACATCACCATTGCCGTGGGATAGACATCGTTGATCCAGCAGGCATCATGGCCTGCGCCGCTCACGATATCCATGTGCGAATAGCCCAGCCGTTCGGCCGCGCCGCGCACGGCGGCCACGCAGCCTTCATCGAAGGCCGGCGGGTCGAACTGGCCCACGATTTCACAGTCGAAGGACACGCCGATCTCTTCGCAGAGCCCCGGCGCGCGTTCCATGAACTCGGCGACCATCCTGTTCAGCTTGTCGAGGAGATGCGTGCGCATATCCACCGTGAACACCACCTTGCCGGGGATGATGTTGCGGCTGTTGGGGTAGACGTCGATATGCCCGATGGCGCCGACCGCGTTGGGCTGGTTCTTCATCGCGATCTCGTGGACAAGCTCGGTCACCAGCGCCAGACCACGGCCCGCGTTCTTGCGCATGTGCATTGGTGTGCTGCCGGTGTGGCTTTCCTTGCCCGTCACCGTGCATTCGATCCAGCGCAGGCCCTGACCGTGGGTGACCACCCCGATATCCTTGCCCTCGGCCTCAAGGATCGGGCCTTGTTCGATATGCAGCTCGAAAAAGGCGTGCATCTTACGGTCGCCCACCTTCTCCGTGCCCTTCCAGCCGATCCGCTCCAACTCGTCGCCAAAGCGCTTGCCCTCGGCATCCACGCGATCATAGGCCCAGTCGCGGTCATGCACGCCCGCGAACACGCCCGAGGCCAGCATCGCAGGGGCAAAGCGCGTGCCTTCCTCGTTGGTCCAGTTGGTCACGACAATCGGGTGTTTGGTCTTGATGCCAAGATCGTTGAGCGTGCGAATGATCTCTAGCCCGCCCAGAACCCCCAGCACGCCGTCGTATTTGCCGCCCGTGGGTTGGGTATCGAGGTGACTGCCGACATAAACCGGAAGCGCGTCGGGGTCGGTGCCTTCGCGCCGGGCGAACATGTTGCCCATCTCATCAAGCCCCATGGTCATGCCCGCCGCCTCGCACCAGCTTTGGAACAGCGCCCGCCCCTCGGCGTCTTCGTCGGTCACCGTCTGGCGATTGTTGCCGCCCGCCACGCCGGGGCCAATCTTGGCCATCTCCATCAGGCTGTCCCACAGCCGGTCGCCATTGATTTTCAGGTTCTCGCCGGGAGCGGCCATGGTTCTGGCTCCTTCAGTTTGTGCAAATCCGGTGTACGCGTTGTGTACGGGTTGTGTACGCCTAGTGCAGGCCTTTCAGCACGTCGCCCAGTGTCCCGATGAGCGTGTCGATATCCTCTTTCTCGATGATAAGCGGCGGCGACAGGGCGATGATATCGCCAGTGGTGCGGATCAGGATGTTCTTCTCATACGCCTCAAGAAACGCGCTGAAGGCCCGCTTGGTGGGCTCGCCCGCCATGGGCTCAAGCTCGATCGCGCCGATCAGGCCCATGTTGCGGATGTCGATCACATGGGGGTGGTCTTTAAGGGAGTGTAAAGCATCTTCCCAATAATCCGCCAGCCCCGCCGCGCGTTCGAAAAGCCCGTCCTCGGCATAGGTTTCCAGCGTCGCCAGCCCGGCGGCCGAGGCGATGGGGTTGCCCGAATAGGTATAGCCGTGGAAAAGCTCGATCATATGCTCGGGGCCTTGCATGAACGCGTCATGCACAGGGCCTGTGGTCAGCACCGCGCCCATGGGAATGACCCCGTTGGTCAGACCCTTCGCGCAGGTGATGATGTCGGGCATCACGTTGAAATGCGCGGCGGCGAAAGAGGATCCAAGCCGCCCGAAGCCGGTGATAACTTCGTCGAAAATCAACAGGATACCGTGTTTCGTGCAGATCTCGCGCAGGCGTTCGAGATAGCCCTTGGGCGGCATCAGAACCCCGGTCGACCCGGCCATCGGTTCCACGATGACGGCGGCGACCGTTTCGGCCCCGTGCAAGCCAACGATCCGTTCGAGCTCCTCGGCCAGATGCGCGCCGTGTTCGGGTTGCCCGCGGGTGAATGCGTTCTCGGTCAGGTGCGTGTGCGGCAGATGATCGACGCCACCCAGAAGCGTGCCGAACATCTTGCGGTTATTGACGATCCCGCCCACCGAGATGCCGCCAAAGTTCACACCGTGATAGCCACGCTCGCGCCCGATCAGGCGGGTACGCTCCCCCTGCCCCTTGGCGCGGTGATAGGCAATGGCAAGTTTCAGAGCCGTTTCAACACTTTCCGAACCGGAGTTCGTGTAAAACACATGCTCGAACGGTTCGGGCGCCAGATCGCGCACCTTGGTGGCCAGTTCGAACGCCTTAGGGTGGCCCATCTGGAAAGCGGGCGCATAGTCAAGCTCGGCCGCCTGTTTCTGGATCGCCTCGACGATGCGCGGCCGGTTATGGCCGGCATTGCAGCACCAGAGCCCCGCCGTACCATCCAGCACCTGGCGCCCATCGGCTGTGGTGTAGTGCATGCGGTCGGCGCCCACGAACATGCGCGGCGCTTTCTTGAACTGCCGATTGGCGGTGAAAGGCATCCAGAATGCGGAAAGATCGTTTGGAACCGGGCGGTCAAGTGCCATGGCTACCCCCTTGCGCGATACGCGGTGTGACCTCAAAAGGTTTGACCATTTGGTCAGGATCACGCTAGCAGAGCAAAGGGGCCAGTCAAGGCGTTCGGGCCCTGACCGGAAAGGACACAATGAACGACGCAAGCCCGCAGACGCGCATTCAGAAACGCAATATGGGCGTGATCCTCGACGCGGCGTTAGAGGTGTTTTCGGCGCATGGCTTTCGCGGTGCGACGCTGGATCAGATCGCGGGGGCTGCGGGGCTGTCGAAGCCAAATCTGCTCTATTATTTCCCCTCGAAAGAGGCCATTCACATCGCCCTTTTGTCGGGGCTGATGGATACTTGGCTGGCCCCCTTGCGGCGGCTCGATCCCGAGGGTGACCCGGTGGAAGAGATCGTAGCCTATGTGCTGGGCAAGCTTGAGATGGCGCGGGATTATCCGCGCGAGAGCCGGCTATTCGCCAATGAGATCGTGCAGGGCGCGCCGCGTATCCTCGATCAGATCGAGGGGCCGCTGAAGGCGCTGGTCGATGAAAAGGCCGAGGTGATCGCCGGTTGGGGGGACGCCGGGCATATCGCGCCGGTCGATCCGCATCACCTGATCTTTTCGATCTGGGCCACGACCCAGCATTACGCCGATTTCGACGCTCAGGTGCGCGGTATCCTGAGGCCTGAGGGGGATGCGCATTTTGCCGATGCTGCAAAATTCCTGGAAACGATGTACCGCCGGATGCTTACCCGGCCTTAACCATCGCGGACGATTGTTGTTGATATTCACCAATCGGTAACCGATGTCCCTTACAACTTTCGGAGACGGGGTTTGTTAGGAGATGAGGGTATGATTTCTCAGCTGGGGCCTGTCGCGCCGATCGGGTCTGGCCCATCGGCACAGGCCGACCCAATTGACACACGCAACACCGCCGCGGCGCGGGCGCAGGTTTCTGCGCGCGGGGAAACATCGGTCGCAGATGGGCTGGCCGTGACCGCGCGCGCGGTTGAGGCGCCGCGTCAGGCGGACCGCGCCAGTGCGTTGGTCCCCGATCTGCCGTCCACGCTTTTGCCACCTAATCCCGATGCGCCAACCGGCCCGCCGCCCGCGTTCGAAGCCAGTCTGCTGGATCGTCAACGCGAGGAAGCGCTGTCCGGACGCGCAGATCGCGCGCCAGCGCCGACGGTCTATGACGCGCCGCCTACCGCAGCGGTGCGGGCCGAAGCCGGCCTTTCCGCGCTGCGCGAGATTGCCGTGCCCTATGACACGTCAACGGTGGATGTGTTGAAGTAGGTTGGTTTGGCCTAAAGCCGTGGGAAGGCGTCGCGGAACCATTCCGTGACCGCGCCAATGGTCACGTCCGCCTGCCCGTCAATCGCCAGATCGGCGACAATGAACGACGCCGCAATGGCCGAGCCAAGAAGCAGGATTTCTTTGGGGGCCATGCCCCTGTCATCCCGCGCGAATGCGTGGACAAGACGGACGATCCTCTTGATTTTCATGTACCGCATAACAGCCCCCAGCCGGGCTCGGATGTGTCGCGGGGGCGCGTCTTGCCCCCAGGCCCCCACAGCCCCCGCGACACATCTTTGCCTTACAAATTCCCCACATCGCCACAGTTCGGCCATGGCAATTTTTTCGGCAAATATCCGATAATTACACCCGCCCCGGCGACAATAAATCGCCGGGGCCGAAATTGTAAATCTTAAGGGCTGAAAACGCGGTCTCAGGCCGCCAGATGGCGCCTATTCCGCCGCTTGTGCCGCCGGGTTGTTGGGGTGAGTCGTCCAGTTGGCATAGTCTTCCTCAACCACCTTGCCCGTGCGCGGGTCGACCGTCCCGGGGGCCAAACGCTCCATCGTGATGCAGTCTTCCACCGGGCAGACATCGACGCAAAGGTTGCAGGCGACGCATTCGGCGTCGATCACCTCGAACACCCGGTCGGGCGACATCGAGATCGCCTGGTGCGATGTGTCCTCGCAGGCCGCGTAACAGCGCCCGCATTTGATGCAGGCGTCCTGATCGATGCGCGCCTTTGTGACATAGTTGAGGTTGAGATATTGCCAGTCGGTGACGTTCGGTACCGCGCGACCGACAACCTCATCGATAGTGGAATAGCCCTTTTCGTCCATCCAGTCGCTCAATCCGGCGGTCAATTCGTCGATAATCTTGAAGCCATAGGTCATCGCCGCCGTGCACACCTGAACGGTGCCTGAGCCAAGCGACAGAAACTCGGCCGCATCGCGCCATGTCGTGATCCCGCCAATGCCCGAAATGGGCAGACCCGCGGTTTCGGCATCGCGCGCGATCTCGGCCACCATGTTCAGCGCGATGGGCTTGACCGCGGGGCCGCAATAGCCGCCGTGGCTGCCCTTGCCGTCAATCGACGGCTCGGGGCTCATCGTGTCGAGGTTCACGGAGGTGATGGACGAGATCGTGTTGATCAGGCTCACCGCATCCGCCCCGCCCGCATGCGCGGCGCGCGCGGGGTACCGGATATCGGTGATGTTGGGCGTCAGCTTCACGAGCACAGGCATGCGGGTGTTCTGCTTGCACCAGCGCGTGACCATTTCGATGTATTCGGGCACCTGCCCCACCGCGCTGCCCATGCCGCGCTCGCTCATCCCGTGCGGGCATCCGAAATTCAGCTCGATCCCGTCCGCGCCCGTGTCTTCGACCATTGGCAGGATGGATTTCCACGACGCCTCGTCACAGGGCACCATCAGCGACACGACCATCGCGCGGTCGGGCCAGTCGCGCTTGACCTGCTTAATCTCGCGAAGGTTCACCTCAAGCGGCCGGTCGGTAATCAACTCGATATTGTTGAGGCCCAGCACCCTCCGATCGGCACCATAGACCACGCCATAGCGCGGGCCGTTGACGTTCACGATATGCGGATCGAGCCCAAGGGTCTTCCAGACAACGCCGCCCCAGCCGGCCTTGAAGGCGCGCACGACGTTGTATTCCTTGTCGGTCGGCGGGGCCGATGCCAGCCAATAGGGATTGGGGGATTTGATCCCTGCGAAATTGGTTGTCAGGTCAGCCATCGTCAGCCTCCTTTACGGGTGTGTTGAATGACGTCGAAACCGCCAATGATCATGCGCTTGCCGTCGAAAAGGTCGCCGGGGAAATCCTTCATCCGCGGATCTTCCATGATCTTGGACCAGGCCGCGTCGCGTATCGTCTTATCGGGCCACGAAACCCATCCAAGAACCACGGCCTCGCCCTCTTTGCGCGCGACGGCCATGGGAAACGACGTCACCTCGCCGTCTGGCACGTCCAAGCCCCAGGCGTCGACCACTTCGGTCGCGCCGTATTCGACGAACAACTCCGCGAGCCGCTCGGCTTCCGCCTTATAGGCTGCGCGATGCGTTTCTGGCACTGCGATGACGACCCCGTCCAGGAAAGCCATGTCACGACCCCTCCCTGTCCAGTTGCCCGGCATATTCCGCGGCAAGTGCCGCGTATTCGGTAAGGCCGGGGAAGCGTTCGAACCGTTTTTCGGCAAGTCGCGGCACCCAAGGCAGGCGCTCTGCGGTTTGCAGCTCGATGAAGGGTTCGAACCATGACGGATCGTCCAGCATGGTCGCGCGCAGGTTGACGAACCCTTCGAACGCGGTGGTCGTCGTGAAGACCCAGCTGTGGCATTCGGGGCAATGGTGATGAAACACCTCGTCGCCCTTGACCCCGCCTTGCACCGATGTCCCCTTGGTCACCTCAAGGCCCGAGGCCGGCAGGGTGATGGTCAGCGAAAAGGCGCTTCCGGTCATCTTCTGACAGCCCCGGCAATGACACACCGACGTGATCATCGGCGCTTCGGTCATACGCACCCGAAGCGCACCGCAGCGGCAACCGCCCTCGGCTGGAAGCGCGGCACGCCTCACAGATCAAGCACCGTCTCGAAGCCCGCGAAAATCATACGCTTTCCGTCAAAGGGCATCTCGCCCATCTCGTGAAAACGGGGGTCCTTCATGGCGGCTTGGATATTGGCATCATGGGTGGCCTTGTCGGGCCATTCCTGCCAGCCGATGACGACCGTTTCATCATCCTTGGCCTGCACTGCCAGCGGGAACGAGGTGACCTCTCCCGGCGGCACCTGATCGCCCCAGCATTCGACGATGCGGGTTGCGCCGTGGGATTTGAAGACCTCGGCGGCCAGTTCGCAGTGGCGCAGATACTCGGCCTTTTTCGCCGTCGGCACGGCGGCGGCGTAGCTCATGATATAGCTCATCGATCCCCTCCCATCCGGGTTTTGCGTGTCGCAGGGTACCACATCAGCCGCTCAGCGCCGCATGGATATCTTCGGCGGCATCCCGCCCTTCGGCCACCGCCGTCACGGTGAGGTCATCACCGCCCGTGGCGCAATCGCCCCCGGCCCAGACCTTGGCAAGGCTGGTGCGCCCCGCGCCGGTGACCGCGATCTTGCCGCCTTCGAGGGTCAGCCCGCCGGGCGTATCCTCCAGCGACTGCCCGATGGCGCGCAACACCTGATCGGCGGCAAGGCGGAAGGTTTCGCCGGTGCCTTTCAAGCCTTCTTCGCTGTCGATGGTGTATTCGAACTCGATCTCGCGCACCGCGCCGTTGCCGTGGATCGCGACGGGTTGGGCATTGGTGATGATCCGAACGCCCTTGGACGCGGCCAGATCCTGTTCATAGGTGCTGGCCGACATCCGGTCCTGCCCGCGACGATAGACGATGGTCACCCGCTCGGCCCCGAGAAGTTTCGATTGAACCGCGGCATCGACGGCGGTCATCCCGCCGCCGATAACCACGACATTGCGACCGACCGGCAGGGAGGAAAGATCGCCCGACTGTCGCAAATCTGAAATGAAATCAACGGCGTCGCGGACGCCGTCCTTATCGTCGCCATCGGCCCGCAGGGCGTTCACGCCACCCAGGCCAATGCCAAGAAACACTGCGTCATGTGCGTCTGCCAACGCCTCGAGCGATAGCGTCTCGCCCAGCCGTTGACCAAGCTCCATCCGGATGCCACCGATCTGCAAGAGCCAGTCGACTTCGGCTTGGGCAAAACCACCCACGGTCTTGTAGCTGGCGATGCCAAATTCGTTCAGCCCGCCGGGCTTGGGGCTTGCGTCATAGAGCACGACGTCATGGCCGTGCATCGCCAGACGATGCGCGCAGGCCAGCCCGGCAGGACCGGCCCCGACGACGGCGACGCTTTTGCCAGTGGGGGCCGCGCGGGTAAAAGGATGGATGCCTTCGGCCATCAGGCTGTCGGTGGCGTGGCGTTGCAATCGCCCGATTTCGACGGGCTTACCCTCGGCCGCCTCGCGCACGCAAGCCTCTTCGCAAAGTGTCTCGGTCGGGCAAACCCGCGCGCACATACCGCCAAGAATGTTCTGGTCGAGAATGGTCTTGGCCGCGGCCTTTGGATTGCCCGCCTGAATTTGCCGGATGAAAAGCGGGATATCGATCGCCGTGGGACAGGCCGTGACACAGGGCGCGTCATAGCAGAAATAACAGCGGTCGGCGGCCACCGCGGCCTCGTGCGGGTCATACGGCGGGTGCAGGTCGGAAAAGTTGGTTT
>JABDPT010000299.1 GCA_013042605.1 Paracoccaceae bacterium
TCCGATACCGAAGCCTTCGCCAATGCCGACACCAACCCGCTGAAATCGGTGACGGAAGAGCCTGTTTCCACCTTCTCGATCGACGTCGACACCGCGTCTTACGCGGTCGTCCGCTCGTCGCTCACCGCCGGCGCGATGCCCCCGCCCGCCGCCGTGCGGATCGAGGAAATGGTGAACTATTTCCCCTATTCCTATGCCGCGCCCGAAGGGGATGAGGCGTTTGCCACCACCGCCACAGTGCTGGCCACACCCTGGAACCCCGACACCCAGCTTGTGCATATCGGCCTGCAGGGCGCGATGCCCGCGCTTGAGGATCGTCCACCGCTGAACCTCGTCTTCCTGATCGACACCTCCGGTTCGATGCACGACGCCAACAAGCTGCCCTTGCTCAAGCAATCGCTGCGCATGATGCTGGCCGAGTTGCGGCCCGAGGATCAGGTCGCCATCGTCACCTATGCGGGCAGCGCGGGCCGCGTGCTCGACCCCACCCCCGCCAGCGACGAACGCGCGATTTTCGCCGCCCTCGAGCGGCTTCAGGCCGGGGGCTCGACCGCCGGACAGGCCGGGCTGCAACAGGCCTATGCCACCGCCGAAGAAATGGCCGATGACGGCGAGGTGACGCGCGTGCTTCTGGCCACCGACGGCGACTTCAACGTTGGCCTTTCGGACCCGGAGGCGCTCAAGGATTTCATCGCCGAAAAGCGCGAAACCGGTGTCTACCTCTCGGTTCTGGGTTTCGGCCGCGGCAACCTTGACGATGCCACGATGCAGGCGCTCGCCCAGAACGGCAACGGCCAAGCCGCCTATATCGACACGCTGAACGAGGCGCGCAAAGTGCTGGTCGATCAGCTGACCGGCGCGCTTTTCCCGATTGCCAATGACGTGAAGATCCAGGTCGAATTCAACCCCGCCACCATCGCCGAATACCGGCTGATCGGGTATGAAACCCGCGCCCTGCGGCGCGAGGATTTCAACAACGACCGGATCGACGCGGGCGAGATCGGCGCAGGCCACCGTGTGACCGCGATCTACGAGGTCACGCCGGTCGGTTCCCCCGCCACGCGGATCGAACCGCTGCGCTATGGTTCGCCGGATGTGACCGTGGCCGATGGCTCGGACGAGATCGGCTTCCTGCGACTGCGCTACAAGACCCCCGGTGAAAGCCGCAGCCAGCTTATCGAAACGCCGATCCTGCCGGGGTCGGACGATGCGAACGACGACAGCATCGGGAGCGATGATATCCGCTTTTCCGCCGCCATCGCGGGCTTCGGCCAGCTTCTGCGCGACGATCAATATCTCGGCGACTGGGGTTACGCCGACGCCATCGCGCTGGCCACCGGTGCGCGCGGCGATGACAGCTTTGGCTACCGCGCCGAGGCGATCAACCTGATGCGGCTGGCCGAAACGCTCGACCGCAACTAAACCGGGGTTCAAACGCAAAACGGGCGCGCCGTCATGGCGCGCCCGTTCGTGTTTTCGGGTCGGGTCAGTTGACCTCTTTGACCTCTTTGGCCTCGACCGCCACGGCATCCACCGTGTCGCCGTTCGTAATCTCGATCCGGCGGGGTTTGAGCGCTTCGGGCACTTCCCGCTTGAGGTCGATATTCAGCATGCCGTTCACATGGCTGGCGCCCGTGACACGGACATGATCGGCCAAATGGAACCGACGCTCGAACGCGCGGGTCGCGATGCCGCGATGCAGATACGTTCGCGCTTCGTCTTCGGCCGCCTTGCGGGCGGTGACGATCAACGCTTGCTCACGCACCTCGACGGCAAGTTCATCATCGGAAAAGCCGGCGGCGGCGATGGAAATTCGGTACGCATCGTCGGCGGTCTTTTCGATGTTATAAGGGGGGTAGGACGTGGCGGTTCCCGTTTCGGTCAGAACCCGGTCCATCAGGTCGGCGATTTGGTCAAAGCCGACGGTCGCACGGTAAAGCGGTGCAAGATCAAAGTTTCGCATGGGTCATCCTCCATTGAGCGACAACAATTGCGCCCTCCATTGGGACGGGCGCGGTTTCACATCAGGTCCGATCTGGCCCCTGACAGCGTTTAGGTAGGTACGGGATTTTTGCGGTTCAAGAGGGGGCGCGTCTCAGGGCATGATCGCGCGCAACTGGCCCAACCGCTCTTGCGCACGCACCGCGAACGCCAGCGGTTGCAGGCCCGCATCGGACCGCGCGGTGATAACGCCGACAAGCTCTGGCCCCCGCTCGGTCAGCGCCAGAAGCGGCGAGCCGGAATGCCCGTGCTTGACCTCGCAGCCCAGCGTCAGCACCCATGGGTCCGACGCAATCAGCGGACAGCCCCGCTCCTGCGCGCGCGCCCCGTCAAAGGGCCATGTCGCCGCGACCAGGCGGTGGTTGGCGGCATCGTCATAGGGCGCGACGGCAAGCGGAGTGGCGACCTCGGGCGGGATCGGGCTTTCAAGGCGCAGAATGGCAATATCGGCGGCCAGTTTGCTGATGCCCGCAAGCCGCGGCGTGAAAAACAGCGGATGTAGGGCGGCATCGATGATCGCGCGGGTCACGGCGGGCTGGTCGGCATAGCTTCCGGTCTGAAACAGCACGCTGCCGGGCTTCTCGGTCACGCGGCTGCGCAGGCCGGTCGCGCAATGCGCCGCCGTCAGCACAAGGTCGGGGGCAATCAGCGTGGCGCCGCAACCCAGCACGCCATCATGCGACAGCTTGCCCGAGGACGCGACGGGATAGGGCCCCTCTTGCCCAAGGGCCGGAAGGGTCGCCAGCCAAAGCCCCAGCGCAAGGACAAAACGCACGATCATTTCACCACCACAGCAACTGCGCGTCGCCGCGTCAACCGATCTGTCAGGGCCGGTGATAGGTGGCCCCACCGCTCGTGCGGCGCGACTGGATGTCAAGCCGCCGCACCCGCGGGCCAGAGGTTGCGCGGATCGGTTCCTCGGCCTCCAGAAGCGTGCGCAACTGCAGCAGACTACCGTCCAGCCCGCTGCCCAAAGACACCTCGCGCCCGCGAATTTCCGCCTTGGCCGACACGACCGAGACGATGCGCGGCTCTCCCTCGGACATCACGAAAATCGGCGCGCCGGACGACCCGAAATCGACATCGCAGGACAGGACAAGACTGCCCATCGGGCGCCCCAGCACATGACACACCTCTTGCAGCGACGGGCGGCTGGCCCGGTCGCGCGCATAGGACACCACGCCCACCTCGTCGCCCTTCAGCGGGCGGCGGTCGGTGCGGAAGGGTTTGACACTGTTGGTCTGAATGGGCTGGTTCAGCGCCAGAAGTGCCACGTCTTCGGCGACATAATCCGCGCCCTCGGGCCCCAGATAGACATAGCCGGGGTGAATGACCGACCGGACCACGTTGCGATAGGCCGCCGCGCGCCCGTTGCGCCAGCCGGCCAGAAACTCGATCTCGTTATCTTTGATGCGTTCGCGCGTATCGGGGTCAAAGAGGCAATGCGCGGCGGTCAGCACCACGTCCGGTTCGATCAGCGCGCCGGTGCAAAACCCCGTGCGCCCCAACTCAAGACGGCCCACGCCTTCCCAACCGCGGCTGTCAAAGGCGGTGTCCAGGGCGCGCAGCGCACTGGCACCTTCCGCCAGCGCCGCACCCATCGATAGGACGACCGCAAGGGCCGCCGCACTCAAAATCCGCATACCCACTCCCTCAAATCCCGGTATTGTTAGTATAGCCGGGTTTAGGCAGGATTAAGGCGGTTATTTGAGAATGGGAATGGCCGGGTCGCGGTTTTCGATCAACGCGGGCGGCATCGGTCCGCCCGTGACCCAATCCAGCAACTCGACCGTATGCACGATCGGCACGGATGAGGCATTGCCGATCTGCATCATGCAGCCGATGTTCCCGGCGGCGATGATATCGGGGTTGCGCTCTTCCAGCGTTGTGACCTTACGTTTTTGAAGTTGCCTGGAAATTTCCGGCTGCATAAGGTTATATGTCCCCGCCGATCCACAGCACAAATGGCTGTCGCGCGGCTCCACCACCTCGAACCCAACCCGCTTGAGAAGATCCTTGGGATAGGTCTTGATCTGTTGGCCGTGCTGGAGCGAACAGGCCGCGTGATAGGCCACGCGCACGCCCTGCGTCTCGCCCTCCGGCATGTCGAGTTTCATCAGGACTTCGGACACATCCATCGCCAGTTCCGACACCCGCGCGGCATCCTCGGCCAGCGCATCGTTGCGGAACATATGGCCGTAATCCTTCACCGTCGTGCCGCAACCGGATGTGTTGATGACAATCGCATCCAGCCCCTCCCCCCGATCCTCGGCCATCCAGGCGCTGATGTTCTTGGCCGCCGTCGCGTGGCTTTCATCCTCTTTGCCCATGTGATGCACAAGCGCGCCGCAACAGCCCATGCCCTCGGCAATCACCACCTCGCACCCCAGCCGCCGCAGCAGGCGGATCGTGGCGTCGTTGATATCCGTGTTCAGCGCCTTTTGCGCACAACCCGTCATCAGCGCGACACGCATCTTCTTCTCGCCCAGCGCGGGAAAGACCTGCGGGTCATCATTGCGGCTGACCGGCGGGATCTTCTTGGGCGCCATTTCCAGCATCGCGCGCAGGCGCGGGTCGGGCATGAAGCGCGCGAAGGGCTTGCCGATCTTCGCACCCAAAAGCGCGACGCGGAACCGCATCGGATAGGGCAGGATGCGCGCCAGCGTCCAGCGCAGCACCCGCTCGAACAGCGGGCGCTTATAGGTTTTCTCGATATAGGCCCGCGCATGGTCGACCAGATGCATGTAGTGCACCCCCGACGGACAGGTCGTCATGCACGCCAGGCAGCTTAGGCAGCGGTCGATATGCTTGACCGTCTTTGCATCCGCCGGGCGGTTGTTTTCAAGCATATCCTTGATGAGGTAGATGCGCCC
>JABDPT010000163.1 GCA_013042605.1 Paracoccaceae bacterium
CGCCAGCACCACGCCCTGCAGGCCGTAGACCGACACTGCGGCAGGCCCAGCCATGCAAAGGCGGTGTTCACAATCCCATTGCGCCCGAACACCGCGAGGATCCCGAATACGGCAACGATGACCGGCACGATGAACGGTGCGCCCATCAGCGTGATCAGCGCGCTCCGGCCCCAGAACCGCCGCCGCGCAAGCGCGCGCGCAACAGGAATTGCCAGCAAGGTGCTGAACACCGCTGACAGAAACGCCTGCCGGATCGTGAACCGGATCGCGGCAAGGTCGGCGGGGCCAAGACCCGCGCCAACCTCGGCCCGCAGGGCCACGATGGCCAGTGGCCCAAGCGTGATAGAGGCGACAAAAACCGCCGCCGCCCCACCAGCCAGGGCCGCCGGTCTCACCCGCTTAACGCCGCGAGCCACGCCTCAAGCGCCCCGGCGCGGGCCTCTGGCGCGTCTTCCGGCGCAATCAAAAGGGCCCCGTCCGGCTGGATCAGGGTCTCAAACCCCGTGGGCAGGCCCGCCTCGGGCGTCACCGCCGGATACATCCAGTTCGTCGTCGGGATCACCGACTGAAACCCATCACTCAGCATGAAGGCGAGGAAATCCTGCGCCAGCGCGGGCTGATCGCTTCCTGCCAGTTGTGCGGCGACCTCGATCTGAAGGTAGTGCCCCTCGCTGAACGCCGCGGCCGCCTTGGTCGCGTCTTCCTCGGCGATCAGGTGGTAGGCGGGCGACGTCGTGTAGGACAGAACCATATCCGCCTCGCCTTCCAGAAACAGGCCGTAAGCCTCGGACCAGCCCTTGGTGACCGTCACCACGTTATCCGCCAGCGCCGCCCAGATCTCGGGGGCGTCGTCGCCATAGGCGGCTTCGATCCACATCAAAAGACCAAGACCGGGCGTCGAAGAACGCGGGTCCTGGATCAGGATCGAAACGTCACTTTCGGCCAGCGCGCGGAAATCCGTGGGCGGCGTGGCCAGTTTGGTCGTGTCATGCACGAACGCGAAATAACCCCAGTCGAACGGCAAGAACGTATCATCCGTCCAACCAAGCGGCACGTCGACCGCGACTTCGCCCTGTCCGTGCCCGGCAAAAAGCCCGGTTTCCCGCGCCGCCGCCATTAGATTCGTGTCTAACCCAAGCACAATGTCCGCATCCGTACGCGCGCCCTCAAGCCGCAAACGCGCCAGCAACTCGGCCCCATCACCCGCGGCGACGAATTTCAGGTCGCAGTCGCAGGTCGCCTCGAACGCCTCTTCCACGGCGGGGCCGGGGCCCCAGTCCGACACAAAGCTGTCGTAGGTATAGACTGTCAGCACGGGCTGATCTGCCATCACAGGCAGCGCCGCAATACATCCAGCCGCGATGATCGGATATCTCATGTCTCATCCTCTCTTTTCATGGCCCGGACGTCAGGTCGGTCAGAGGATGTCTCTTGCCCTTCCCTCCGCCGGTCTTAACCGGTTCAGGTTCAACGGGTCCGCGATCGCTCGCATCTCAGCCCATGCAGGGCACCCCGAGGTATCGACACATCTATGCCGCACCGCGCATCGGAGCAAGCCGAAACCCCTTGAGAGCCCTTCCCGCCCCGTTTAGAGACGCGGTCATGAGCATGAACAGCTTCGGCCATATCTTCCGTGTGACGACCTGGGGCGAAAGCCACGGGCCCGCGCTTGGCGCAACCATCGATGGCTGCCCGCCCGGTGTTCCGCTGTCACCCGAGGACATTCAGGTCTGGCTCGATAAGCGCAAGCCGGGGCAAAACAAGTACACGACACAGCGCCGTGAAGCCGATGAGGTCGAGATTTTGTCGGGCGTTTTCGATGGCGTATCCACCGGCACCCCGATCCAATTGATGATCCGTAACATCGACCAAAGGTCGAAGGATTATGGCGACATTGCCGAGAAATTCCGCCCGGGCCATGCCGACATCACCTATTGGCAGAAATACGGTATTCGCGATTATCGCGGCGGTGGCCGGTCCTCGGCCCGTGAAACCGCGGCGCGCGTCGCCGCCGGCGGTGTGGCCCGCGCGGCGCTGGCCAAGCTTGTGCCTGGGCTCAGCGTGACGGGCTACATGGTGCAGATGGGCACCGAGACGATTGATCGCGCGCGCTTCGACTGGGCGCAGATCGGCGAAAACCCGTTCTGGGTTCCTGATGCGGAGGCTGCCGAAACATGGGCCACCTATCTTGATGGTCTGCGCAAAGCCGGCAACTCGGTGGGCGCGGTGATCGAAGTCACCGTTCAAGGCGCGCCTGCCGGTTTGGGTGCCCCGGTTTACGCCAAATTAGACACTGATCTGGCCGCTGCGATGATGTCGATCAACGCGGTAAAGGGCGTCGAAATCGGTGAAGGCATGTCCGCGGCCATGCTGACGGGCGATCTCAATGCCGATGAGATTTCTATGGGCGAAAATGGCCCTGTCTATAGTTCGAACCACGCGGGCGGCATCCTTGGCGGCATTTCCACGGGTCAGGACATTGTCGTGCGTTTCGCGGTCAAACCCACCTCGTCCATCCTGACCCCGCGCAGGACGATCACCAAATCGGGCGCGGCGACCGAGATCATCACCAAGGGCCGTCACGACCCCTGCGTCGGTATCCGCGCCGTGCCCGTGGGTGAGGCGATGGCGGCCTGCGTGATCCTTGACCACCTGCTTCTGGACCGCGCGCAAACGGGTGGGATGCGCGGGAAAATCGGCTGATGTCGGACAACTGGTTCGTCGTTATTCCATCCGATCCCGAATTCCGCCCCAACAAAGATGCCATAAGCAAAGCCAAGCAGGTCTTTTGCGCAATCGCCCCCCTTGCTGAAGAGATCGCGGTCGAGCATGACGCCGAGCCAATTCGCTTCTTCGATTGCGGTGGCAACTTTTCCAGAACGCTTTGCCCCGGCTGCGGTGCCGAAATCGCGACAGATACATGGCACAGGTTCATGGACACCGATTTCGACGCAACCACCCGGGGGTTCACCCTGAACAGGCATGAAACGCCCTGTTGCCAGACCCAGGTCACCGTCAACGATTTGACATACGATTGGCCGCAAGGGTTCGCGAGATTTGGGTTTAGCGCGATGAACCCCGACCGTGACCCGCTCAACCCCGATGAGGTTGCACGGTTTGAGACTGCGCTTGGTTGCCCCATCCGCGTGATCTACCGGCATATCTGACGCATCGGCCGTTTATTTCCACTTCGGATCAATCGGATCGTACCCCAGCGCCATCGCCAACCGACCCAGGGTCGCGCCCGTGAACCGCTGCGCTGCAATCGGCACCATTCCGTCAAAGCTTCCCGCATCGCCCAGAACCTTGCCCATAGCGGCAAAGTGCAACGGGTTCATGGGGTAGCCCATTCTGTTGCGGCGCAGTTTTCCCTGCCCGTGCCAGTCAAAGAGAGAGAACAACACACCGAACGTTGCCCGAATGCTTGCTTCGCTTCCGCCTTTGGCGACGATCGTTTGCTCCATCACCATCGGCTCACTGCCGTGGTTTGTTGGATGCACATGCGGCACGCCTGCTGGCAAAACGACCGTCTCGCCCTCACCAAGCACCTTACGATCCCTGCCAAGCTGATACTCGCCTTGACCAGAGATCATATCGAAGGTTTCCTCCCAGTGCAGGTGGACGTGCTTTGCATATTCCACGCCCGCACCCGGCGGTGACTCGTAACGAAGCCGGCCCCCGACCGCATTCAGATCAAGCAACTCAATACGCGTGCCTGTCATCGGGTTGACGACAGATGTTTCCGCAAAATCCATGAAATTCCCTCCGCCCAATGCACGGAAGGCTAACCAGGATCGGCGATTCTTTGAAGTTCAGGGTTTTCAGGACGTCGCCGCCGTCAGCGCCGTGTCCATCAACGCCTTGATATCCTCGCGCCGGGTGCCCGCAACGATGCGCCCAAGCTCCTGATCGCCCTTGAGAACGACAAGCGTTGAACGGCGCGGGATGGCCAGCCGTTTTGCAAGGTCGGATCGGCTATGCTGATCCCAATCGACCGCAATGAATGTGACGGCCTCTGCGTAAGCCGGAAACTCGGCCTTGAGCGCGTTGATCGTCCGCTCCTGGCTGGCACAGGTGGAACACCAGCTTGTGTAGAAATCGAGAAACACGGTTTTTCCAGCGGCCAGTTCCCGCTCAACCAGACCGGGCGTATATGCAGTGCCTGTTGTGGCCATGGCCGCCGCAGGAACAACGGCGGCAGCGGCCAGAACAGACACGAATTCACGACGATTCATCCTCAGAACTCCCAGGATTAGAGTGAAACGGACAGGTCGATCAGCCACGCCGGAAGCGTCTGGATCGCCCAGTATTCGAAATAGTGGTGGACCTTGAACAGGATGCCCAGACCAACGGCGACAAAGATGACGCCCATCACCGGTTTGGCCTTTGATGCAACGGACCGCATCCAGGCCTGCCGCCTTTGAATTGCTGACCGCGCGCCATACCCAAGTGCGATGATCACCGTCGATACGCCAAGGGCGAACGACACCATGATACCCGCGGCCAGCCACAGGCTTTGGCCCTGGCTTGCCAGCGCAATGGCACCGCCCAGCGTCGGGCCGATGCACGGGCTCCACACGGCGCCAAGCAGCATCCCACCCAGGAACTGGCCGCTGCCGCCGCTTTGGTCGATCCGGTCGAACCCGCCATCCGCGCGGGCAGAGACACCAGCGGTCGCTGTGGCGAAAC
Organism: Paracoccaceae bacterium; assembly: GCA_013042605.1. Lineage (GTDB taxonomy): Bacteria > Pseudomonadota > Alphaproteobacteria > Rhodobacterales > Rhodobacteraceae > JABDPT01. Next base: position 4,690 of record JABDPT010000163.1, read on the forward strand.
CTTCGGAAAAGCGCGGCACCAGAAGGATAAGCCCGAACAGCACCATCATCACGGCGCCCGCATTGGCCACCGCTTCGGGCGTGATGCCAAACGCCTGACCGAACACGGTCACCAGCATTCCAAGCGCAACGAATGACACACTCATCCCAGCCGCAACCAACAGCGGGCCATGCCGCCCGGACTGCAACGCCGTCGCCAGCACGATCGGCAAGATCGGCAGAACGCAGGGGTTGATCAGGGTCAAAAGCCCCGCGCCGTATCCAAGGAGGATTTCCATCACCGACGGGATACACGGGCAAACCGCACTCTGTCAGCCATTTCACGCTCGCGCCAGATCACATGCGCGTCACCGCACCCCTTGGCGCGACAGTTGAACAACCAGGATGGCCGCCGCGATGATCGCCACGCCGATCCAGTCGATCGCGCGCATCGCCTCGCCCAGAAGGGCGGCCGCGACGAGCACGCCGAAGAAGGGATTGAGAAAGTGAAATGTCGCGGCACGGACCGCGCCGATGCGATTGACCAGTGTGAACCAGACCCACGTCGCCGCCAGCCCGGGGATCAGCGTTGTATAGGCAAAGGCGGCGATCAACTGCCAACTCCACGTCACGTCCCACGTTTCGGTGGCGACCGCGGGCACCGCCAGAACAACGCTTCCCACCAGCATCTGCAAACCGACGATCATCATCACATTGCCGCCGGAAGATGCCCCACGAAGTGCCAGCGTCGCAAAGGTAAGCGCCAGCGCCCCGATCCCGCACAGCACCACGCCATACAGGTCGACCCCGCCGCTTAATCGCGACCCCATGATCAGCGCGACACCGCCGAACCCGGTGACCAGACCGACCAACGCAAGCGCGCCAAGCCTTTCGCGAAAAACGATCCACCCGAACAAAGCCACCAAAAGCGGAAGCGACGACGCAATGATGGCGGCCAGAGACGCCTCGATCGTTTGCATCGCCACGAAGTTCAGTCCCAGGTAAAGCGCGTTCTGGCATACCCCGAACAGGACGGTTGCCCCCCATTGCGCCCGCGTCAGCCGCCAGCTTTGGCCCATCGCCAACGCCACGCCCACACCGATCAGACCCGAAATCAGAAACCGCAGCGCCAGCGACCCCAGGGGTGGCGCATCGGCCACGATGATGCGTGCCGACGTGAACGCCGACGACCACATAAAGGCGAAGGCCAGCCCCATCAGGATCGCGCGAAAATCCATCCTTGCCCCTTACGCCCGCAACGAAAAAGGGCCGCCCCGTGGCAGCCCTTTGACGTTCGGGATAAACCGTGGATCAGCCGTTGACGCTGTCCTTAAGGGCCTTGGCGATGGTCATCTTGACCACCTTGTCGGCATCCTTGTGGATCTGCTCACCGGTGGCCGGGTTGCGCACCATGCGGGCCGGACGCTCGCGGCAATAGATCTTGCCAACGCCGGGAAGGGTCACCGCGCCACCGCCGGATACTTCCTTGGTGATGATGCTGATGATGCCATCAAGTGCTGCGGCTGCGGACTTCTTGTCGGCATCCATTTCCTCGGCCAGGGCAGCAACGAGCTGGGTTTTTGTCATCGGTTTTGCCATTGTATGTCTCCTCGTATTGCCCTTTTGCTTGGGGCTTCCTCTGGCATTTAAACGTCATCTTGATATTAAACACAACGACTGGTGGTAATAAACTAAGGGTTATCCTGCATTTTGTATGCAGTTTTTTGCGATTTTTACAAGAAAGCCGTCTCTTCGAAGCTGCGCAACTTGCGCGAATGGATGCGTTCAAGCGGCATTTCGCGCAATTTCTCCATCGCGCGAATCCCGATCAGCAGGTGCCGCGACACCTGTGTGCGGTAAAATTCCGACGCCATGCCGGGCAATTTCAGCTCTCCATGAAGCGGTTTGTCGGACACGCACAGCAGGGTTCCATAAGGCACCCGAAAGCGAAAACCGTTGGCGGCAATCGTCGCACTTTCCATGTCCAGCGCGATGGCCCGCGACTGGCTTAACCGCTGCACCGGTCCGGATTGGTCGCGCAGTTCCCAGTTGCGGTTATCGATGGTGGCAACCGTGCCCGTCCGCATGATCCGCTTGAGGTCGTAGCCGGCAAAATCGCTGACTTTCGCCACCGCGTCTTCCAGCGCGATTTGAATTTCCGCCAGCGCCGGGATCGGAACCCAGACCGGTAGGTCGTCGTCAAGCACGTGATCCTCGCGCAGATACGCATGCGCCAGAACGAAATCGCCCAGCCGCTGGCTGTTACGAAGCCCCGCGCAATGCCCGACCATCAGCCATGCATGCGGGCGCAATACCGCGATATGGTCCGTCGCCGTCTTTGCGTTCGACGGGCCCACCCCGATATTGACCAGCGTGATGCCCCCGCCGCCCTTCCGTTTCAGGTGATAGGTCGGCATCTGCGGCAGTTTCGCGGGCGCATCCATCGGTGCGTCCGCATCCGTGATCACGACATTGCCGGGGCCGACAAAAGCGGTATAGCCGCTGTCGGGGTCGGCTAGCGCGCTGCGGGCATAGGCTTCGAATTCCTCGACATAGAACTGATAGTTGGTGAACAGCACGTGGTTCTGAAAATGCCGCGCGTCGGTGGCGGTGTAATGCGACAACCGGGCCAGCGAATAGTCGACGCGCTGGGCGGTGAAGGGCGCCAGCGGGCCGGACCCGTCCTCGTGTTTGAACCCGTAGCCATTGACGATATCGTCGTTGGTGGTCGCAAGGTCCGGCACGTCGAACACGTCGCGCAACGTGAACTCCATCGCGCCTTCCTGTGGCACGGTCACGTTGGCGTCGTTGGCCACGGCGAAATGCACCGGCATCGGCGTGATCGACGGGCCGATCGTCACCGGCACATCGTGGTTTTCGATCAAAAGCCCGATCTGCTGGACAAGGTAATTCTCGAACAGGTCGGGCCGCGTGACCGTGGTCGAATAGGTTCCGGGCTCGGCCACATGGCCAAAGCTCAACCGGCTGTCGACAGCGGCAAAGCTTGTCGTGCTCAACCGGATCTCCGGGTAAAACGCCCGATAGCGCGACGGCGGCATGCCCGTCATCAGGCAGTCCGTGAATTTATGGCACAGAAAGTCCGAGGCCTGCTGATACAGCTCCTGAAGTCGGGCCACGGCCGCGCTCGGATCGCGGAACCGTTCGGGTTCCGGCGCGCTTGGCGTGACAACCGGAAGTTTCGGATCGGCGGCGTTCATCATGTATCCTCGAATAGGTCGGTCAACTCGAACCGGGTGACATCGACAAGGCCAAGGTCTGAGATGCGCAATTCGGGGATCACGACCAGCGCCAGAAGCGAATGCTGCATATAGGCGTTATTCAGCGTACAGCCGCAAGCCGCCATTGCCGCAACCATCGCGTCGGCCCTGGCCGCGACCTCAGCGGCCGGGCTGTCGGACATCAGCCCGGCAATCGGCAATTCGACAAGCGCGATCTCTGTCCCGTCCTTCCAAACCGAAATCCCGCCCCCTACCTCGCCCAGCCGGTTGGCCGCGCGCGCCATGTCGTCCGCAGAGGTACCCACGACGATCATATGATGGCTGTCATGCGCGACGGTCGACGCAATCGCCATGTCCCCCTGATAGCCAAAGCCCGAGACAAAGCCATTCACCACGCCGCCAGTGCCCCGGTGACGTTCGACAAGGGCAATACGACAGACCTCGCCATTCGGTTGAACAAGACCCTCTTTCACCGGCAAACGCGCCGTCAACGCCTTGGTCGGTGCCTGATTTTCGATCACGCCGATCACCTTGGCATGCACCGAGTTCGCGCCTTCGGGTGCGGGTACCTGAAAGCTTTCGGCGGTCAGCAGCTGTCCAAGGGTCACCGTGCGCCGCACGTCTTCGGGCCAATCCAGATGTGGGCAGTCGACAAGGCACACCCCGTCCTTGGCCACGGTCATGCCGCGCGCAATTACATGCTCGATCGGCAGGGTCCGCAGATCGGTCGTCAAGATCACATCCGCCCGCCGACCCGGCGTAATCGACCCTAATTCACGCTCAAGCCCGAAATGCGTGGCCGTGTTCACCGTCGCCATCTGCAAGGCGACCACCGGATCACAGCCACAGTCGATCGCGTGGCGGACAACGCGGTTCACATGCCCGTCATTCACCAGCGTCCCGGAATGGCAGTCATCGGTGCACAGAATGAAGTTGCGCGGATCAAGCCCCTTTTCAGTGATCGCCGTGATCTGTTTTTCCACGTCATACCAGGCCGACCCAAGGCGCAGCATGGCCCGCATCCCCTGCCTGACGCGCGCTATCGCATCGGCTTCGGCTACGCCTTCATGGTCGTCAGCGGGGCCGCCAGCGGCATAGGCGTGGAAGGCAGGCCCAAGATCGGGGCTCGCATAATGCCCGCCGACGGTCTTGCCCGCGTTTTGCGTCGCCGCAATTTCGGCCAGCATCTTGGCGTCACCCGCCACGACGCCCGGAAAATTCATCATCTCGCCCAGCCCGATGATACCGGGCCAAGCCATCGCTTCGGCCACGTCCTCGGCCGTGATCTCGTACCCCGTCGTCTCAAGCCCCGGCGCCGACGGCGCGCAGCTTGGCATTTGCGTAAAGATCGAAATCGGCTGGATTAGAGCCTCATCATGCATCAATCGCACACCGCGCAGGCCAAGCACATTGGCGATCTCATGCGGGTCGGTGAACATCGTCGTTGTGCCGTGCGGGATGACTGCGCGGGCGAATTCCGCCGGGGTCAGCATCCCGCTTTCGATATGCATATGTCCGTCACACAGTCCGGGGATCATGAAGGTGCCATCCGCCTCGATCACATGCGTGCTGTCGCCGATGCAATGGCCCGCATCCGGCCCGCAATAGGCAAAGCGACCGGCGGCAATGGCGATGTCCTGCCCGTCCAGAACCTCGCGCGTCTGCACATTTACAAGGCGTCCGCCTCGAATAACGACATCGGCGGGCGCGCGCCCGGCGGCAACGGCGACCAAATGCGCGGCGCTATCGGGCCATGTTGAAAAGGGCTTGGGTGCCATGAACCGATTTTCACCAGTTCGCGCCTGCGTGCAAGCCCCGCGCCGGGTGTGGCGGCGGGAATTCACGCAAATGCAAGGTGACGCAGGTCAGACGGCGTCAAAATCCAGCGTTAGGGTCTTGCTGATGGGCCGCGACTGACAGGCCAGCGTATACCCTGCGTCAATCTCCCAGGGTTCCAGTGAATAATTCACCGCCATTTCCGTGCCGCCTTCGGTCACGCGACAGCGGCAGGTACAGCACATCCCGCCCTTGCAGGAATAGGGCAGCTCAAGCCCCGCGCGCGCCGCCGCATCGACCACGCTGCCATCCTCTGCACCCATGACAAAGCGTTTTCGGGCGCCATCCATGACAACCTCAATGGTAACCCCATCGCGCACAGCCACTTCCGCGGCCTTCGACCGGGGCTTGGGAGGTGCCGTTCCATCGGCAGTGAAGCGCTCCTGGTGAATACGCTCCGGCGCGACACCCAAATTCGTCAGCGCGCCGCGCACCTCGTCAATCATTTCGCCAGGGCCACACAGAAATACGCCATCTGCCTTATGCGGTGAAATAAGGTCTGATTTCGCAAGAATAGATACTTTTTCCGAATCAATCCGCTCGTTGAACAACGGCACATCCTGCACCTCTCGGCTCAAAAGATGGATGACGGTAAGTTGCCCCAGATACTTGTCCTTGAGGGCATCGATCCGGTCACGAAACATGATCGTCCCAAGCGCCCGGTTACCGTAGACAAGCGTCACCTGCGCCCCGCGCGCCAAAGCATCACTCGCAATCGCCATCATCGGCGTGATGCCCGACCCCGCCGCGATCAACAGCAGATCTTCTTCATCCCCGCTGACAAAACGCCCCTCCGGCGGCATGACATTCAACCGCTGCCCCGGTTCAAGCCCCTGTGCAAATGTCGAAAACCGGCCGTCTTCCACGGCGCGGATCCCCACCATCAGGGGCCCACCGGGTGGCGATGCGATAGAATACGATCGGCGGATATCCTCCCCGTCGACATCGGTCCGCAGCGTCAGAAACTGGCCCGGGCGCCAGTCAAACGCGCCCTTTGCGCTTTCAGGGACATCGAATGTCACGGCCACCGCATCCTCGGCCACGCGTTCGACCTTTGCGACCGTCAGTTCGTGAAACGCCATGTCACCCTCAGATGCATTTGAAATAGTCGAAGGGTTCAAGGCAGGCGCGGCAACGATATTGGGCCTTGCAGGCCGTTGACCCGAATTCGCTGATCTTTTCGGACTCGCGCGCGCCGCAGCGTGGGCAGGTCACCACCGTTTCGCCGAAAAGCGCCCGTACCGATCCAGCGGCCTTTTCCGGCGGTGCGATCCCATAGGCACGAAGCTTTTCGCGCCCCGCTTCCGTGATCCAGTCGGTCGTCCAGGCCGGTTCCATCACGCGCTCGATCCGCGCGTCGAACCCGGCCTCGCGCAGCGCCGCTTCAACCGCCAGCTCGATGGCGACCACGGCGGGACAGCCGGAATAGGTCGGGGTCAGTTCCGCCGTAGCAATCCCGTTTTCGATCCTAACCCGGCGCAAAATGCCCAGATCCTCGACGGTGACAACGGGGATCTCGGGGTCGGGCACGCCCGCAGCGGCGGCATGCGCGCGCTCTTCTACGCTTACCATGTCGCCCCCGGATGTGCCCGCGCCACCGACTGCATTTCCGCCAGAAGATGGCCAAGCCCCTCGCCATGCCGCCCCTCGCGCCCGCCACCTTGCGACCAGGTCGCTTCTGGCCAGTCCAGCAAGGCCTGCGCAAAGACATCGCGCATCACCTGTTCCCAGTTCGCCCGCAGGCCGGCGCGTTCCGGCAGAATGCCAGCGGCCTCTGCCTCTTGCGTTGCCGGCGACGACAGGAAGAGCTCGTCCCAATACGGCGCGAGCGCGTCGGAAGCCGCGCGCATCCGGCCTGTGCTTTCGTCGGTTCCATCACCCAATCGCACGACCCATTCGCCCGCATGGCGGATATTATAGGCCATTTCCTTAACCGCCTTGCCCGCAACCCCGCGCACGGCGTCATCGGATGATTGTGCGGCCGCGCGCCAAAATGGCTCCATGAATGCGGCAAAGCCAAGCTGGCGAAGCATCGTTTGCGCGAAATCCCCGTTTGGCTGCTCGACCAGAAGGCAATTCAGGTACTCTCGCTCACCACGGAAATAGGCCAGCGCGTCTTCATCGCGCCCCGCGCCTTCCAGTTCGCCCGCGCGGGCATAAAGCGCCCGCGCGGTTCCGATGCAATCCAGCGCCATATTGGGCAGCGCAAGATCCTCCTCCAACATCGGGGCATGACCGCACCACTCCGACACGCGGTGGCCCAGAACCAGGTGGTCGTCGGCCAGTTCCAGAAGCGCGCGATACATCACATATGCCCCACATCGTCGGGGATGTCATAGAAGGTCGGGTGGCGGTAAATCTTGTCCTCGGCCGGGTCGAAAAACTCATCCGTATGGTCCGGGTCCGACGCGGTAATGGCCGAGGACGGCACGACCCAGATCGACCCGCCCTCGCCGCGCCGGGTATAGACATCACGCGCGGCGCTTAGGGCGAGCGCTTCGTCGGCGGCATGAAGGCTGCCGACATGGCGATGCGACAGGCCATTGCGCTGCCGGATGAAAACTTCCCACAAAGGTGTTTCGTTGATCATTAAGTCATCCTGAAACAGTGTCTATTCAGCCGCCATTGCGGCCTTTCGTGCCTTGCGCTTCTCGGCATGAACCAAGGCCGCCTCGCGCACCCAGGCCCCATCGTCCCACGCCTTCTTGCGCGCCGCGATCCGCTCGCGGTTCATGACGCCGCCGCCCTTGACCACACGCCAGAACTCATCCCAGTCGATGGGCCCGTGGTCATAACCGCCCTTGGCCTCGTTCCACTTGCATTCAGGGTCGGGTACCGTGAGCCCAAGGAACTCGGCCTGCGGTACCGTCGCGTCGATGAATTTCTGCCGCAGCTCGTCGTTCGAAAACCGCTTGATCTTCCACGCCATCGACTGGTCCGAATGGGTGCTATCGGCGTCATGCGGGCCGAACATCATCAGCGACGGCCACCACCACCGGTTCAATGCGTCCTGCGCCATGTCCTTTTGCGCCTGCGTCCCGCGGCAAAGGGTCAGCATGATCTCATAGCCCTGCCGCTGGTGAAAGCTTTCTTCCTTGCACACTCGGATCATCGCGCGGGCATAGGGACCGAACGAACAGCGGCACAGCGGGATCTGGTTCATGATCGCCGCGCCATCGACAAGCCATCCGATCGTACCAATATCTGCCCATGTTAGTGTCGGGTAATTGAAGATGGACGAGTACTTGGCCCGCCCATCGAGAAGCTCCTCGGTCATTTCCTCGCGGCTCACGCCAAGCGTCTCGGCGGCGGCATAAAGGTAAAGCCCATGACCGCCCTCATCCTGCACCTTGGCAAGCAATGCGGCCTTGCGTTTCAGCGACGGCGCCCGCGTGATCCAGTTGCCTTCCGGCAGCATCCCGACGATTTCGGAATGCGCATGCTGCCCGATCTGCCGGATCAGCGTGCGCCGATAGCCTTCGGGCATGGCATCCTTGGGCTCGATTTTCTCTTCGGCGTCGATGCGCGCCTTAAACGCTGCCAGAAACTCGGGCGTTTCGTCCGTGCGACCGTCAGCGCCGATCAAACCTTGGGCATACATGGGCAGGATCCTCCGTTACGAGAGGATATGTTACGAAAAAAACAAAGTCCAAAGAAATTTGTAACACATCGCACATGAACAAACAGTCTTACCCTTGCACATTCCCGCGCCCCGCGTGACTTTGCCCATATGAGCGGATCCCTTCTCTCTTTCGGCCATGGTTACAGCGCCCGCGCGCTGGCCTCGCTCCTCTTTCGGCAGGGATGGGGGATGATTGGAACGACGCGGTCACCCGACAAGGCCGCAAAGCTGGCCGAAACAGGTGTCACGCCTCTTGTCTGGCCCGGTGACGATGTGAGACCCGCGCTTCAAAGCGCCACGCATATCCTTGTCTCTGCCGGGCCTGATGCCAACGGTGACCCTGTTTTAGCCAGGGTCAGAGATGATATTGCCGCCGTCGCGCCCAACCTGAAATGGGTCGGCTATCTGTCCACGACCGGGGTTTACGGCGACCATGCGGGCGGCTGGGTCGATGAAACAACGCCCCTGACCCCCAGCACCCAGCGCGGCGAATATCGCAAAGATGCCGAGGCTGCGTGGCAGGCGCTAGCCGCAGAAACCGGTCTTCCCCTGCACATTTTCCGTCTTGCAGGCATTTATGGCCCCGGGCGTGGCCCGTTCGCCAAGGTGCGCGCCGGCACAGCGCGCCGCATCATCAAACCGGGGCAGGTGTTCTCACGCGTCCATGTCGATGACATCGCGCAGGTGCTCGCCGCTTCGATGGCAAAGCCCAATCCTGGTGCGATCTACAACCTCTGCGATGATGACCCGGCCCCGCCAGAGGATGTCATCGCACATGCCGCCGAGCTTCTGAACGTGCCGATTCCGCCCGCAATCGACTTCGACACGGCCGACCTGTCGCCCATGGCGCGCAGCTTTTACGCCGAAAGCAAACGGGTCCGGAACGACCGCATCAAGGAGGAACTTGGTGTACGCCTGATCTACCCGTCCTACCGCGACGGACTGGCCGCGCTTTTGGAAGTCGAAGATACTTAACGCCGGGTTCTTCGCCGCCGATACACATTCGCGATCACGGCAAATACGGCCAACGCCACGAATGCGGCCACCGTTGCACTGATATAGAACCAGAACCGATCGATCAGCAGCATGTTGTTGAGAAACGGATAAGGCAGGCCACTTGTCACCGCGCCATAGGGAAACTCGGCATTCGGCGCCACAATCAGTTCGATAAAGGCGAGATAGACACTGATAGTCCCAATCAACCAGATTGAAATCTGGCCCTGCCTGCGAAAGGCTCCATGCACGAAAACCGCATCGATCCACTGCAACAGCGGTCCGATCAGATGAAGGTAATAGTCGGCCCAGAACGGCAGGGCCCGTCCGGTGTTCAGGTTCGCCGGATCGTCGAATTTGATCGCCCAGTACAGGCCCACCATGATCACATTGACTACGGCGGTCACCGAAACCAGCGTTTCCCACTCTCTCGAACTGCGCCTTTCGCTCAGCGCCAGCATCCGCGAGGCGCAAAAGAACTACAGCAACAGGGCCCAGTTGGTCAGATACCGGAACGGGCCGCCGGTTTCGCTATAGTCGCCGTCCAGCACAAGCTGTCGGATCACGAACCCCGCGGCCAGCAGGAAGATGCACCAGCGAAAGATCACCACGCCGCGGTGATGCGGGTCGACGGGGCGGGTCATGTCACGCCCTGAGCGACCCGATATCGGTCACGCCCAGCACCGACAGAACCTTGGCTTCGATGTCTTCGGCGTTCAGTTTGGCCACTGCGTACATATCCCGTGGGCTGGCCTGATCGATGAACGTATCGGGCAGCACCATGGACCGGTATTTCAGACCGGTGTCGAAAACGCCCTCATCCGCCAAAAGCTGGGCCACGTGACTGCCGAAGCCGCCGACGGCCCCCTCCTCGATGGTGATCAGCGCTTCATGCTTTGCCGCCAGTTTCAGGATCAGGTCCGTGTCCAACGGCTTTGCAAACCGCGCATCCGCAATCGTCGGTGTGATGCCACGCGCCGCCAAGGCCTCTGCTGCCGCTTCGACCTCGGAAAGCCGGGTGCCGAATGACAGAATCGCGACGCCGGTTCCCTCTTTGATGATCCGCCCTTTGCCGATGGGAAGAACCTCGCCCCGTTCGGGCATCTCGACCCCGGTGCCTTCCCCCCGCGGAAAGCGGAACGCGATGGGCCCGTCGTCATGCGCCGCCGCCGTCGCCACCATGTGCACAAGCTCGGCCTCATCGGCGGCCGCCATCACCACGAACCCCGGCAGGTTGGCCAGATAGGCGATGTCGAACGCGCCAGCATGGGTCGCACCGTCGGCCCCGACAAGCCCGGCGCGGTCAATCGCGAACCGTACAGGCAAGCGCTGGATCGCCACGTCATGGACGACCTGGTCATAGCCGCGCTGCAGGAACGTCGAATACATCGCACAAAAGGGTTTCATCCCGCCGGCGGCAAGCCCCGCGCAGAATGTCACCCCATGCTGTTCGGCGATCCCCACATCGAAACAGCGCGAGGGATAGCGTTCGGCAAAAAGCTTCAGCCCGGTACCATCGGGCATCGCCGCCGTTACGGCGACGATCTTGTCATCTTCGGCAGCCTCGGCAATCAGACTGTCGGCAAAGACGCGGGTGTAAGAAGGCGCGTTCGAAGGCGCCTTCTTCTGTTCCCCCGTCACCATGTCGAACTTGGAAACGCCGTGCCCCTTGTCGCGCGCGTTTTCGGCCGGGCCATAGCCCTTGCCCTTCTTCGTGATCACATGGATCAGGATCGGCCCCGTCGCGCGGTCTTTCACCGTGCGCAGCACCGGCAGAAGCTGATCTAGGTCATGCCCGTCGATGGGGCCGAGATAGGAAAAGCCCAGCTCTTCGAAAAGGGTGCCGCCCACCGTCAGATGCTTGACCATATCCTTGGCCCGCCGCGCGCCTTCCTGAAACGGCTCGGGCAACAGGCTGACGGCACCCTTCGCGGCGGCCTTCAACTCCTGAAACGGCGCCCCTGCGTAAAGCCGGGACAGATAAGACGACATCGCACCCACAGGGGGCGCAATGCTCATCTCGTTGTCGTTCAGAATGACGATCAGCCGCTTTTTCAGGTGGCCCGCGTTGTTCATCGCCTCGTACGCCATGCCCGCGCTCATCGCGCCATCGCCGATCACCGCGATGCAGTCGCCGATGCCATGTTCGGGTGCGCCGCCCAGGTCGCGCGCAACGGCAAAGCCAAGTGCCGCCGAGATCGAGGTCGAGGAATGCGCCGCGCCAAAGGGATCGAACTGCGATTCCGACCGCTTGGTGAAGCCTGACAAGCCGTCCTTCTGGCGCAGCGTTCGGATGCGGTCGCGCCGCCCGGTCAGGATCTTGTGCGGATAACACTGGTGGCCCACATCCCAGATCACCTTGTCGCGCGGGGTGTCAAACACCGCGTGCAACGCCACCGTCAGCTCCACGACTCCCAGGCCCGCACCCAGATGCCCGCCCGTCACCGATACCGCCGAAACCGTCTCGGCGCGCAGCTCATCTGCGACCTGGTGCAATTCCACATCGGAAAACCGCTTGAGATCAGCGGGTGTGGCAACCTGATCCAACAGGGGCGTGGGGGGGCGATCGGGCATGCCGCCTCCTTCTTAATCCAAGGCTCTAATTCCGGCGCGCAATAACGAACCGGGCGGCGTGCCGCAAGGTTTCTGCGTCCTCACC
>JABDPT010000303.1 GCA_013042605.1 Paracoccaceae bacterium
CCCATCTCCCACGGCAGACCGGCATATTTGATGCTGGTCGCGGGGCTGGCCCCGGTGCCGCCGTTGTGACCGGAAATCAGGATCACATCCGCCTTGGCCTTGGCCACGCCGGCGGCAATCGTGCCGACGCCGCTCGATGCCACAAGCTTGACCGTCACCTTGGCGCGCGGGTTGATCTGTTTGAGGTCATAGATCAGCTGCGCCAGATCCTCGATGGAATAGATGTCATGATGCGGCGGCGGCGAGATCAGCGTCACGCCGGGTGTCGAATGGCGTAGCCGTGCGATCAGCTCGGTCACCTTCATGCCCGGCAATTGCCCGCCCTCACCGGGCTTGGCGCCTTGCGCGACCTTGATCTCAAGCTCTTCGCAGTGGTTGAGGTATTCTGCGGTCACGCCAAACCGGCCAGAGGCGACCTGCTTGATCTTGGCGCTTGGGTTGTCGCCATTGGGCTCGGGCACGAAATGCGCCGGGTCTTCGCCACCCTCGCCGCTGTCGGATTTCGCCCCGATGCGGTTCATCGCGACGTTCAGCGTCTTGTGCGCCTCGGGCGACAGCGCGCCAAGGCTCATCCCCGGGGTGACGAACCGTTTGCGGATTGATGTGATGCTTTCCACCTCGTCGATGTCCACGGGCGCGCCCATCGGCTTGATATCAAGCAGATCGCGCAGGTGTATCGGTGGATTAGACTGCATTTTCGCCGAATACTGCTTCCACATCTCGTAAGACGCGCGGGTCACGGCCGTCTGCATCAGATGCATGCTGGACGCTTCCCAGGCATGGGTCTCACCCGACCGGCGCGCTTTATAGAAACCGCCGATGGGCAACACATCCGCCCCACCGGTCCAGCCCTTGGCATGCACGCCTTCAACAGATTGCTGAATGCCGGTGACGCCAATGCCCGAAATGCGCGATGCCATGCCGGGGAAGTATTCGGCGACCATCGCACGGCTTAGTCCGACGGCCTCGAAGTTCAGACCGCCGCGATAGGACGAGATCACGCTGATCCCCATCTTCGACATGATCTTGAGAAGGCCCGCATCGATGGCCGCGCGATACCGCGCCACGGCCTCGGTCAGGGTGCCGTCGATCAGCCCCCGGTCGATCCGGTCGGCGATGCTGTCTTCGGCGAGATAGGCGTTCACAACCGTCGCGCCGCAGCCGATCAGAACGGCGAAGTAATGCGGGTCGATACACTCGGCCGACCGGATTGCCAGCGAACAGAAGGTGCGCAGGCCCTTTTGCGTCAGCCACGAATGCACCGCGCTGGTCGCCAGGATCATCGGCATCGGCACTTTCGACGCGCTTTGGTGATGATCGGTCAGCACAAGGTGACCCGCGCCCGACCGTACGGCATCTTCCGCCTCGGCCCGGATGCGCGCCAGACCGTCCGACAGGGCCCGCGGTCCCGCATCGACCGGGAAGGTGCAGTCGATCTCAACCATCGGCGCGTTGAAGTTCTCGACCATCTTCTCGAACTGCGCGTTGCCCACAAACGGGCTTTCCAGCACGATAATCTCGGTCTGGCTGCTGTCTTCATCCAGCACGTTCTTGAGGTTGCCGAAGCGCGTCTTCAGGCTCATCACCCGGTATTCGCGCAAGCTGTCGATCGGCGGGTTCGTCACCTGGCTGAAGTTCTGACGGAAGAAATGGCTCAACGGCCGGTACTTTTCACTCAGCACCGCGCTGGGCGTGTCGTCGCCCATGGATGCCAGCGTTTCCTTCCCGTCCTCGGCCATGGGGGCGAGGATTTGCTCAAGCTCTTCAATGGTATACCCCGCCGCGATCTGCCGCTTGCGAAGCTCTGTCCCCGCGAACATCGGCACCTCGGTCACCGATTTCAGCGGCTCATCAAGATCGTTGATGCGCTCCACCCAGTCGCCAAAGGGCAGGGCGGCGGCCAGCTTGTCCTTGATCTCGGTGTCGTGGAAAAGCTTGCCCTTCTTCATGTCCACGGCCAGCAACTGCCCGGGTCCAAGCGCGCCCTTTTCGATCACGTCCGCCTCGTTGACCGGCACCATCCCGGCCTCGGACCCCGCGATCACAAGACCCTCACCGGTGACGACATAGCGCATCGGACGCAGCCCGTTGCGGTCAAGCCCGGCACACACCCAGCGCCCATCGGTCATTGCCAGCGCGGCGGGCCCGTCCCACGGCTCCATCACGCTGTTGCAATAGCTGTACATGTCGCGCCAGGCCTGCGGCAGCTCGACCGCCTGCTTCGACCAGGACTCGGGCACGAGCATGGTTTTCGCCATGGGTGCGGAACGGCCCGCGCGCACCAGAACCTCAAAAACAGAGTCTAATGCGGCCGAATCCGAGCTTCCCTGCGGGACAATCGGCTTGATATCCTCGGCCAGATCGCCAAACGCACCGGATGCCATGCGGATCTCGTGGCTTTTCATCCAGTTCAGGTTGCCCTTCAGCGTGTTGATCTCGCCGTTATGGGACAGCATGCGGAACGGCTGCGCCAGCCACCATTGCGGGAAGGTGTTGGTCGAATAGCGCTGGTGATAGATCGCAAAGGCGCTTTCGAACCGCTCGTCCTTAAGATCGGGATAGAACTCGGCCACATCCTGGGCCAGCATCATCCCCTTGTAGATCAGGCTCCGGCAGGACAGCGAACAGACGTAAAGCGAATTGACCTGTGCCGCGACGGCGGCCTTCTCGATCCGCCGGCGAATGACGTACAGCTCGCGTTCGAACGTCTCTTCGTCTACACCCTTGGAATTACTGATAAGAATTTGCTCGATCTCGGGCCGCGTGGCGTTCGCCTTGTCGCCCAGAACATCGACATTCACCGGCACATGCCGCCAGCCATAGATGTAATAGCCCAGCCGCAGAACCTCGGTCTCCACGATCGTGCGGCAAGTTTCCTGTGCACCGAAATCGGTGCGCGGCAGAAACACCTGACCCACCGCCATCAGCTCGCCTTCGCGCGGCTCGTGGCCCGTGCGCCGGATCTGGTCGCCGAAAAACTTGTGCGGGATCTGCACGTGGATGCCCGCGCCGTCGCCGGTCTTGCCATCGGCATCCACGGCGCCCCGGTGCCATACGGCCTTCAGCGCGTCGATGCCGTTTTCAACGACCTTGCGCGACCGCGACCCGTCGATGGCCACAACAAGCCCAACACCGCAGGAAGAATGCTCTTCTGCGGCGGAATAGAGACTGTTTTCAGCCATCCACGCCCGGCGGCGTTCTTCGTTGGCGGCCCATTCGGCATCGTATTTGGTCATGTGCGTCCTCCGTGGCAGAGCATGTCAGGCATCCTCTGCGATGAATGCATTCTTGGCCTCGTATTCGGCCTGTCTGCTGCGCTTGTGCGCGCCGGCGAACCGGCACGACACAAACGCGCGATCGATGTAAATCTCCGAGATCAGGGGATAGTCCTGCGCCCCATCAAAGGCGCCCACCATGAACTCATACTCTTCGCCCGGGTTGCGCAGCCACAGCGACGTGCCGCAGCGCGGACAAAACGCCCGCTCGGCAATCTCGCCGGGATAGATGGCGACGGGTCCGTCGACCCGAACCTCGCCCGGCGCGGCCGTGAACACGTTCAGCGCCACCCCCGTCCACCGGCGGCAGCGGGTACAATGGCACGCACCCACCTCGGCCCGGTGTCGGCCCACATTGATCGTGACGTCACCACAGAGGCAACGCCCTTCGATCGCGTCGGCGTAGACAGGGGTTTCGATAGACATGGGTTCAGGCCCCCTCCGGCGGCGGCGCGTTCACCATCTCGAGCACCTCGGCCTCGGTCATCCGCTTGCGGTCACCGGCGAAGGCGTGGCTGGTGGGCTTGGCGTCGATATAGACCTCGGTATCGAAGGACAGGCCCTCCATGTCATCCAGCGCCCCGACGCAAAGCGACATGAGGCCCTGCATCGGCCCCGGCATCGTCAGCCGCCAGAACAGGTTTGATCCACAGGTCTTGCACCACCCGCGTTCGGCCCATTCCGACGAGGTATAGGTCGCGATATTGTCTTCACCGGTCCAGGTGATCTGACCGGGCTGCACATGTACGCCCATCTCGATCCCGCCTGAAAACTTGCGGCACATCGCACAGTGACACGCGCCGTAACTGGTCGGGGTTTCTGCCAGCTCAAAACTGACAGCGCCGCAAAGGCAACGTCCTGTCTTGCTCATGGCCTTCACCTTTCCTTCACTGACCGGGTCACCAATGCTGACCCATTGCTCCTGGCGTCTCGTCTGTTGTGCACCCGCCTGTGTACGGGTTGTGTACGGCTTGTGTACGCGTTGTGCGCCCTATTCCGCGGCGACTTTTGCCCCGGCGCTCATGTATTCCAGCATCGCATCCGCCGCCTCGCGCCCGTCGCGGATGGCCCAGACGACAAGGCTTGCGCCACGAACGATGTCGCCCGCGGCATAGACCCCGTCGAGGTTCGTGGCATGGGTGCGGAAATCGGCCTTGATCGTGCCCCAGCGGGTCACTTCAAGCTCTG
>JABDPT010000164.1 GCA_013042605.1 Paracoccaceae bacterium
AGCCCCGTGACGCTGGAAGACCTGTCGGGTCAATATGGCGTGAGCCGCGAGCGCATTCGCCAGATCGAAGTGCGCGCTTTCGAGAAACTGCAAAAGCGCATGCAGGATCTGGCCAAGGAAAAAGGTATGCTGGAAAGCGCCTGATCCGTCAGGGCGATCAGCGCACACGAAAAGGCCGGCGGTCTCCTCCCCCGCCGGCCTTTTTGCGTCTGGCTGGCTTGACAGTACGGGCCCATGCCATTGACAGTCCGCCTGTCCGGCAAGCGGGGGAACCATGCTCAGACATATCGTGATGCTGACCTTCAAACCCGACGCGACGGATGACGAAAAGGCCACGCTCTGCGCGACGGTCGAGGCCTTCGGCCGGGACGTGGAAGAGGTGCGCGCCCTGACCTGCGGCTTCAACGTCGGGTCCGGGCCGAACCACCATGATTTCGCGGTCGTGGCCGATTTCGACGACATGGATGCCTTCCGCCGCTATATCGACAGCCCGGCGCACAAGGCCTATGTGGCGGGGCCCGCCAGGATCGTGGCCAAGCTTTCGGCGATCCAGCACCCATGGTGACGCAGAACCGCCATTTCAGGGGAACCACATGACCGATCCGATCAACTGGGGCGTTCTGGGGGCCGCGAAATTCGCCCGCGAACACATGGGGCCGGCCATTCACGCCGCCCGCGGTGCCCGCCTTGCCGCGCTGGCCACGTCCGACCCCGCCAAGGCCGCGCCCTTCGCCGCCTTTGCTCCGGGCATCACCGTGCATGACAGCTATGACGCCCTGCTTGCCGATCCGGGGATCGATGCGGTCTATATCCCACTGCCCAACACGCTGCATGTGGAGTGGACGAAAAAGGCGCTGGCGGCGGGAAAGCACGTGCTGTGCGAGAAACCGATCGCCATGTCGGAGGCAGAGTTCGACGGCCTCATCGCCGCCCGCGATGCCGCCGGTCTGCTGGCCGCCGAGGCCTATATGATCGTGCATCACCCGCAATGGCAGCGCGCCCGGGACTTGCTAGCCGATGGGGCCATCGGCACGCTTTTGCATGTCGACGGGTTCTTCAGCTACGACAATTCCGGCGACCCCGGCAATATCCGCAACAAGCCCGATACCGGCGGCGGCAGCCTGCCCGATATCGGCGTCTATACCTGCGGGTCCACCCGCTTTGCCACGGGGGAGGAGCCGCAGACCGTGGCCTGCGACATCACATGGGAAAACGGCGTCGATGTCGTGGCCCATATGCGGGCGCGGTTCGACAGCTTCACCTTCGCGGCCACGACCTCCATGCGGATGCACCCCCGTCAGGAGATGACCTTTCATGGCACGAACGGCCTTTTGCGCCTGACCGCCCCCTTCAACCCGGCCGTCTTTGGCGAAGCGCAGATCGAGCTTCACCGAAACGTCCATGGCGGCGGCGCACCGGCAAGTGTCACCACCGAACGCTTTCCCATGGCGCGTCACTATGTGTTGCAGGTCGAGGCGTTTGGCCGGTCGATCCGCGACGGGGCGGCCTATCCGTGCCCGCTTGAGTTTTCGCGCGGAACACAAAGGATGCTCGACATGGCATTCGCAGCGGCGGGACCCGCCTGACCCGAAGCGCCTGCTTCGCAAGCCGGGTGTCCTGCGCTAAGCTCGGATCGATTCCAAAAGGAGTGTGCGCCATGACCGAGCGCGGAGAATTTGATGACGTGATGCCGGATTTGCCGGAACCGCCGCAGCGGACGCCGGAAAAGATCGGCGAGAATATGGGGATGCGGCTTTTGCATTCTGTCATCCTCGCGGTGATGATCAATCTGGCGCAATCCCTGCTCTTGTTCTTGACGGTGGTGCAGTTTCTTCTGGCGATCGTGAACAACAACGAACCGAACCGGCGCATCGCCGAATTCGGCACCGACCTTGGCACATGGCTGGCGCGTGCGGCGCGCTATCAGGCGATGAGCACGGAAGACAAACCGTGGCCGTGGGGTGCGTGGGACGAATGATGCCTCGCGGGGGCGACGCACGCCCCCGACCCCTCGCAGATCGGGAGGGCCTTACCCCTCCATCGCCTCAAGCTCGTCGATGAAGCCTTCGATCATGCTCAGCCCCTTGTCCCAGAACGACGGGTCGCTGGCATCAAGGCCGAAGGGCGCCAGAAGGTCTTTGTGGTGCTTCGATCCGCCTGCTTTCAGCATCTCGAAATACTTGTCCTGAAACCCGTCATCGCCTTCCTCGTAAACCGCGTAAAGCGCGTTCACGAGGCCGTCGCCGAAGGCATAGGCATAGACGTAGAAGGGTGAATGCACGAAATGCGGGATGTAGGCCCAGAAGTTTTCGTACCCGTCCATGAAGGTGAAGGCGGGGCCAAGGCTTTCGCCCTGAACGCTCATCCACAGCGCGCCGATATCCTCGGGCGTCAGCTCGCCCTTGCGGCGCGCGTCATGCAGCTTGCACTCGAAATCGTAAAACGCGATCTGGCGCACGACGGTGTTGATCATGTCCTCGACCTTGCCGGCCAGAAGCACCTTGCGCTGCGCGTCGTCCTTCGCCTCTGACAGCAGCTTGCGGAAGGTCAGCATCTCGCCGAACACGCTTGCGGTTTCGGCCAGCGTCAGCGGGGTCGAGGATAAAAGCTCGCCCTGATCGGCAGCCAGCACCTGGTGCACCCCGTGGCCCAGCTCATGCGCCAGCGTCATCACATCGCGCGGTTTGCCCAGATAGTTCAGCATCACGTACGGATGCACATCCGTCACCGTTGGGTGCGCGAAGGCGCCCGGCGCCTTGCCCGGTTTCACGCCCGCATCGATCCAGCCCTTGTGAAAGAACGGCTCGGCCAGATCGGCCATCTTCGGCGAAAACCCGGCATAGGCCTCAAGCACCATGGATTTCGCGCGTGTCCAGTCAACGGTCGACGTGTCTTCCATTGGCAGCGGGGCGTTGCGATCCCAGACCTCGAGCGTCTCAAGGCCCAGCCACTTGCGCTTGAGCTCGTAATAGCGGTGCGAGAGGCGCGGATAGGCGGCCACGACGGCGTTGCGCAAGGCTTCGACGACCTCGGCCTCCACATGGTTCGACAGATGCCGCCCGGTCTGCGGCGTGGGCATGCCGCGCCAGCGATCCTCGATCTCTTTTTCCTTGGCCAGCGTGTTGTGCACCCGCGCGAAAAGGCCCGCGTTCTTGCCGAAGACGCGGGCAAGCTCCTGCGCCCCGGCCTCGCGCTTGGCGCGGTCATGGTCGGTCAGAAGGTTCAGCGTCGCCTCGATCCCCTGATCCTGCTCGTCCACGGTAAAGGTCAGCCCGGCGATGGTTTCGTCGAACAGCCGGTTCCACGCGGCGGCGCCCACGGTCGACTGATCGTGCAGGAACTTCTCAAGCTCATCGGACAGCTGATAGGGCTTCATCGACCGCACCCGGTCGAAATAGGGTTTGTAGCGGGCAAGCTCGGGGTCCGCCGCGAACAGCGTCGCATAGGCGTCATCCTCGATCTCGTTGAATTCAAGCGAGAAAAAGACAAGCGGCGTGGTGAAGGCGGTGATCCTGTCCTGACAATCCGACAGGAACTTCGCCCGCTCGGGGTCGGTCGTGATCTGGTAATAACGCAGGCCCGCAAAAGACATGATGCGGCCCGCCACGCTTGAAATGCGCTCGTTGCGCTGCACGCAGGTCAGCATCTCGGCCGCGCTCAGCCCCGCCAGCTTGCCTTCGTAATCGCTGGCGAAATCGGCGCAGGCGCTCTCAAGCCAGTCCATGTCGCGCTTGAACTCGGCCGCATCGGGGGCGGGGTAGAGGTCGGTCAGGTCCCATTCGGGAAGATCGCCGAATTCGCCTCCGCCATGGCTGTTGGCGTCATATACGGGCGGGCGGGCGATCAGGGTCATGGGAATCCTTTCAGGCTTTGGGTTCCCTGACATATGACCGCACATGGGCGGGGATCAAGGGCCGTCCCGGCGCTTCTTCTGGCCGCAAATATCCCGGGGGCAAGGGGCAGCGCCCCAAACCCGGTCAGCCATAGGCGGCCAGCATCTCTTTCAGGTCGCCCAGCGTGTTGGCCTCGGCCACCGGCTTGTCATGGCGCCAGCGCTTCATCCGGGGAAAGCGCAAGGCCACGCCGGATTTGTGGCGGGGGCTTTCCTGAATGCCTTCGAAGGCGATCTCGAACACGTGCTCGGGCCGCACCTGCCGCACCGGGCCGAAGCGTTGCAGCGTGTTCTTGCGCACCCATGCGGTGATCTGGGTGAACTCGGCATCCGTCAGGCCCGAATAGGCCTTGGTGAACGGCACAAGCTCGTTCCCGTTCCAGACCGCGAAGGTGAAATCGGTAAACAGGTTCGCGCGCCGCCCATGGCCCGATTGCGCATAGATCATCACCGCGTCGATGGTCAGTGGATCGACCTTCCATTTCCACCAATCGCCCTTGCGCCGCCCGTCGCGATAGGGGGCGTCGCGGCGTTTGAGCATCACGCCCTCGGCCCCGATCTCGCGCGAGCGCGCGCGTTCGGTGGCCAGATCGTCCCAGGTGGCGAAGGAGAGGAGCGGAGAGAGGCGGAACGGCGCCTCGACCGGCACCGCACCGATCAGCGCGTCCAGCCGCGCGCGGCGGGTGGCGAAGGGCAGGGGGCGCAGGTCCTCGCCGCCTTCCTCGAGCAGATCATAGGCCTGCAGGATCACCGGCGCCTCGGCCAGAAGCTTTTTCGGCACGGTCTTGCGCCCGAT
>JABDPT010000165.1 GCA_013042605.1 Paracoccaceae bacterium
GGGTGCGCCTTGTCGGTCATACTGGCGCTGATCGCGCAATCAACCGCCTGATCTTCGCGCCCATCGCGATTGCCCTTGCCTCTGTCTATGCTTCGACCCACGTGCCCGGGGCCGGGTGGACGCATTCGTTCGGGCTTGGCGGGCTTTTCGGGGATACGGTTCTTGGTGCGCTCTTGGGCGTGGCGCCCGTGCGTGCCGAGTTCGGGCTGAAGCTTTTGTCGGTTGTGACAGGTGCGTCGGCAATTGCGATGGCGCTTTACGTGCTGGGGACGACGCGCGACGTACTGCGCGCCTTCCTGCGGTTCCTCTTGCGCGGCATCGTTCAGGTGTACGCGACGCTCTTTTCAATTCTGGGCCGCAGCGCGATTGCGTCGGTTCAGGCCGCGCGTACCGCGCATGAGCGTCGTGCAGAACGCCGCGCACAGGAACAGGCCGAGGCCGAAATGGAAGCGATGCCGATCGCGCCACGTACGACCCGTGCCGCCAGTGCGGCGCAGGCGCAGATGCTGGAAGAGTACGCGCTGGAGCCGGAACGCCCGGGACTTCTGGGCCGTCTCTTCGGCCGCCGGAATGCAGAGCCCGAGGCCCCGTATTATGACGGGACCACCGGCGATGACCGGATCAAGGCCAAGATCGCCGATGCCGTGCGGTCGCGTATTCGTCACCCGGAAGGTTACGAAGGTATTCGTGCCGAGCCACCGGTGATCGCGCGGCCCGAGGCGCTTGACGATCCGACCATCAGCACCGAGTTGCCGCCGTCCGAATTGGTCGAAGGCGTTGCCGGCGCCCGACCGACCTTTGCAACCGGACGCGGACCGGAGCCGGATGCCCGCAAAGTTGTTCAGCACGCGCCGCGCAAGCCCGTGCAGCCGTCGCGCCGCGCGCAAGCTGAAAGCCAGCCCGCCTTGCAATTCGAGGACCGCTATTCGGGTTATGAGTTGCCACCGCTCAGCCTTTTGACGAACCCGGTTTCGGTGGAACGTCACCACTTGTCAGACGAGGCGCTGGAAGAAAACGCGCGTATGCTTGAGGCGGTGCTGGATGATTACGGCGTGAAGGGCGAGATCGTATCGGTTCGCCCCGGCCCCGTCGTCACGATGTACGAACTGGAGCCAGCACCGGGGCTGAAAGCCAGCCGCGTGATCGGTTTGTCCGATGACATCGCGCGGTCGATGTCGGCGCTGTCGGCACGTGTGTCCACGGTGCCGGGCCGGTCGGTCATCGGGATCGAACTGCCAAATGCGAACCGCGAAAAGGTGGTGCTGCGCGAAATCCTGTCGAGCCGTGACTTCGGCGACGGGAACCAGCGCCTGCCGCTGGCGCTGGGCAAGAATATCGGCGGCGACCCGATCGTTGCGAACCTTGCCAAGATGCCTCACCTGCTTATCGCGGGGACCACGGGGTCGGGTAAATCGGTGGCGATCAACACCATGATCCTGTCGCTTCTTTACAAGCTGACGCCCGAAGAATGCCGGTTGATCATGATCGACCCCAAGATGCTGGAACTCAGCGTCTATGACGGTATTCCGCATCTTCTGTCGCCCGTTGTGACCGACCCCAAAAAGGCGGTCGTTGCCCTGAAATGGGTCGTGGGCGAGATGGAAGAGCGTTATCGCAAGATGTCGAAGATGGGTGTGCGCAACATCGAGGGTTATAACGGCCGCGTCCGCGAGGCGCTGTCGAAGAATGAATTGTTCAGCCGCACCGTTCAGACCGGCTTTGACGATGAAACCGGCGAGCCCGTGTTCGAGACAGAGGAATTCCAGCCCGAAACGATCCCCTATATCGTTGTCGTCGTCGACGAGATGGCCGACCTGATGATGGTGGCCGGCAAAGAGATCGAGGCCTGCATTCAGCGTCTGGCACAGATGGCGCGGGCCAGTGGCATTCACCTGATCATGGCGACACAGCGCCCGTCGGTCGATGTCATCACCGGTACGATCAAGGCCAACTTCCCGACCCGGATTTCGTTCCAGGTCACGTCCAAGATCGACAGCCGCACCATTCTGGGCGAACAGGGCGCCGAACAGCTTTTGGGCATGGGCGACATGCTCTTCATGGCGGGTGGCGCGCGGATCACCCGCGTGCATGGGCCCTTCGTGTCGGACGAAGAGGTTGAAGAGATCGTGACCTATCTCAAGCAATTCGGCGCGCCCGATTATGTCAGCGGCGTTGTCGAAGGCCCCGCGGATGACAAGGAAAGCGATATCGACATGGTGCTTGGCCTTGGCGGCAACACCGATGGCGAAGACGCGCTTTACGATCAGGCTGTGCAGATCGTGATCAATGACCGCAAGTGCTCGACGTCCTACATCCAGCGGAAACTGGCCATCGGGTACAATAAAGCCGCGCGTCTGGTCGAGCAGATGGAGGATAGCGGCCTTGTCAGTGCGGCAAACCATGTGGGCAAGCGCGAGATCCTTGTCCCCGAGCCACAGTAGGATGTCGCCTGATTGTGAAGACATGCGGGTGTATTTTGTCAGTGCAGAGCTTATCTTGACGTCATGATCACACGCCGCACCTTTTCGATGTCATTGGCCGCCTGCGCGGCGATGACAGCCATGCCGGTATCGGCACAGACGGTGTCGCTTGACCAGCTTTCGGCCTATTTCAACGGGTTCACGACGGCTCAGGCGCGCTTTTTGCAACTTAACGACGATGGTACCCGGTCCTCCGGGACCCTCTATATCCGCCGCCCCGGGCGGGCGCGCTTCGAATACGATCCGCCGGAAGAGGCGCTGGTGATGGCCGGGGGCGGACAGGTTGCGATCTTCGATGGCCGGTCAAACAAGGTCCGGCCCGAGCAGTATCCGCTGCGGCGGACCCCGCTGAACCTCATTCTTGAGCGTAATGTCGATCTGGCTGCCCGCAACATGGTGGTGGGTCAGTTTGGCGATGACGAGACGACCACAATCGTCGCACAGGACCCCAAAGCCCCTGAAAACGGGCGTATCGAGATGGTCTTTTCCAACGCGCCCGTACGTCTTGCCGAATGGACGATTATCGATGGCGGTGGGGCCCGCACGCGGGTGATCCTCGACCAGTTCCAGACCGGCGTGCAACTGTCGTCGCGCCTGTTCAATATCGTTCTGGAACAGCAGTCGCGCGAACGCTAGCGGCGACCGCAGCTTATCAGTTGCGCCTCATAGGTGACGGCGCGCTGGGCCACTTCGCCTGCCACGCGCATTAGCCATTCCTTGCGTCGATAGCTACCGCGGGCATAGCCCGTGCGGCCTTCGTGATAGGCCAGATACTGATTGCGGGCGTCGGCCCTCGAAATGCCAAGGCGGCGTTCGCTTTCGGCCATGTACCAACCCATGAAATCCGTGGCATCGCGAATGTCATCGCGCCGGGCAAAGCGTTTGCCGGTCTTGTCGCGGTATTCATCCCACGTACCGTCAAGCGCCTGACTGTAGCCATAGGCCGATGACTGCCGCCCCATCGGGATCACGCCCAAGGCGTATTGATGCGGGGTGCGGGCGTTACCGATGAATTTCGATTCCTGATAGATCGTAGCCATCTGCACCGGGACGGGCACACCCCAGCGTGCCTCGGTGCGGGCCATCGCATCAAGGTAATTGGGGCGCTGGCTGACGATGCTGCAAGCATCATCAAGATTGCGCGGTGCCGAATAATTCGCGCTGCCACAGCCGGTCACAAAGACCAGAAGAATAACCGCGCGGAGAAACCTGCTCATATGCCTCTCGCTCTTTTATATTTTTTTGAACTTTACCCCAGATTTCCGTTTCGGAAAACGAAAAACCGAACGTGGTCAGATCACGAACCCAAGGAGCACCGGGATCAGCGCGACCGAGAGAAGGGTCGAAACGACGACAAGCCCGGCGACCGCTTCGCCATCGGCCCCATATTTTTCGGCCAGAAGGTAGGACGCGACGGCCACAGGCGTCGCGACCTGCAACACGAGCACGGCAAAAGCCACCGGGCCCAATTCGAACCAGCGCCCGACGGCCCAGGCGATGCCAACGCAGATCACCGCCTTGGCCAACGAAACCCAGACGGCCCGCCCGATGCGCCCGGGTGTCAGGCGCGCCACGGCGACACCCAGCGTGATCAGCATCAGCGGAATGGCCATTTGCCCGATCAGCGACAGGGCGTTGGTCAGGAAGACAGGCGTTTGCCAGCCCTGCCACAGGAACAGAACGCCCAAGAGGGTGGCGGCGACCATCGGCTCTTGCACGACCCGGCGCAAAGATCCGCCACCCGACACAAGCCAGACGCCGAAGGTAAAGGCGAAGACGGACATCACGGCGAAAACGATGACGGCAAAGCCAAGACCTTCGTCGCCAAAGGCAAAGAGGGCAAGCGGAAGGCCGATATTGCCGGTATTGCCGAAAATCGCCGGGGCCAGGTACGTGCGCCGATCCAGCCCCGTCAGGGCAACAAACGCCGCCATCACCACGCTTATCGCGACATAGGAAACAATTGCCGCGACCGAAATCGCCGTCAGCGCGGCGGGTTCGATCTTTGTTTCCATAAGAGCCGTGAAGATCAGCGCAGGTATCGCCAATGTCATCGCCAGCTTCGTAATAAATTGAATTCTATACTCAAATCCAAGCTTCACCCATGCAAAGCCGATTGCCCCCAACAGGAAAACCGGGGCCACAATCTCAAGCACTGTCAGGACGATGTTCACAGACTGTTTCCCGAAAAACCCAAAGCCCTGCGTGGACAGGTCAGGGCCGTTTCTCTACTAACTAAGGGGCGGGGGTCTTACTATGTTGAAAACACGCGCCAAGTATCATTTGGGCCAGGTGGTCCGTCATCGCAAACATCCCTTCCGGGGCGTCGTCTTTGACGTGGACGCCGAATTTTCGAACAGCGACGAATGGTACGACGCCATTCCCGAGGACAGCCGTCCTTTGAAAGACCAGCCGTTTTATCACCTTTTGGCGGAAAACGACCAAAGCTATTACGTGGCATATGTGTCGGAACAGAACCTGGTTGCCGACTATAGCGGCGAACCCGTGAGCCACCCGGACCTGCCCGACCTGTTCGGGGATTTCACGGATGGCAGCTATCCGCTGCACTTCCAGCTCAACTAGTAGCCAAGCGCACACCCATCCTTTCGGGGGTCGGATGCCCCTTCGAGCACGCCGGTGTCGTGGTTGATAGTAATCGCCTGCGCGCCACCGATCGGGCGGGGTGGGACGACGACTTTGTGGCCCATTGCGGCCAGGTCTGCCCGGACGGCGTCTGAATAGCCGCGCTCGACCCGCAGGTCGCCCTTTTCGAAGAAGCATCGTGGGCCGTCGATGGCCGACTGTGGATCCATCCCGAAATCGAACATGTTCGACAGAAAACGGATGTGACCGTTGGGCTGATACCCACCGCCCATCACGCCGAAGGGCATGACGACCCGCCCGTCTTTTCGAAGCATCGCGGGAATGATCGTATGCAACGGGCGTTTTCCCGGCCCGATTTCATTCGGGTGACCGGGGGTGAGGTTGAAGCCCGCGCCGCGATTTTGGAACAGCACACCGAACTTGTCGGATGCGATGCCCGAGCCGAAATCCTTGAACACCGAATAGATCAGGGACACCGCCATGCGGTCCTTGTCGACGACGGTGATATAGATCGTTTCGCGGTGCACTTCTTCGGTGATCTGGGCCACGTTTTGACGTGCGCGCGCCGGGTCGACCAATGCCGCCAGCGCTTCGGCCGTGGCTGGGTCGAGCATATGTTCAAGCCGGGATGTGTGGTCGGGGTCGGCGATGATCCGGTCGCGCGCATCATAGGCCAGTTTGGCGGCTTCGATCTCGATATGCGCGCGTTCGGTTCCGAACGGGTCCATCCCGGCGATATCGAAATGCTTGAGCATATTGCCCAGCAGAATCGCGGTGGCGCCATGCCCGTTAGGCGGATGTTCGACCAGTTCGTGTCCGCCATAGGTGCCGCTGATCGGGTCGGTATAATCGCATGCGGTGTTGGCGAAATCGTCAAGCGTGTGGCACCCGCCCGCCGTTTGCAGGCTGTTGACCATGTCTTCGGCCACCTCGCCCTCGTAAAACGCGGCTCGTCCATCGCGCGCGATGCGGCGCAGGACCTCTGCCTGACCGGGCGCGCGAAAGACCTGGCCTGTGGTCGGCGCCGCCCCGTTCAGCAGGTACTGGTCGCGCGCGATACCTTGCAGGTTGCCGGCGAAGAGACCCCAGTCAAGGGCCACGCGCGGCGCGACGGGAATGCCGGCATCGGCATAATGGATTGCGGGGGCGAGGGATGCGGCCAGGCCGGAACGCCCCCAGTCCTGCGACAGGCGGCAGAAGGCGTCGATCGCACCCGGGACGGTCACCGCATCTGCGCTTCCCAGTGAAACCGTGGCGTGGCCGGCGTCGCGAAGGGCCTGTGCCGATATGGCTGCCGGTGCGCGGCCAGACCCGTTCAGGGCGAGCACACGATCTTCGCCCGGGGGAGTGAAGAGGACGAAGCAATCACCGCCGATCCCGGTCATCTGCGGTTCGCAAAGACCAAGCAGAACCGCACCGGCGATGGCGGCGTCAACGGCGTTCCCGCCGTCTTTGAGAACCTCTATGGCGACCTGCGCAGCCAGTGGGTGGGATGTGGCGCACATCCCGTTCGTTGCAAACACAGCCGACCGGCCAGGAAGGTGAAAATCGCGCATGGTGAAGGCCCCGTTCAGACGTCGCGGCACCCTAGATCAGGCAATCGGCAATGCCAACGCCGCTAGTGATCCAGTGAAAGGGGCCGTGCCACGATGCGGAACGTCAGCGTGTTTTGTCCGCCCGCGCGGATATAGGCGATGTCGCGGGCAACGGCGCGGATGATGAACCAGCCAAAGCCATGCTCGGGCTGTGCCATCGTGCCCTTGTTGGGGTCGGCCACGCGCCCCAGAGGAAGTTCACCGGGGGGCATCGGGCCGCCATCATCCCTGATCGTGAATTGCAGACCGTTGCGCGCCAGGGTCAGCTTCAGTGAAATCAGTCCGTCTGTCGTGTCGCCGTCATAGGCATGCAGCACGATGTTGTTGAGCACCTCGGCGAGCACCAGTTCAATGGTGCCGCGTTCTTCCGAACCCAAGCTGTTCGGGTCGAGAACGCCCATCACCTCGGCCAGAGCGCCGCGAATTGCGATCAGCGTCGGGGGCAAAAGGATGCAGAACGTGTTCTCATCGTCACGGATCAGATCGGATGCGGGGCGAATTCTCCCCTTTTCAAGAGACACGGGCAGCAGAGGCAAGGGCTTGGTCCACCGTATCATGGATCGTCATGACACTGTGCATCCGGGTCAGCCGAAACACGGCGGC
Source organism: Paracoccaceae bacterium (assembly GCA_013042605.1). Classification (GTDB taxonomy): domain Bacteria; phylum Pseudomonadota; class Alphaproteobacteria; order Rhodobacterales; family Rhodobacteraceae; genus JABDPT01. The sequence continues at coordinate 7,283 of JABDPT010000165.1, forward strand.
AACCTTTTCGGTCAGCCCCGCCAGTTCAAGCCGAGTGTCCGGGGCGAGGTGTTTCATCACCGTGACGATTGCGCCCAGCCCGCTGCTGTCGATGGCATCGACTTTCGACAGGTCAAGAACCACCCGATGTTGCGCGTCTTGCGTGGCCGCGCGCATCGCGTCCTTGAATTGCACGGCAGCGGCCGCGTCGATGCGGGGGGCGTCGACGCAAATGACCAATGCGCCATCGATGGATTCTGATAGGAGTTGCACGCCATTCTCCAAGATTTCACGGCACGACCCTAGACGGGAGAGGTTACCATTCGGTAAGAGCCTTTGGGTCGAAGCGAGCGATGGGGACGATATGTCAAACGTAGTGATTGTGGGGGCATCCCGTACGGCCATGGGCGGGTTTCAGGGCGCGTTCGCTTCTGTCAGCGCACCGGAGCTGGGTGGCGCGGCGATCAGGGCGGCCGTTGCAGAAGCCGGGCCCGCCAGTATCGACGAGGTTCTGATGGGCTGCGTTCTGCCGGCCGGGCAGGGCCAGGCCCCGGCACGTCAGGCCGCGTTTCTGGGTGGGCTGGGCGAAGAGGTGCCGGCCACGACGCTGAACAAGATGTGCGGGTCGGGCATGAAGACGGTGATGATGGCCCATGATGCGGTTGCGTTTGGGGTCGCCGAGACGGTCGTCGCGGGCGGGATGGAGAGCATGACGAACGCCCCCTATCTGCTGCCCAAGATGCGGGGCGGGGCGAGGATCGGTCATAGTCAGGTGATTGACCACATGTTTCTGGACGGGCTTGAAGACGCCTACGACAAGGGCCGGCTGATGGGGACCTTCGCCGAAGATTGTGCCGAGGCGTATCAGTTCACCCGTGCGGCACAGGACGACTATGCGATTGCGTCGCTCGAAAATGCCCTGCGCGCGCAGAAAGAGGGGCGGTTCGCGCGCGAAGTGACGCCCGTTTCGGTCACGTCGCGCGGCGGATCGCAAGAGGTGGCGGAAGATGAACAACCGGGCCGCGCGCGCCCCGACAAGATCCCGCATCTCAAGCCGGCGTTCCGGCCCGAGGGCACGGTCACGGCGGCCAATTCCTCGTCGATCTCTGACGGGGCCGCGGCACTTGTCGTGACGAATACGGCGAAGGCCGAGGCAGAGGGGCTGACGCCGCGTGCTCGTATTCTGGGCCATGCCAGCCATGCGCAGGCCCCCGGCCTTTTCACCACCGCGCCCATTCCGGCCGCGCGCAAGCTTCTCGACCGCGTCGGCTGGTCCGTCGCCGATGTCGATTTGTGGGAGGTGAACGAGGCCTTCGCCGTTGTCCCCATGGCCTTCATGCAGGACATGGGCGTGCCGCGCGACAAGTTGAACATCCATGGCGGGGCCTGTGCGCTTGGCCATCCCATCGGGGCCTCTGGCGCGCGGATCATCGTAACCTTGCTGAACGCACTTGAAACGCATGATCTGAAGCGGGGTGTGGCGGCGATCTGTATTGGTGGCGGTGAGGGCACGGCCATCGCGATTGAGCGGATGTGATGGATTACCCTGCTTTGGCCGCGCGTATTGCGGCGCTGACCGAGGGTGAAACCGACGAGATTGCCTTGATGGCGACGGTGGCTTGTGAAGTGCATCACAGCGATGACCGCTTTGACTGGACGGGGTTTTACCGGGTGACCGCGCCCGAGCTTCTCAAGATCGGGCCCTATCAGGGTGGGCATGGGTGCCTTGTCATCCCGTTTTCACGCGGCGTCTGCGGCGCCGCTGCTCGCACCGGTGAAGTGCAACTTGTCGATGATGTAGAGGCGTTTGCCGACCACATCGCCTGTTCCAGCAGCACCCGTTCCGAGATTGTTCTGCCGGTGCGCGATGCGCAGGGTCGCCTGATTGGCGTCTTCGATATCGACAGCGACAGGCCCGCTGCGTTCACCCACGAGGATGCGCGCGGGCTTGGCGATATTCTGCTTTCGGTCTTTGCGCGATGAGTTTTGAGGGCTGGGTTGTCTTTGCCCTGTTCTGGGTGGTCTTCGTGACGACGCCCGGGCCGAATGCGGTGAATTGCATCAATAACGGCATGACCCTTGGCTTTCGCCGGTCACTTTGGGGCGTGGCGGGGATTCTGACGCAAGCCACGCTTTTCTTGCTGTTGTCGGCTGCCGGAATCACGGCCCTCATCGCCGCCTCACCAACCGCGTTTTGGTGGGCCAAGCTTGTCGGCGCGGCCTTTCTGGTCTGGCTGGGCATTCGGGGGTTGATCAACGCAAACAGGCCCGTGTCGCTTGGGCATCTGTCGGCCCGGTCGATCTATGGACGCGCGTTCATGATCGCCACGATCAACGCCAAGTCCGTGGCGGGTTACCTCGCGGCGTTTTCGCAATTCGTGCAACCGGATGTGCCGATCTGGGGGCAGATGTGGGCGATTGTGCCCACTGCCTTGGCGATTACGACGCTTAGTTATACCGGATACACGGCCATTGGCGCAGGGCTGGGTCGGGCCGCGATGGGGGCGGTGCTGAATGCGTGGTTCCGGCGTGTTATGGCGGTGTGCTTCATCGTCTACGGCGTGCTTCTTGGCACTTATTCGGGCCCGCGCGCTGCATGAGCGACGATTACAACCCACCGAACGATCCGCTGGATATCCTGCATGTCGATCACGAGCTTTTGCTGGTGAACAAGCCCGCTGGCTTGCTGTCGGTGCCGGGCAAAGGCGAACACCTTGCCGATTGCCTGCTAGCCCGTATTCAGTCGGCCTTCCCCGAAGCATTGTTGGTGCACCGTCTGGATCGCGATACCTCAGGCGTGATGGTCTTTGCGATGACGCCCCATGCGCAACGGCACCTTGGGCTTCAGTTCGAAAAGCGCGGGGTGCGCAAAGTTTATGTCGCGCGGGTCTGGGGCCATATGATTGAGAGTTCCGGGACCGTGGACCTGCCCTTGATCGTGGATTGGCCAAACCGGCCCTTACAGATGATCGATCACGAAAGCGGGCGGGCGGCGGTGACCGATTGGAAACTGCTCAAGCGCGAGGATGGCAAAACATCGCGGGTGCGGTTGATGCCGCAGACGGGGCGGTCACATCAATTGCGGGTGCATATGCGTGAAATCGGGCATCCGATCCTTGGCGATCCGTTCTATGCCACGGGGGCCGCGCGCGCGTTTCCAAGGCTGATGCTGCACTCCGAAAGTCTTCGCCTGCGGCACCCCGATGGGGGCAAGGGCCTGACGTTTTCGGCCAGGCCCTCTTTCTGATTAGGCGTTCTCGGTGGCCAGAAAGCCCTGGATTGCCGTCACTTCGTCCTGACGAATCTCGTGCCCGCCGGGATGCCAATGCGTTTGAACGCGGGCGGCTTGCCCGGTCAGATACGTGGCGAGGGCCTTGGTCATCGGTGCGGGACAGATCGGGTCCTGTTCCCCCGCCGTGATCAGCACACGCCGCCCGGCAAGGCCCGGTTGCGCGGGGGGTTGCCATGGGATCAGCGGGTGCATCAGCACCATGTCGTCCACAAGGTCGGGCCGTTCGAAGGCAACGGATGCAAGAATGTTGGCCCCGTTCGAATAGCCCAGCCCGATGACGCGACTTGCGCCGGTGCGCGCCTTTTCACCTTCGATGAACGCGGTCATTGCGGCGGTACGCTGCGCAAGATCGGCCATGTCATAGACGCCTTCGCCGGTGCGGCGGAAATAGCGGGGTGCGCCCATTTCCGATACGTCGCCACGTGGTGAGACGATGTGCGCCCCGGGCAGAAGCTGTTCGGCCAGGCCGTGAAACTGGTCTTCGCTGCCGCCGGTACCATGAAAGGTCAGAAACAGGGGCGCATCGGCGCCCCCATCTGTACGTCTGGCGATGTAGCTCATGCCTCAGTCCCCGATCGGCTCAAGGATACGCTCTAGTTTGCCGCGAAGGTGTGCGTGCTGTGCAGGCAGTTTCAGCGCCTCACCCAGGTGGGCGGTATCTTCGTCACGGTCAAAACCGGGCTCGTTTGTTGCGACCTCGAAAAGGACGCCGCCGGGGGTGCGGAAATAGATGGCCCAGAAGTAATCGCGGTCGATGACCGGGGTCACCTGATACCCGGTGTCCATCAGCGCCTCGCGCACCTCAAGCTGGCGAGCGCGGTTTTCGACGGCAAAGGCGATGTGATGGACCGAACCGGCACCTTGCCCGGCCATCGGGGCCCCCGGAACGGTTTCGATATCGATGGTGTTTGCGCCGGTTCCATCCTCGACCGCAAAGCGGATGACATCGCCGTCGCGGTCAACTTCCTTGTAGCCCATGAACTTCAGAAGCTCGGCGGTGGCGCCTTCGTCCTTCAGGCGCATGGCGGCCGAATGAAAGCCGTGGATGGCCATGTCATCGCTGACACCGCCGCCGGTCCACCCCTCGCGCGTGTCATCCTTCTGTTCAACAAGCGCGAACTCGTCACCATCAGGGCCATCGAAGGTCAGGACACTGTCGCCAAAGCGGGTGCCGCGACCTAGGCCGGTCACGCCACGCTTGGACAGGCGTTCGGCCCAGGCATCAAGGCTGCCGTCCGGGACGGAAAAGGCGGTTGTCGAAACCTCGCCCGTGCCCTTCTTGCCGCGTGCGGCGTTCGGGAAGGGGAAATAGGTCATGACAGAACCGGGGCTGCCCGCCTCATCGCCATAATAAAGGTGATAGACGTCCGGCGCGTCGAAGTTGACGGTTTTCTTCACCCGGCGCAGGCCGAGGGTATCGGTGAAGAACGCGTTGTTACTACGGGCGCCACTGGCCAGCGATGTGACGTGGTGCAGGCCCTTGATTTGATCCAACATTGAGAATCTCCTGTCTCGCGAAGCGTTGCAAGACAGGTATCAAGTGCAGAGATTTAAGAAAACGCACGCCCGCGCGCGGCCTTTGTGCGTTTTCAAACATGAGGTTTGGATGCTATTCCGCCGCCCAATCGGACACCGACTTCACCTCAAGATACTCTTCGATGCCCCAGACGCCGCCTTCGCGCGCGCGGCCTGATGATTTCACACCGCCAAAGGGCGAGCCAGCGCCGCGCGATTGGTAGTTCATTTCGACCATGCCAGACCGCAGCTTGCGCGCCATCCGGTTGCGCCGCGCGCCATCGCTTGTCTGCAGATAGTTGGTCAGGCCATAGGGCGTGTCATTGGCGATTTCGATCGCCTCATCTTCGGTTTCGAATTTCATGATCGACAACACCGGGCCAAAGATCTCTTCCCGGGCAATCGTCATGTCGTTGGTGACATCGGCAAAGACCGTGGGCCTGACATAGAAGCCGCGATTGAACCCTTCGGGGCGGCCCGTGCCGCCAGCGACAAGGCGCGCGCCGTCGTCGATGCCCTTCTGGATCAGTGCCTGTACCCGATCATACTGAATGCCCGACACGAGCGGTCCGATATGCCGTCCGGTTTCATGCGCGTTGCCGACAAGTGTCTTCTCGGCCGTCTCGCGGGCGATTTCCACGGCCTGATCGTAAATCGACGCCTCGACCATCATCCGCGTGGGTGCGTTGCACGACTGTCCGGTGTTGTTGAAGCACTTGCGCACGCCGCGCTTGACGGCGTTCTCGTCGGCGTCAGCAAAGATGATGTTGGCCCCCTTGCCGCCCAGTTCGAGCGACACCCGCTTGAGCGTTTCGGCGGCGGCCTTCGAGATAAGCTTGCCGGCGCGGGTCGAGCCCGTGAAGCTGATCATGTCGACATCCGGATGCGCTGAAAGCTGGCTTCCGACCCCGGCGCCATCGCCGTTCACAAGGTTGAAAACGCCGGCGGGAATGCCGGCTTCGTCGATCATTTCGGCAATCAGAACGGCGTCGAGCGGGGCGAATTCGGACGGCTTGAGAACCATCGTGCAGCCCGCGATCAACGCGGGAAACACCTTCAGCGTGACCTGGCTTACTGGCCAGTTCCACGGTGTGATCATGCCGACAACGCCGATGGGTTCCATCAGGATGCGCGCGCCCGGAGTGTTTTCGTCAATCGCTTTCTCGAACGACATCTTGCGGGCCGAGGCCAGCGCGTCGGCAATATTGTCGGAGCCTGCGGTGGCCTGTTCCTTGTGAGAGAAATCGATCGGGGCGCCCATTTCGAGGCTGATAACCTCGGCCATTTCATCCATGCGCCGCTCGTAGATTTCGAGCACTTTTTCGACATACCCAATCCGGGTCTCAACCGGGGTAGCCGCCCATGCGGGAAAGGCGCGCCGGGCCGCGGCCACGGCCGCGTCGGTATCGGCTTGCGAGCCAAGCGAAATCACCGCGCAAGGCTCTTCGGTGGATGGATCGATCACGGTGCAATCGTTCGGCTCGGCCGGGTCAACCCAGGCGCCGTCGATATAGAACTGACGGTATTCCAGCATTTGATCTCTCCTTTAATTGACGCGCGACAAACGGCTGGCGTCGTTGCGTGATAACCAGCCCTTTGCGTAATGCCCGTTCACAACATGTTCAACCGCCCGGGTCCTGTCCCTTTGCGGCGCGTTCTAGTAGTCAAGCGGCATTACCCAACCAAGGAAGGAGCGTTTTCATGGCACTGCGTATCAATGATGTGGTTCCCGATTTTACCGCCGAGTCCAGCGAGGGTGAAATCAAATTTCATGACTGGATCGGCGACAGCTACGCGATCCTGTTTTCACACCCCAAGGACTTTACCCCTGTTTGCACGACCGAGTTTGGCGCGGTCGCACAGTTGGCCGATGAATGGGCCAAGCGAAACACCAAGGTGATCGGCGTGTCCGTCGATGGTGTGCCAGAGCACCAGAAGTGGAAAGCCGACATCGAAACGGTCGGTGGTGCGAAAGTCACGTTTCCGATTCTGGCGGACAAGGACCTGAAGATTTCCAAGGCGTATGACATGTTGCCCGCCGAGTTCATGTTGCCCGATGCGCCGACACCAATGGATTCCGAGACCGTGCGTGTCGTGTACATCATCGGCCCCGACAAGAAGGTGCGGTTGATGATGACTTATCCGATGACGGTGGGCCGGAATTTTGCCGAGGTGTTGCGCGCGCTGGATGGTGTGCAGATGGCCGATGCCTATCCGGTGGCCACGCCTGCCAACTGGAACCCGGGCGAGGACGTTGTGATCAAGACCAGCGTTTCGAACGAAGACGCGAAGAAACAGTTCGGAGAGTTCGAAACCGTCCTTCCCTATCTTCGGATGGCCAAAGCGCCGGGCTGAACGGACTGAGTGCCTAGCGTAATGCCGCGCCGCGCGGGGCGGCGTTGCGCGAGGCTATGCGCGCCACCAACGGAGAGAGGATCGCGAGCACAAGCGACGCACCGAGAATAACCGCGAAAACCGGTGCGAAGGTATCGGTGAGTTCGGCATAGGACATCGTCTTCATCCGGCTGAAGACGCCAAGGGCAAGCGCCGATACCCAGCAGGTCGTCGACAGACCGGCAATGGCGCCCAAGCGAAGCCTGTCGCCCATCGGGATCTCGCCGATGCAGTATCCCCTGTATTGCAACAATGCGGGCAGGGCGAAGCGCGCAATGGCGAATGCGTTGAACGTCAGCATGGTCACAACCGTGAGCTTTGCGATCAGCTTGGGTGAGAATTGGTCGATCTGAAACCCGGTGCGGTGCCAAAGGATGACCAAACCGCTGATCCACAGCAGGATGATCCCGCAGGCAACCAGATTGTGCAACCGGTGCAGCATTTCATGCTCTGGCTCATAGAGCGGTCTGAAAAGCGCCCGCCAGGCAGTAAGGTCCGCCAGAAAGGCAAGCCCGATGCCAAGAGCCAATCCGATCAGGTGCAGCGCGCGGGCGGCGTCGAGAATCAGGGAATGATCCGGCATCGAATACCTTTTGCAGGGTTGTTCTGTGAAAAGCGGGACACTCGGGACCAGTGGGACAAGGGCGATGCTCGGACCACACTGTGGCGGAGGTCTGACGGAATTGCGGCGCTGTCGCGACAAACCCTGCTGGTTTGGAAACGCCGGGGTCACGTCCTTTGAACAAATCGGCGCTTTCTCGCCAATCCCTGCCGGGAAAAGCACCAATCAACCGTATTTTGCTTTGTGCAATCGGTTCAATTTTGTTGTTGGCAATAGCCCGCCGGTCATACCCGGCGGGCCGAAAGGGCGCTCAGGTTGCGCGTGCGTCCCGACGTCGGGACATCACAAATCCTAGTCCCAGCATCGCGCCGCCCAAGAGCGGCAAGCCGCCAGGCAGCGGTACGATCGCGGCCCGTACTTCGTCGGCCAGACGCGCGTGGATGGTAGAGCTTGGGTGCACGCCATCGAAGAAAAGGTACTGCTTTGCCAGATCCGGCCCGCAATACGGGAAGACACCGTCGGGCGTTTCCTCGGGATCGACATAGAGGCATGGGCTTGTGGAGTTGATCAGTCCGAAGCTGTCCGGATCGGCCTGTGCCTCGGTCAACAGCGCGAAGGCATCGACGGTATAGATGTTGAGGCCCGTGGCCGAAAGAAGGCCCAGTTCGTCGATCAGCGTATGATTATAGAGCTGTACGGCAGCGGTCGCCGCGGCCTGAAGCTGTGACGCCACGGCGAAGTCGGTGGCGTCGTCGCCTGGCGTTAGGTCTGCGTTGTTGAAGTTCAGTTCCGCAAACTGAGCCGACATGCCGATATCGGGCAGTGTGAAGACGACGAAGTCAGTGATCGACGACGCCCCGTCATTCGCAAGCGTTTCAATCGCGTCACCGACGGCCATCGCCGCCGCAATCGAGGTGCTGAAGAGATCAGCAGAGGCCACGCTTTGCAGAATGTCGTTGGCCCCGACCCAGATCGAGACGAGCGGGCGCTCGCCGGTGTCTGTCAAGGCCGAATCTGTCAGGAAATTGCCAAGCTGCGTGGTCAGGTTGTCGATCATACCGCCCGTGCCGCCAAGAGCCGTGGCCCCACCGAAGGCATAGTTTTCGGTGTTCGCACTATCGAAATCCGCAGCAAGAAGTTCAGAGAAAACAAGCCCGTTGGTAAAGCGGCCGTCGAAATAGGGCGCGGGCGGGCGACCTGATCCATCGGGGCTGAGCAGGCTGGTGCGCTCGAAAAGATTGCCGTCATCCGACAGGCTGTCGCCAAACACGTAATAGCCGGAAAACACGTCCGACAGGCTCGCTGCGCTAACCGGCGCAGCCAAGGCAAACCCAAGTGCCAAGGTTAATACAGTAGTCTTCATTCAATCCTCCCAAGGTTGTTTTTTCGAATGTCTAAACATGATTCGCCTGAAAAGCAGGCAGTAACGTTGCGGCAAGGAAAGCGTTGGTGCGAGGGGAGAGGGATGGTCGTTGTCGGCGTTGATTGGGCTTGCTGACAAATGGACGATTGGACGTACGCGGACGCCTGTTTTCGTGGGAGCAACTATTGATCTGCGTTTCGCGCTTTCAGGCCTGAACGGTGCCGCACGGCCCGGCGTGACGTCGACACTCTATTAATTGTCGTTTGTTCTGCGTGAACGGCGTTCTTTGAAAACGGGTTGGAAGGCCCTGAGATAATCCTTGAGGTCCGTCTCGCTCATAGGGTGTGCGAAAGCAAAGCCCTGTAGCGTGCGGCACCCCATCTCGCGAAGCGTCCACGCGTGATCCAGGCTTTCGACACCTTCGGCCGTGATATCGATCTCTAGCGAGCGCCCGATATCGATGATCGCGTTCACAAGGCCGCGGGCACCCTTGCTGTCGAACAGTGGCGCGATCAGTCGACTGTCGATCTTCAAGACGTCCGGTGATACGCGCAAAACGCCAATGATCGATGCGCGACCTGACCCGAAGTCATCGACCTCGATACCGATGCCGAATTCCTTCAACTGATCTATGTGATGCTCGAAAACGGCGCCTTCTTCTTCCAGCAGGATGGATTCGAGAAGTTCGAATGCAACATGGGTGCCGTTGGTTTGCAGATGCCGGACGGATCTCACGATGTCCGGGTCATGGACGCGCCCTCCTGAAACGTTGAAAGACAGTTTCGGTACCTTGAAGCCCTCGCTCTGCAACCGGCCAAGTGTGGCGAGCGATTTGTCGAACATCATCCGGTCGATATCCTGCACCAGCCGCATCTGCTGAGCCACGGGAATGAAATCGTCCGGCGGTATGAGGCCGTGGCCAGAACGCTCCCAACGGGCGAGCACCTCGAAACCGGCGATGGCACCCGTTGCGGCATCGATCTGGGGATGGAAGTACGGAACGAACTCGGCGTTTTCGAGAGCCTGCTCGATCTCTGTGGCAAGCTGACGACTGCGCAGAAGCTCGTCATGCATGTCCGGCGTGAACACCGTTGACCGGCCGCGGCCCATGTTTTTCGCTTCCAGCAAGGCAGCATCGGCCAAACTCAGCAAATCTGCCGGTTCGGCTGGCACAGTCTCGGTCGACGCGACGCCGAAGCTTGCATCGAAGCGGCAATGCCGACCTTCGAACATGAACGGTATCTTGATCGCCGCGCGCAGATGTCGGACCAGGTCGTCGGCATCAGCGGCCGTTCGACCGGGTGCGAGGGCCACGACGAATTCATCGCCCCCCATGCGCGCCGCGAAATCACCTTCCTGGATGGTTTCGCGCAAGCACTCGCTGACCCGTTGCAGCACCGCGTCGCCCGCCGCATGCCCCAGCGTATCGTTCACGGCCTTGAAGTGGTCGAGATCGATGCGCACGGTTGATTGGCACATTCCGAAAGAGCCCTCGTCAGCCTGACGCGCTGCCATTTCTTCGTCATAGGCGCGCCGATTGGGCAGACCGGTAAGCGCGTCGATCAGCGAAAGCGTCTCCATCCTGTGACGGGCAGTCTCAAGCTCTTGCGCCAGTTCGACGTCATCGGTGACGTCGAAAAGGCTGCCGTACCACACGACCATACCGTCGGGCTGTGCAATTGGTGTGGACTTCGCCTGTAACCACCGCTGGCCCCGTTCCGGATGGTTTACCCGGTAGTTCAGCTTGAAAACGTCAAGCGTTTCGCTCGACTTTCCGATCTCTTCCTGCACGCGCAAAGCGTCTTCGGGATGGATATTTGCGAAGGCGGCTTCAGGCTTATTGCTTATTACGTCCGCTGTTGTACCCAATAGCGGCCCCATGCCCGAACTCGCATAGGGAAAGCTAATCCGGCCAGTCGAATCGATTGAAAATTCGAAGATGCCACCGGGCACATTGTCGGTCAGGCGTTCCAGCCTCGCCGATGCGGTATGCGCAATTTCAGCCGTTGTTTTCAGCGCCTGCTCGCGTTCCACCTCGTCGGTCACGTCAAACATGCTGCCGTACCAAACAACAGTGCTGTCGGGCAGTGGCTCCGGGCTTGCATTGACCCGAAGCCAGCGAAGACCAAGCTTGGGATGGTTGATCCGATATGTGACCTTCACAACCTCAAGGTCGTCCCGCGACCTCTCGATCGCCCCTTGAACCAGATCTGCATCTTCGGGATGAACGTTGTTGAAGCTTGCCGCGCCGTCGGCGTGTAGTTCCGCCATCGTCGTGCCCACCAGCGCGGCCATACCGGGCGTCACGTAGCGGTAGCTCATCGCGCCCTGGGCATTCATCATGAACTCGAAGATCCCGCCAGGAACGTTCTCGGTCAGCCGCTCCAGCCGCGACGACCAGACGTTTGCGATCTCTGCCGCGGCCTCGAGCGCCTGTTCGCGCTCGACCTCTTCGGTTACGTCGAACATGCTGCCATACCAGATGACGCTGCCATCCGGCATCGCGACCGGGGTTGAAGTGATCCTGATCCAGCGCAACCCGCGTTCGGAATGCAGAATCCTGTACGTGTACTTGAAGAGGCCAAGTGTTTGGTGAGATGCGGTAATCGCGGCGTGCAGGCCCTGAGTATCATCCGGGTGCACGTTTTCGAAAATGTTCGCCCCATCGGCGACCAACGCCTTCAACGACAGCCCCAAGAGTTTTTCCATGCTCGACGTGGCATAGGGAAAGCTCATCTCGCCCTCGGGGCCGATCCTAAATTCGAAGATGCCACCTGGTACGTTTTCGGTCAGCCGCTCCAGTCGAGCGGCGGAAACGCGCGCTTTTTCCGCGGCGACTTTCAGCGCTCTGCGCGTCTCCATTTTGGCGGTAATATCATTCTGCGTGCCCACAAGCGCTTTGCCGCCAGGCTGGCTCGGGCTTTCCACGACGCGGCCAAGAGAGCTGATCCAGACATAGCCGCCGTCTTTGCGGCGCATCCGAAAATCGCTCGTGAACCGTGCGTCGTTACTGGACAGGACATCGGTGTATTCCTGCTTCACACGTTTCCGGTCGCCGGGATGGATGAGGTCGAAATACGTGGACAGACTGGGCGTCAACTCGCCCGGTTCATAGCAAAGGCTTCTAACCCATGCGTCCGAAAACCAGGCAGAGCCGTCACCGGGCAAGATGCGCCAGGTGCCGAGGCCGCTCGCCTCGATGGCAGTCTCGGACAGACGGGCACGGCGTTCCATTTTCGCGCGCTCGTCCCAGAGGTCGAGGAAGGCAGCGAGAGGGCCAGATATGTCCCGCAGGGTTCCGGTGATTGTTACCGGGCCGTCTTCCACAGAGACATCTGCGGGATGCCTGTCCCATTGTAGCCAGATCTGTGCGCCGTCAGCCCGCCTTGTCCGGTACAGCGTTGGCAAACCACCGAAATCCTCGTTCTCGGTGCGCTTCCCCAGAAAGGCCGCGATGGCTTCTGTTTCCGTCTCTGTCGGCTTCTCTGAGGGATGGATTTCCAGATGCTCTTTCAGGGTCCGGCATGGATATGTACCCGCGGCATGGCCCAGAATGGCTTCCGCGGCGGCGTTCAACCTGATTGCGTCGGTTGTTGGATCGTATTGCCAGTAGGCGGTATTGTCTGGGATTGGCTCAAACGGATGAACGCCCGCACGTTCGGCGTTCCCCGAAACGTCTCCTGCGACAACGAGCAACCCGGCAGGGTTGCCTTTATGGTCCTGGATGCTCGTCACTTCGACCAGAACGCTTATCGAATTGCCATCGCCTGTTCGCAGCCGCAGGATTTCCCGCGGAGGCGGGCTTTCTCCAGCCCGTGCCGCTTTAAACCAAGCCTCGACAACGTAGCATTGGGCCTGATCGACATGCGTGCGAAATTCGCCATCCGCCAGTTCCGCGACAGGACGTTTCAGCAGTTGAGCATACGCGTCGTTGCAGGTCAGCAGCCGGCCATCAAGGTCGAGCAGCGCGTGGCCGCTAGGCGCCATGGCCAGAGTACGTTCAATCAGACGTTTTGCGTCCCGTAGAATGATTGAGGTGTTTGCCATGTACCCGCTCGCAGATTGCGCGCAACTTGGCATCGGAGTCTTAATTTTTGGCGTAGCTGGGAATTAGACCAGTTTGCGACGCCGCTTTGAGCTTCCAAGCTTCTTGCCAACGGGTTTGAGGCCTGAGTTTGCACCCCGGACAAACGACACCGGAAAAACAAAAGCCCGCACGGTGAGGTGCGGGCTTTCGAGTATTTTCCGAAGGGTTCGGCTTTATTCCGCCGTCTCTTCCTTTGCGGCTTCCTCGCCGGTTTCCTGATCGACGACTTTCATCGAGAGGCGCACCTTGCCGCGATCGTCGAAGCCCAGAAGCTTGACCCAAACCTCCTGACCTTCCTTCAGAACGTCCGAGGGATGGTTCAGGCGGCGGTTTTCGATCTGGCTGACATGCACAAGGCCGTCGCGCTTGCCGAAGAAGTTCACGAAGGCGCCGAAATCGACGATCTTCACGACCTTGCCTTTGTAGATCTGGCCTTCCTCGGGCTCGGCCACGATCGAGTGGATCATGTCATAGGCCTTCTGGATCGACTCCTGGTTCGGCGATGCGATCTTGACGATGCCGTCGTCGTTGATGTCGACCTTGGCACCCGAAACCTCGACGATTTCACGGATGACCTTACCGCCCGAACCGATGACTTCGCGGATCTTGTCGGTGGGCACCTGCATCGTTTCGATGCGGGGTGCGTGAACGCTGAATTCGCCCGCGCCGGACAAAGCCTTGTTCATTTCGCCAAGAATATGCAGGCGACCTTCTTTGGCCTGATCAAGTGCCTTCGACATGATTTCCGACGTGATGCCGGCAACCTTGATGTCCATCTGAAGCGACGTGATACCCTTTTCGGTGCCGGCCACTTTGAAGTCCATGTCTCCAAGGTGGTCTTCGTCACCCAGGATGTCGGTCAGAATCGCGTAGGACCCATCCTCTTCAAGGATGAGGCCCATGGCCACACCTGCAACCGGCGCTTTCAAAGGAACACCTGCGTCCATCATCGAAAGCGAACCGCCGCAGACAGAGGCCATCGAGGACGACCCGTTGGATTCGGTGATCTCAGAGACCACCCGCACCGTGTAGGGGAAATCGGTTGCCGCAGGCAGAACAGCCTGAAGCGCCCGCCAGGCAAGCTTGCCGTGGCCGATTTCGCGACGACCGGTAAAGCCGAAGCGCCCCACTTCACCGACCGAGTAGGGCGGGAAGTTATAGTGCAGCATGAAGTTCGACCGATAGGTGCCCTGAAGCGCGTCGATCATCTGTTCGTCGTCGCCGGTCCCAAGCGTTGTCACGACAAGACCCTGCGTTTCACCGCGGGTGAACAGCGCCGATCCGTGGGTGCGCGGCAAAAGGCCGGTTTCGGCGACGATGGGCCGAACCGTCGAGGTGTCGCGCCCGTCGATCCGCTTGCCGGTCTTTACGACGTCGCCACGCAGGATCGAGCTTTCCAGCTTCTTGAAGGCACTACCGAGGTTTTCGTCAGCCAGCTGCGCTTCGGTTAGGGCGGCCTGAATGGCTGCGCGCGCCTCAGAGATCGCCGTGGTGCGTTCCTGCTTGTCGGTTATCGCGAAGGCGGCACGCATCTTTTCCTCGCCGGCGGCCTTCACTGCGGCGTAGAGGTCGCTGTAATCCGCAGGCTGGAAGTCGAACGGATCTTTTGCCGCTTCTTCGGCCAGATCGATGATCAGGTCGATTACGGGCTGGATCTGTTCGTGCGCGAAGTTCACCGCGCCCAGCATTTCGGTTTCCGAAAGCTCGTATGCTTCGGATTCGACCATCATCACCGCGTCTTTGGTCCCGGCAACGACAAGATCAAGCCGCTGATCGGGCTTGTTGCGCAGATCGTGCATGTCGTCGATTTCGGGGTTCAGCACATACTCGCCGTCGACATATCCGACACGGCAGCCGGCAATCGGCCCCATGAACGGCGCACCCGACAGGGTCAGCGCGGCAGAGGCGGCGATCATTGCAACGACGTCGGGGTCGTTGACAAGATCGTGGCTCAGCACGGTGCAGATCACCAGCACTTCGTTCTTGAAGCCGGGGACAAACAGCGGGCGGATCGGCCGGTCGATAAGACGCGAGGTCAGCGTCTCTTTCTCGGTCGGGCGCGCTTCGCGCTTGAAGAAACCGCCGGGCACCTTGCCTGCAGCATAGTACTTTTCATTATAGTGAACGGTCAGCGGGAAGAAATCCTGTCCCGGCTTTTGTTCTTTTGCGAATGTCACATTCGCCATGACGGAGGTCTCGCCGTAGGTGGCGATCACAGACCCATCGGCCTGCCGGGCGACCTTGCCCGTTTCCAGTGTAAGGGTCTCTTCCCCCCACTGCATCGATTTAGTTGTAACGTTGAACATGTCGTTTCCTGTCTGGGCCTGTCTCGGCGGTCCGAGTGCCCGTTTGAATGGCGGCCCCATTGCCGCCGATCCCTTGTCCTTTGCCTAGCGCCGGGATCGGAACGCTACGTCTCAGATTGGGGGGCCATACAGGAGAACGGCGCGAAGGGGAAGCGTTTCGAGGCGCTTTCGCAGTGGCGGTGTGACAGGGGTGTCGGTGTGGTGCTATTCTGTGGCGTTCAGACCGCCCCGCACGATCTCATAGCCCTGTTCCTCGGGCTCTGTGTCGACGAGTTCGAGTGGGAAGCCATCCGCGCGAACCGCAAGGCCTGTCGCCTCTTCCAGGCGTTCGATGATCCGGTCCGACTGCGCCCTTTCCCCGTACCGTTTCTGGCCGTCGGCCATGATCTCGATGATCTTGGGCGACAACTCCAACGGCACCCCGTGCGCGTCGGCCAGCTTCTGAAAGAGGCCGATATCCTTTTGCACCAGATCCATCGTGAAATTCACATCCCGCGATCCCGACAGGATAAGCTGGCTTTCGGTTTCATGGACGAAGGATGTGCCCGAACTGATGCGGATCGCTTCATAGGTCGTGGCCATGTCCAGCCCGGCGGCTTTCATGGTGATCAGCGCTTCGCAAACGGTAAGAAGATTGGCGGTCGCCAGATAGTTGGTCATGACCTTCAGTTGTGACGCGCTGCCCAGCGGCCCGGTGTGCAATATGCGTCGCCCAAGTCGTGTAAGCAGCGGCATGACAAGTTCGACGCCTTCACGATCCCCGCCCGCAAAGATCGAGATGTTGCCGGTATCGGCACGGTGGCAGCCGCCCGAGACCGGACATTCGACCGCCCGCCCGCCGCGTTCGGCGATCAGTGCACCAAGGCGGATCACCTCGTCAGCGTCGGTGGTTGACATCTCGACCCATGTCTTGCCGGGGCCAACCTCGGGCAGCATCTGGGTGACCACGGCGTCGGAAGCGGCGGGGCTGGGCAGGCACGTGATCACCACATCGCAGGCGCGCATCATCGCCGCCGGGTTGTCCCCGGCAGAGGCGCCGCGACCGGTGAACCCGGCAACAAGAGCGGCGTCCAGATCATGCACCGTGAGGTCGTAACCATTGCGCAGAAGGCTGCCGGCAAGTTTACCGCCGACATTTCCCAACCCGATGAAACCAACCTTCATGCGATGCCCTTTCCAATGGAGCCCCTGGCATCGGGAAATGCCCGCGACGCTGCGCCACGATGGGCGATGGGCGGGCAAAGTCAATATTGCTTGGGATGCAAAGAAAAAGGCCGCGTCCCATTGCCGGGGCGCGGCCTTGAAATCCGGTGTTCGTCCGCGTCAGCGGCGGATGCCAAGCCGTTTGATCAGGTCCTGATAACGGGCCTCGTCCTTGGCTTTGGTGTAATCGAGAAGCTTCCGGCGCTGTGCGACAAGCTTGAGAAGGCCGCGGCGCGAGTGGTTGTCTTTCTTGTGGGTCTTGAAGTGTTCGGTCAGCGTCGCGATACGCGAGCTCAGGATCGCAACTTGCACTTCGGGCGACCCGGTATCGCCATCTTTCGTGGCGAAATCTTTCATCAGCTTTTGCTTTTCTTCAGCAGTAATCGACATCGGGATCTCCTTTGGATCAGGGGTTATGGCGCAGGCCGGGATGTCGTCCAGCACAGGCCCGTGGAGCACCGTTCGCACGGCGAATGCGGGCGTATAGGGGGAATCACATCAAAAGAAAAGAGGTTTGGTGATCACTCTGCGGTTTCGATGCTGCCATCCTGATTTGCCGTCACTTCCGCTTC
Source organism: Paracoccaceae bacterium (assembly GCA_013042605.1). Classification (GTDB taxonomy): domain Bacteria; phylum Pseudomonadota; class Alphaproteobacteria; order Rhodobacterales; family Rhodobacteraceae; genus JABDPT01. Next base: position 24,556 of record JABDPT010000165.1, read on the forward strand.
GATCTGGCGGGCAAGATCGGCGGCCCAGTCCCCGATGATCGGCAGAAAGTCGATCTGGGCCAGCGCATAGGCCAGAACAGAGACCAGAACCGACGCGCCGATCACCGTGCCAAGGCCAAGCGCGAGGCCGCGCATGAGTTGAAACATCAAGAGCCGGGGCACGGAGTTTTGCACGCGGATGAAGCGGTGGTCGTTCAGGCGAGCCACTTCGCGCCGCAGGGCGCGGATTTCTTCGGTCAGGTCGGGTTGGTCGGGCGCTTGGGTCATAACGAGGATGCTAGTGCAATCGTGCGGGGGCGACACCCGTCAATCCTCGGTTCCCGCAAAAAATGGCGCGAAGGTGTCGATCACGGCCTGCGGATTTTCCTCCATTGCGAAATGCCCGCTTTCACAACTTGCTGCGGTGACGGCGGTCGCCCAGTCGCGCCAAAGAGCTGCGGGGTCACCGGTCTGGGCGGGAAACCCGCTTTCGGCATACAGGTATTTCAGCGGTGCGGTGATCTTGCGTCCTTTCTCGCGGTCCGCGAGGTCGAGGGCGCGGTCGGTTGTGGCGCCGGCGCGGTAATCGGCACACATGGCGGCGATGCGGGCCGGGTCGCGCGCCTGAGCGCGATACGCCTCAAGCGCTGCGGGCGGAAACGGTTCAAGAGACTTCGCCAACGTCCAGGCCGCCAGCGTATGTTCGATATAGCCGACCGGATCGGCAGAGATCAGGGTCTCGGGCATTGGTGACGGTTGCGCCAGAAAGGTCCAGTGATACGCCTTCATTGCGAGTTCTGCCGACCAGGCCGCCCAGAAGTCGGACGTCGGCACGATCTCGACTATCCCGAGCCGGGTTACACGGTCGGGATGATCAAGCGCTAGGCGATAGGCCACACGGGCACCGCGATCATGGCCGAGAATCGCAAACCGATCATGGCCATAGTGCCTTGCCAGGGCGACGACATCCTGCGCCATCCGACGTTTGGAATAGGTGGTGTGACCGGCATCATCCACCGGTGCGTCGCTATCACCATAGCCGCGCAGGTCGGGAATGATCACGGTGTTGGCCTTGGCCAAGGCGGGCGCGACATTGGCCCAGCACATGTGGTTTTGCGGATAGCCGTGCAGAAGAACAAGGGGCGGGCCGTCACCCATCCGCTTGACCGAAAGCGTGACATCGCCGGTATCGATGCGTTCGGATGGGATGTCTTCAAGACCTATTACCATTCATTAACTTTATGTTTTAAATAGATTTATGTCCATGCAGGACGCGTGCCCGTGGTAAGGGGTCTGGTTGCCGTCATTCTCTAAGGTGCCACACATGCTTGCCGCCATGCTTCTGATGGGTTTCGCCACGGCGGTTGCCGCGCCGATCGTGATCGAGGCGTTGTCGGATGATGATGATATCGATGACGCTGGCGAGGAAGCGCAGCCGCCGGTGGAGCAGATCGAAGTCACCGAACCCGACCCGCCCGAACCGGCCCAACCCGAACCCGCGACCTACACAGTGTCGGCGGATGCCGGAGTGGTCACGATCGATGCGTTTCAGCCTGGCGTCGACCGGCTTGAGATTCACGTGGCTGAACCCGGTGCCGAACTTGATGTCAGCGCGCCCGACGACGGAGGGATTACCCTGAGCCACGGGAGCGGCGGTGTGCCGGTGGTGATCAGTTTTCCGGGGCTTGATGCAGTTCCCTTCGACGATATCGACATTGTCGCGGTCGATCCGGCCCCGCTGGCCCCGCTGGCCCCGGTCGATCCCGACCAGCCCGATGAAATCACCCCCGCCATCGATGAACCCGCACTTGTCCCCATTTCCCCCGATCTCGCGGATGAGCCTGACACCGAACCGCTGGATACTGCGCCCCTGGCGCCGGTACCGGGAGACGTCGTTGACCCGGTTTCCGAAATCGAAGGCTTCGTCGCCGGACAGGATATTCTTCGGGTGACGGTGCTGTCCGATCTGCCGCCCGAGGATGTGTTTATCGAAGTTGTGCCAAGCAGCGGTGCGGAAGATGGTTATGTGTTTGCAAACGGCGATGTGATCGCGGTTTTGCGGGATACGCCGGTAATTTCCCTAGAAGACCTTAGCGTGACCGTGTCGCCCGCAGCCTAGACCCAAAGCTGCGGCTGGGCGCTGTAGGCGATATAAAGCGGGTGCTTGGGATGGCCTGCCTTGGTCAGGCCAAGGTGGTAAAGGTCGCGTCCCGTCGCGCGCATCAAGGCCTCGACGGCAGGTCCGCGATCCAGATGCTCTCCGTGGGTGCCCCAGGCGCAAATAATCGTGTCCGCCCAATCGCAGCCGTCCGTAATCGCCGCGTCATTGGCCGGACCGACCGGATCGTCCGCCCGGCGCATCTGGCGCGGGTCGGTGTCGCGCCAGGCGAAAATGTTGCAGACCCGGAACGCCCCGAACCCAAGCGCACGGGCCCGCCGTTCGCAGCGTTCGACGGTTGGGTCGTTCTGCCGTTCCGTGGCGGTCGACGGGTTGAGCATCACAAAAAGCGCGCGCGATCCGCCGGAGTTCCACACCCGTGAGAGGTGATAGCGATAGCGTTCGCAGGGCGAGTAGATCGCGATACTGGCCGCGTCGCCCTTTTGAAAGCTACGCTCGATCACAGGACGAAAACGCGCTTGGGGTGCAGTTCACCCGACCGATAGGTGCCGACAGCAACGGCCTGCCCGTCATGCGACGCCCATGTTTCGTCGCCGTACTCCGCCTCGCTGGTAAGAACCGGGGCGGGATTGCCATGGCGCAGACGTGCGGCGGCTTCGGCGGAACAGCGTGCTTCGGGCAAGTCGGCCAAGCCCGTTTCAAGGGGCAGCAGAAGGTCATCAAGCGCCTCTTGTCGCGCCAGCTCTTCGACCTGAGCGAGCGTTACGGCGTCTTCGATATCAAAGGGCCCGGACCAGAGACGGCGCAACGCGGTGACATGGCCAAGACATCCAAGCGCGCGCCCCAGGTCACGGGCAATCGACCGCACATAGCCGCCCTTTCCACAGACGAGATCAAATACCGCGTGATCTATATCGGGGCGGTCGTGCAGCGTTAGGCTTTCAACATAAAGCGGGCGGGCGGCGATCTCGAACTCTTCGCCGGCGCGGGCGCGGGCATAGGCACGCTCGCCATCGATCTTGACGGCGGAATAAGCCGGAGGCACCTGTTGAATGTCGCCTTCGAAGGCGGGAAGGGCGGCCCGCAACGCATCGTCATCGGGTCGCAGTGTCGAGGTTTCGGTCACCTCGCCCTCTCTGTCATCTGTCGTGGTCTCGGCTCCGAACGCCACTGTGAAGCGGTATGACTTCAGCGCATCGGTCACGTAAGGCACGGTCTTGGTCGCCTCGCCCAGCGCGATGGCCAGAACCCCCGTTGCATCCGGATCAAGCGTGCCGGCATGGCCTGCCTTTCGTGCATCGAACGCCCAGCGCACTTTGCCGACCACCGCATTCGAGCTTAGCCCCGCCGGTTTGTCGACGATCAGCCAACCCGAAATATCGCGCCCTTTGCGCCTGCGTCCCATGACACCCTCATTGCTTAGGCGCGCGGTCCTAGCGCCGTGGCCGCATTACGTCAATCGGTGGGAACGACCGTTGCCAGTATCGGGCCCATCGGAAGGCCGATGTCGTGGCGGTTCAGGGATGGTGCATACATCCGCGAAACATTGCCATCGATGTAAAGCGCGTCCGGGGTTTCAAGCCCATCGCGCATCAGCCGGGCGAAGCGGTGAAAGGTGATCGGCGCGTCCGAGATGGCCATGACCACAACGCCATCGCTGCGCACGCCAACGCCATTGCGGATGAAGCGAGAGGTGCTGTCAGGGCGGAACCGCGGGTGCAACGCCCCGTCGATCACAAGCATTGGGCCAGACTGGCTCGCATAGGTGCAATCGGGTGTGGTTGCGACAAAGACTGTGGTCTCGATGACCCGAACGCTGTTTCCCGCGATGCACAGGACGCCATTCGGCAAAAGCCCGAAATTGCCCGGGCCTTCGGATGTGACCAGCCGCATCGTTTCGGTCCCGTTCTCAAGATAGAGCCCGACGGGGCGGCGGTCGTCGTGGTACATGCCGCCGTTCATGGCGACGCCGATTTCCTGTCTCTGCTCGGCAAGGGCCGCGTTCACCCTGTCAAACGTGCCATAAACCTGGCCTTCGGTATCGGCGTGGAAGAGACGCAGCTCTTCCTGCGCAGGGTCAATGATGCAGGCGGTATATGGGACATCTTCGAAGTCATCGCTGACACAGTCCGCCGCTGTTGCGACCGTGGCGCCAAGCGATAAAGCCAGCGCGGCCCTAATCGCGGTCCAGATCACGCTGCACCGTCTCATCCGAGAAAAGCCGCCGGGTGTCATCCATCCGGTCAAAGGTTTCGTCCAGTTTGAAGCGAAGTTCGGGTGCGAATTTGAGATCGAGCCCCTTGGCGACCTGACGCCGGATCTCGACGCGATTGCGTCGCAGGGCGGCCAGTGCTTCTTCGCTTCCCTTGCCGCCAAGCGGCAGAACGAAGGCCGTCGCGACCTTGAGATCCGGCGAGGCGCGAACTTCCCCAACCGTGATCGAAATCGTGTTCAGTTCCGGGTCATGCACGTCGCCACGCGTCAGAACCTCGCTCAAGCGGCGGCGGATCAATTCGCCCACGCGCAACTGACGCTGCGACGGGCCAGACCCTTCAGAGAAACGGTTTTTCGCCATGGCGCCGGTCTAGTCCCTCTCTGCACACATCGCAAGGCAGGGGTTTGCCATGGCCGGGTCATCGGCTAAGACGCGCGGAATGCTTTGAATGGGGACGAAGGCGATGACGGACATGCCGGGTGTGGTCGTGACGGGGGCGTCGGGCCGGATGGGTCAGATGCTGATCAGCCTGTTGGCTGAAAGCGACGCGTTGCAGCTTGTCGGCGCGGTCGAGCGCGCGGGTCACGACTGGATCGGTCAGGATGTGGGCGTTGCCATGGGCGGTGCCCCGCTTGGTGTCATCGTGGCCGATGATCCGCTTGATCCCTTTGCGCAAGCACAGGCTGTGCTTGATTTCACCAGTCCCGCCGCAACGCTTGAATACGCCGCTCTGGCTGCACAGACCCGCGCGGTGCATGTCATCGGCACAACGGGCATGACTGCCGATCAGGTCGCGGCCCTTGAACCCGCGGCCCGGCACGCCGTGATCGTACGCGCAGGCAACATGAGCCTTGGGGTGAACCTGTTGACGGTTCTGACCCGCAAGGTCGCCGAAGCATTGGACGCAGATTTCGATATTGAAGTGGTGGAGGCACATCACCGGCATAAGGTCGACGCACCATCCGGCACTGCGCTGATGCTGGGGCAGGCGGCGGCAGAGGGGCGCGGGATCGACCTTGATGCGCATTCCGAACGTGGACGGGATGGGATTACCGGTGCGCGCGAACGTGGTGCCATTGGGTTCTCGGCGATTCGTGGGGGCGATATCGTCGGGGAACATGACGTGATTTTTGCCGCCGATGGCGAACGTGTCGTCCTGCGGCACCTTGCCACCGACCGGCGGATCTTCGCGCGGGGCGCGCTGAAGGCCGCCCTTTGGGGGCAGGACAAGGCTCCGGGCCAGTATGATATGATCGATGTGCTTGGCCTGACCTGATCCAAGACCGGATCACGTGCGTACAAACTGGGTAACGTGCGAAAGTTTCGGGAGATCTCGAATGAAAGTCCGTCTTGCCGCTTTTGCTATTGCGGGTTTCATGGCGACCGCTGCCAACGCGGATACGTGGGGTATGGTTGAGGACGAAAGCTCATTCCAGCCCATCCGCGACCGCGATCAATTCGTGCAGATCGTTTCGCAAGGAACACTTAGCCGGTTCGGTATCAAACTGACGGTAGAGCCGGACGGGCGCATCGATGGCCGGGCGTTCGGGGCGAAAGTGCGTGGTGCCTGGAACTGGCAGGATGGCTTCTTTTGCCGCGACCTTTTTTGGGGTCAGCGCGATCTTGGCGCGAATTGTCAGGAAGTGAAGGTCAGCGGTGACACGCTTCGCTTTACGTCCGATCAGGGCACGGGCCAATACGCCGATCTGCGCCTGCAATAGGCACTTGGCCTAGAAATCGACCGCGATCCCCTTACGCTCCCAATCCCCGTAGCGGACAGGCTCGGGTCCATCGCGCCCGCCCAGTTCTGGCGCAAGCTCAAGCTCTTTTGCGGCCTTCCGGCGTTCCTCGGCCTCGGCCAGCGCGCGCTTGGCGGCTTCGGGCAGATCGGCGGGTGTTTCGGTATGGGTCATCGGCGCGCTCACTTGTTGTGTCGTTGTGCATGATATACGCCGCTGCCACCGCGGAACAAGTTGGGCAGGACAAACCACATGACGCAGACAGGGGTAGAGGCGCGCAAGGCCGCGCTTGACCTGATCGATGCGGTGACCGTGTCGGGTGAAATGCTGTCCGAAGCCTTGCCCCGTGTCGTCCGTCGGCTTGAGCCCGCCGACCGGGCGCGGGTGCAACGGCTTGCCACCGAAACCTTGCGCTGGGCGTCGCGGTCGGATCGTGCACTTGGCCCCTATCTACGCAAACGGCCCGAACCGCGCACGCACAATATGCTGCGGATGGCCGTGTATGAGATCTGCGCTGAAGGCATGGCCGCGCATGGTGTCGTCAACAGTGCCGTGACCATCCTGAACGCAATGCCCGAAACCAAGCGGCAATCGGGACTTGCCAATGCCGTGCTTCGCAAAATCGCGACAGCGGGGATCGATTGGGATGGGCTGCCATTGCCGGTTTTGCCCAAATGGCTGCGGAAGCCGCTGGTTGCGGATTTCGGCAAGGACGTTGTTGCGGCGATGGAGGCCGCGCATTGTGCGCCTGTGCCGATCGATCTGACGCCTCGCGACGGGGACGCGGCCGCTCTGGCCAAGATGGTGGACGGTCATGTCTTGCCAACTGGCAGCGTGCGTCTGCATGGCCAACGCCATGTCAGCGAGCTTCCGGGCTTTGGCGAAGGTGCCTGGTGGGTTCAGGACGCCGCCGCTGCGATACCGGCAAGCGTGCTTGATCCGCAGCCCGGCGAGCGTGTGCTTGATCTGTGCGCCGCGCCCGGTGGCAAAACCCTGCAACTTGCGGCAGCGGGGGCCGACGTGACCGCTGTCGACGTGTCCGAACGCCGGGTTGCGCGGTTGCATGAAAATCTTGCGCGGACGCGTCTTGCGGCGGACGTCGTCGTGGCCGATGCGTTGGAATGGCGGCCCGATACCCATTTTGACGCCATCTTGCTTGATGCGCCCTGTTCGGCCACCGGCACGCTGCGTCGCCATCCCGATTTACCCTTTGCCAAGGATGGCAGCGAATTTCCCGCGCTTTTCGCCCTACAGATCGCGCTGATCGATGCGGCCCTCGAGATGCTGAAGCCCGGCGGGCGGCTTGTCTACTGCACTTGTTCGCTGTTGATCGACGAAGGCGAAGAGCAATTGCGCGATGCGTTGGATCGCCATCCCGCACTTGTGGTAGAACCCGCCGCCCTTGAACGGCCCGGGATTGATCCGGGCTGGATCGGCGAAGAGGGTGGGCTGCGCCTGCGCCCCGACTACTGGCCTGACCTTGGCGGTATGGATGGGTTTTTTATCGCACAACTGCGAAAGCCCGCTGACGCGTGAAATCAGCGATGACAGAGCCCCGCCAAGGGGTTACACTGTTTGCTAATCAATCGCCGGACAAACCGGCATCACAGGCAGGACGAGAGACGTGTCCACACCCGACAGCTGGGCAGCGCGACAGACGCGATTGACCAACCGCTTTCATGCGCGGTTGGCCGCCTTTGGCCGAAGGTCCAATGCCTTTACCAGCCAGCCCGAGCCGCGCACCATCGGAAGTGTTGCCCGTGGGCGGCAGCTTTGTGCCGGCAATTTCCTGTTTGCCGGGTACCTGATCGAAGCGCCTGATACGTCGATCTGGGATTTGGCGATGCCCGATCAGGCGTTCACTGCCGACGTGCATGGCTTTACCTGGCTCGATGATCTTGCCGCCGTTGGGGACGCCGAAGCGCGGCGCAAGGCCCAGGACTGGACGCACCAATGGGTCGCACGGCACGGACGCGGTTCGGGGCCGGGCTGGGTACCCGAACTGACCGGACGCCGGTTGATGCGATGGATCAATCACGCGATTTTCCTGCTAAACGGCCAAGATCGCAGTGTGAGCACCGCTTTCTTTCGCGCTCTTTCGTCCCAGACCGGGTTTCTGGCACGGCGCTGGAAGGCGAGCGAGCCGGGATTGCCGCGGTTCGAGGCCTTGTGCGGGCTGATTTATGCGTCGCTTTCCTTGGCCAAGATGGAAGGTCATGTCGCTCCGGCATCTGCGGCACTTGCACTGGAATGTGCAGAACGGATTGATGGGCAAGGCGGCATCCCGACCCGTAACCCCGAAGAATTGCTTGAAGTCTTCACCTTGCTGACGTGGTCGATGGATGCATTGACCGAGGCGGGCATGGCCACGGCGCCCGAACATCAGGCGGCTATCGAACGTGTGGCCCCAACCTTGCGCTCGCTGCGGCACACCGACGGCGGCCTGGCGCGCTTTCATGGTGGTGGTCGGGGGCTGGAAGGGCGGCTGGATCAGGCATTGGCCACATCTGGTGTCCGCCAGATGCGGCACACCGGCCTGTCGATGGGATATGCGCGGCTGTCACACGGGCGTACAAGCATCATCGTCGATGCCGCACGCCCCCCGCAGGCCGAGCATTCGCTGAACGGCCATGCCTCGACCCTGGCCTTCGAGCTGACTTCCGGGCGTCGCCCGGTGATCGTGAATTGTGGATCCGGTGCAAGTTTCGGGGCAAGCTGGCGCCGGGCGGGGCGGGCGACCCCATCGCATTCGACGCTGGCGATCGAGGGATACAGTTCATCACGATTGGGTGGTTCTGGCTTCATCGCGGGCCGGAAAACCGAGCTATTGATGGACACGCCGAGCGACGTGACCTGTACGCGACCCGAGGACGGACCAACGGCGGTTGCGGTGCTTAGCCATAACGGGTTCGAGAAAACGCATGGGCTGGCGCATGTGCGTCGTCTCGAACTGGCCACCGACGGGCGCGGATTGGTGGGCGAGGATTCCCTCTCTGCCCTGACGCCCGAGTCCGAGCAGCAGTTCGACTTCGTTTTCGACGCCTCGAACCTGCAAGGCATACCCTTCCACATCCGCTTTCACCTGCATCCGGATGTCAATGCCGAACTCGACATGGGTGGCAAGGCGGTTTCAATGGCGCTCAAAAGCGGGGAGATTTGGGTCTTTCGCCACGATGGACGCGCGCAACTGACGCTTGGACCAAGCGTTTACCTTGAGAAAGGGCGTCTTTCGCCGCGCGCGACAAAACAAATCGTTCTATCTGGCGCAGCAATGGATTATGCGACGCGCATCGGCTGGACTCTCGCCAAAGCGCAGGACACCCCGTCCA